>JBIICO010000086.1:0-12634 GCA_044238855.1 Caulobacter sp.
CGTCCGTGCGCCAGACGGCCGCCTTGGCGCCGGCCTCGCCCAGCCGTTCCGCCACCCAGCCGCAGATGGCCTTCAGGCCCGGCTCGATCCCCGCCGGCGCGTTGGCGATGACCATCGCGCAGCCGTTCATCTTCATCGGGTCGCTCAGCGGCTTAAGCCGCGCCTCGGCCACCAGCAGCGACGGCGCGCCCAGCTCGACCCGGCGCAGGAAGGCGTCGAAGGTCTCCAGGTCCTTGAGCGGCAGCCACACGGCCACGCAGGCGTCAGGGTCGAGCGTCAACACCCCGTCCAGGGCGGTGGCGATCTGCTCGTAGTCGTCGGCGCGCTCGAAGGGCGGGTCGATCAGCACGAACAGCCGACCGCCCTTCCCCGCCTCGCGTCCGGCGGTGGCGAAGCCGTCGTCCTGAACCGCCTTGGCGCCCGGGAACGGCGCCAGCGTCTGGCGCAGCAGCGCCCAGTCGTCGTCGCGCAGCTCGCAGGCCACGTAACGGTCGCCGCGTCGCAGACCGGCGCCGATCAGGCTGGGCGAGCCGGGATAGAACCGCACTCCGCCGCCCGGATTGCCTTTCCGCACCGCCGCCTTAAGGGCCGTGAACTCGGCCGGCGCGCCGTCATCGGCCATCAGCCGGAAGACGCCCTGCGCCGCCTCGCCGGTGCGCCGCGCCAGTTCGCCGTCCAGGTCGTAGCCGCCGGCGCCGGCGTGGGTGTCGACGATGCTGATCGGCGCCTTGTCGCGCAGCAGCGCCTCCAGCAGCAGGGTCAGCGTCGCGTGTTTCACCAGGTCGGCGAAGTTCGCGGCGTGGAAGGCGTGTCTGTAGTTCACGGAAAGCGTGCTCGCGGGGCGAAGGAACCGCCCCTTCCCTATCACGTTCCCGGCTCGCCGAAAGGAGCACGGGATGGCTCGCGACACCGCTGATTTCCCCGATCTGCCGCCTCGCCTGTCCTGGTGCTCCGACCACGGTCCGGGCATCCGCCGGCGCGGCCGCCCGCCCCTCTGGTCCTACCGCGACGACGACGGCGAGGCGGTCACGGACGAGGCCACGCTGGAGCGGATCCGGGCGCTGGTCATCCCGCCGGCCTGGACGGACGTATGGATCGCGCCCCGGCCGAACTGCCACATCCAGGCCACCGGCCGCGACGCCAGGGGCCGCAAGCAGTACCGCTACCACGAGCGCTGGAAGGCCGCCCGCACCGAGGGCAAGTTCGACCGCATGGTCGCCTTCGGCCGTGCGCTGCCCAAGCTCCGCAAGCGGCTGGAGGCCGATATGTCCCGACGGGGCCTGCCGCGCGACAAGGTGCTCGCCGCCGTGGTGCGGATGCTGGAACTGACGCTGATCCGCATCGGCAATGACGAGTACGCCAGGACCAACAAGAGCTTCGGCCTGACCACGATGCAGAAGAAGCACGTGAAGCTGACCGGCGCCGGCGCGGTGTTCCACTTCCGGGGCAAGAGCGGCAAGGACCACCAGACCGGCTTCACCGACCGGCGGCTGGCGCGGATCGTGCGGGCCTGCGCCGACCTGCGCGGCCAGCGGCTGTTCCAGTATCTGGACGAGGACGGCGCGCGACAGGCGGTGACCAGCGGCGACGTCAACGACTACCTGCGCGAGGCCATGGGCGAGGACTTCACGGCCAAGGACTTCCGCACCTGGTTCGGCACTCTGGGGGCGTTCAAGGCGCTCAGCCTGCAACCGCCGCCCACCAGCGAGACCGAGACGAAACGCGCCGTCGCCACCTGCATCAAGGCGATTGCCGGGCTGCTCGGCAACACCGCGGCGGTCTGCCGCGCGGCCTATGTTCATCCGAAGGTCATCGACCTGTTTTCATCCGGCAGACTCACGCTACGCCCTTCCCTCGAGGGGCGTGGGCTGGAGACCGCCCTGATCCGGTTGCTGGAGTCGGACTGACCGAACGCGGGCGCGTCGAACCCGCGTTGACTCCCGCGCGCCGATGAGAACATAGTGAGAACATGGAGTGCGGGATGGACATCGAGGAACGCGAAAGCCGCAGGGTCAAGCCGGCCCCCGAAGTCCGTGAATGGCCGATCGCCTCGGCCCTGCGCGAGGGCATGCACCTGCGGGCCAGATGCGCCAATCCGCGCTGCGAATGCGTCGCCGTGCTGGACGCGTCCTGGTGGGCCAAGGGCCATGCGCCTCAGGATCGCCTGCAGATGCTGGAGCGGCGCATGCGCTGCGCCGTCTGCGGCGCGCGCGAAGCCGCCATCGAGATCTGGAGCGGCCCGCAGCCGAAGGCGGCCGGGCGAGGGCCTTACCTGTTCTGCTGACCTCATGACTGCCCGTCATGGCCCGGACTAGGCGGGCCATGACGGGAGGGTGTTGCCTACTCCGTCGCGTTCACAGCCGTGATCAACTCGCCCAGATCATCCCGCGCGCTCATCAGCCAGTCGCGGCCGCGCACGTTCGGATCCCGCGTCGTCGCCTCGACCAGCCCCGCGTCGGTGAAGCGGTAGAAGCGGTAGCCCAGCGGCGCCAGCACGGAGGTCACCGGCTCGAACTGCCGGGCGTGGGTGGAGATCTCGCACATCAGGTCGGGCTTGAGCCGCGCGAACAGCCCCTGCCCGCCCCGCGCCACCGCGCCTTCCAGCCCCTCGACGTCGATCTTGATCGTCACCCGGCCGGCCAGGTCGGCGCAGGCGGCGTCGAGCGTCGAGACCGGCACGGTCACCCCGCCGCCCATGTTGGACTCCAGCGACAGCCCGGACGGCAGCGAGGCCGAGTCCAGCACCTCCGGCATATGGATCTCGCCCGCTTCCTCGCCCAGGCCGCAGAGCCGGATGTCGACCCGATCCGACACCCCGTTTCGCGCGGCGTTGCGGCCGATCAGGCCGAAGGTCTGGGGCACGATCTCGAAAGCCCGGGCCCTAAGCGCCGGATTGCTCGCGGTGGCCAGCATGGAGTGGAAGCCGGTGTAGGCGCCCGCGTCGACGAAGGCGTCGCCGTCACGGTTCAGCCGCTCCATGGCGTGGGCGAACAGCCGGTCGCGCCGGGCCATGAACCGCCCCTCGCCCCAGTAGAGGTCGTGCGCCACCTGGCAGACCATCGGGTCCAGCATCTCGAACGCGCCGCCGCCGTACATCCGGTAGCTCACGGCCTCGCGCCGCACCGGCAGCCGGTCGACCTTCAGCGACAGGGCCTTGGCGACGGCGTGCAGCGCGGGATTGATGACCGGCGCGCCGAGGATCCGCTTCACATGCGGCTTCACCCCGCCCCAGTTCTGGCGGCGGAGCTCGGCGCCGCCCTTGGCGGGGGCCGCGGCTGCGGATTCGGTCATGAACGCTCTCACTCGGTGGGAAGCGCCAAATCAGACCATCCGGGCGACCGGGGCAAGCGCTATCCGGCGCTGGCCTGGTCGAGCCGGGCGATATGGGCGGGATCGAGCGACAGACGGGCCGCGCCCATCAACTCTTCGAGTTGTGCGATGCTGGTGGCGGAGGCGATCGGCGCGGCCACGGCCGGACGCGCCATGACCCAGGCAAGGGCGACCTGGGCGGGCGTGCCGCCGGTCTCGGCCGCCACGGCGTCGAGCGCCGCCAGCACCTTCGCGCCCTTCGGGTCCTCTAGATACTTTGCCACGCCCCGGCCGCGCGGGCTCTTCCCCAGGTCGTCGGCGGAGCGGTACTTGCCGGTCAGGAAGCCGCTGGCCAGGCCGTAGTAGCTGATGATCGAAACGTCCTGGTCCAGGCACAGCTGCTGCAGCGGCCCCTCGATGGCGCGGTCCATCAGGTTGTAGGCCGGCTGCAGGGTGTCGTAGCGCGGCAGGCCCTTGTCGGCCGAGATCGCCTCGGACGACGACAGCCGCGAGGCCTCGAAGTTGGACGCGCCGATGGCCCGCACCTTGCCGGCCTTCACGAGCCGGTCGTAGGCCTCCAGCGTCTCGTCCTGGGCTGCGTCGGCGTCGTCGCGGTGCGACTGGTAGAGGTCGATGTAGTCGGTCCGGAGCCGCTTCAGGCTGCCCTCGCAGGCGGCGACGATGTTCTCGGCGCTCAGGCCGGGCTGGGCGGGCCACATGCCGACCTTGGTGGCGATGACCACATCGTCGCGCTTGCCGCGCCTGGCGAGCCAGGTCCCGATCACTGTCTCGGACTCGCCGCCGGCATGGCCGGGAACCCAGGCCGAATAGACGTCGGCGGAGTCGACGGCGTTGAAGCCGCCGCCCACGAAGGCGTCGAGGATGGCGTGCGACGTCGCCTCGTCCGCCGTCCAGCCGAATACGTTGCCGCCCAGCATCAGCGGGGCGATGGAGATGCCGGAACGGCCGAGGGGACGGTGCTGCATCAGGGATGCTCCTTGCAGAAATGCATTGCGTCCTTCGGGACGCGCTTCGCGCTCCTCAGGATGACGAAGGAGAGCGGATCGCCCCTACCTTCGTCATGGTGAGGAGCGGCCGCAAGGCCGCGTCTCGGACAGGCGGCGATTACGCCGCCTTCGCCGCGTCCCCGTCGAACACGGGCGCGTCGTCGGGCGCCAGCGCCGGACGGCCGCGCAGGACGTCGGCGATCTTCTCGGCGATCATCATGGTCGGGGCGTTGGTGTTGCCGCCGATCAGGGTCGGCATCACCGAGGCGTCGACGACGCGCAGGCCCTGGATGCCCTGGACCTTCAGGTCGCCGCCGACCACCGCCAGCGGATCGCCGTCCACGCCCATCCGGCAAGTGCCGACCGGGTGGTAGATGGTCTCGGCCTTGCGACGGATCCAGGCGTCGATCTCGGCGTCGGTCTGGACGTCCTTCCCCGGCGCGTGTTCCGAGCCCCGGTAGGGATCGAGGGCCGACTGGGCGGCCACGTCGCGGCCGATGCGGACGCCCTCGCGCAGGGCGCGGCGGTCTTCCTCGGTGGCCAGGTAGTTGGCGAAGATCGTCGGATCATCGGTCGGGTCGGCCGAACGCAGTCCGACCTTGCCCCGACTCTCGGGCCGAAGCTGGCAGACATGGAAGGTGAAGCCGTCCTTGCCGACCGAGGTCTTGCCGTGATCCTCCATGATCGCCAGCACGGTGTGGAATTGCAGGTCCGGACGGTCGAGATCGGGCCGCGAGCGCAGGAAGGCGCCCGACTCCAGCATCTGCTGCCGGCCGTTGCCCTTCTTGAACAGCAGGTAGTTGAGGCCCGTGCCCAGCATCTTCATGCCGCGCGTCATCGAGTAGGCGGTGATGGGCTGCGGGCATTCCCACGACAGGCAGGCATCGAGGTGGTCCTGCAGGTTGGCGCCGACGCCCTTCAGCTCATGCTGCACCTTGATGCCGTGGGGCTGAAGGTCCTCGGCCGCGCCGATGCCCGACAGTTGCAGCACCTGCGGCGACTGCACGGCGCCGGCCGCCAGCAGAACCTCGGCGTCGGCATGGGCGGTCTTCACCTGGCCGCCCACCACATACTCGACGCCGATCGCGCGCCCCTTCTCCAGCAGCACGCGGTTGGTGCGGGCGCCGACCTCGCAGGTCAGATTCTTGCGGCCCAGCGCCGGGTAGAGATACGCCTTGGCGCTGCTCCAGCGCTCGCCGTCCTTTACCGTCAGCTGGTAAGGTCCCCAGCCTTCCTGCTGGAAGCCGTTGAAATCCTTTGTCGTCATGTGGCCGGCCTGCGCGCCGGCCTCGATCGCGGCGCGATAGATCGGGTTCGGGGTCGAGGCATGGCTGACGTGCAGCGGGCCGTCGCCGCCGTGCCAGGGGTCCGCGCCGCTCTCCAGCCCTTCCGACTTCTTGAAGTAGGGCAGCACGTCGGCGTAACCCCAGCCGGTCAGGCCCATCTGGCGCCACTGGTCGTAATCGCGCGCGTGGCCGCGGATGTAGATCATGCCGTTGATCGAGGACGAGCCGCCCCAGCCCTTGCCGCGCGGCCACCAGAGCTTGCGGTTGTCGAGGTGCGGCTCTTCCTCGGTCCAGAAGCCCCAGTTGAACGCGCCCTTGGCCTTGATCAGGCTGCCGACGCCGGCCGGCATCTTGACCAGGATCGAGTTGTCCTTGCCGCCGGCTTCCAGCAACAGCACCTTGGTCGTGCCGTCTTCGGTCAGGCGGTTGGCGAGCACGCAGCCGGCCGAGCCGGCGCCGATGATGATGTAGTCGAAGCGGTCAGCCACCCGACGCTCTCCCTGGGTATGTATTATCGTTGTTCAGGAGAGTGACGCCGGCGTCAGGATTGAGCAAGGGGTGTGCGCGAGGTTCAAGGCTCGCCCCGCTAATCAGCCCCTCTGGAGCACGGCCTCGCGCCGGATCGCCTCCAGGTCCCGCCAGCGCAGCGGCAGGGGCGGCGGCGGTGTGAAGACCATCTCGGCGTGAGCCAGCCGCCTCGCATCCTCCGCGCCCACGCCCAGGAAGCGCAGCAGCCGCTCGGTCACCCGCTCGATGTCCGCCCTCTGAAGCACGCCGCGATGCAGGTCCAGCGCCGCGCCGATGATCGCGCCGGCCACCAGGCTGATGGTCACGTCGGGATCGGCGATCTGGAACAGGCCCCACCGGCCGCCTTCGGAGACATCGGCGCTCATCGTCCCGCGCATGCCGGACATGAACCAGTCGAGCGGCAGGCCCGCGTCGTACAGAAGCCGGCCGTAGCCCGGACCGTCGGTCACGATCCGCAGCGTCTGGCGGGTGATGGTGGCGAATGCCTCGGCCGGGCCGGGGATGGCGTGCTTCAGCCGGTCGACGAGGATCTCCTGCGAGGTGAAGATCAGCCGGGCCAGGTCGGCGATGAGGGCGTCGACCGAGGAGAAGTGGGTATAGAACGACCCGTACGGCATGCCCGCGGCGTTGGTGATCTGGCGGATGGTCAGCGATCCGGCGGTGTGCTCGGCGAGCAGCGTCTGCGCCGCCGCCAGAAGCTGGTCACGGGCGGCGACGCGGCGTTCGCCCAGGGCGATGAGATCGGACATGCGTCCCATTTGGCCCGTTCCGGAGCGCTGTCAATCGACCGGACCGGGCGGACTACTCACTTGCGGGAGCGGGCCTATGCCGGAAGGATGCGGCCATGTTCGACCGACGCGAAATGATCGCCGGCGCCCTCGCCGCCTGCGCTTCCGGAGACGCCCCGATGTCCGAGAAATACGGCCTGTTCGGCAAGATGACCGCCGCGCCCGGCAAGCGGGACGAACTGCTCGGCTACCTTCAGGCCGGGACCGGCAGGATGCCGGGCAACATCCTCTACGTCCTGTCGACCAGCGCGGCGGAGCCGGACGCGATCTTCATCTATGAGGTCTGGGAGACGAAGCAGCATCACGCCGACTCGCTGAAACTCCCCGAGGTCCAGGCCGCCATCGCCAAGGCCCGCCCGATCATCGCCGGCTTCGGCCCGGAGCGGTTCGAGATGACGCCCGTGGGCGGGGTGGGGGTGTAGCCCTCCCTCCCCTTCCTCTTTCCCGTCATGGCCCGGCTTGTCCGGGCCACCCATGCGTGATGAGCTTGAAGATATCGCGAAGCCCGCGCCGCGCCCCCATCTGAACCACGGTGTTCATGGGTGGCCCGGACAAGCCGGGCCATGACGGATGATGGGGAAACGCACATGACCTTCGGAGCCAAATCCACCACCGACGAGGTGCTCGCAGGCGTCGACCTGTCGGGCAAGCGGGTGCTGATCACCGGCGTCTCGGCCGGGCTGGGCGTCGAGACCGCGCGGGCGCTGGCGTCGAAGGGCGCGCAGGTCGTCGGCGCGGCGCGGGACCTGAAGAAGGCGGAGGGCGCGACCGGCGTGGTGCGCGAGCAGGCGGCGAACGGCGGCGGGCTGGAGCTGATCGAGCTGGACCTCGCATCGCTGAAGAGCGTGCGGGCGGCGGCCGACAAGCTGCTGGCCGACGGGCGGAAGTTCGACGTGGTCATCGCCAACGCCGGCGTCATGGCCTGTCCGTTCGGCAAGACAGAGGACGGCTTCGAGACCCAGTTCGGCACCAACCACCTGGGCCACTTCGTGTTCGTCAATCGCATCGCGCCGCTGATCAACGACGGCGGCCGGTTCGTGAGCCTGTCGTCGGCCGGCCACCGGTTCTCGGACGTCGATCTGGAGGATCCCAACTTCGAGACGACGCCCTACACCGAGTTCGGCGCCTACGGCCGCAGCAAGACCGCCAACGCCCTGTTCGCCCTCGCCTTCGACGCCCGCCACAAGGCGCGCGGCGTGCGGGCCGCCTCGGTACACCCGGGCGGCATCCAGACGGAGCTCGGCCGCCACATGACGCCGGAGCTGATGCAGCAGATGGTCGACAGCATCAATCGCGGCCAGGCGCAGGCCGGCGCTCCCGCATTCGAGTTCAAGACCATCCCGCAGGGCGCGGCGACCTCTGTCTGGGCCGCCGTGGTCGCTCCGGCCGACGAGGTCGGCGGCCAGTACTGCGAGGACTGCCACGTCGCCGAAGCCCAGGAAGAAGGCCGCGGCGGCTCGCGGAGCTACATCCGCGACCTGGACCATGCGGAAGCGCTCTGGAAGAAGAGCGAGGAGATGGTGGGGGAGCGCTTCTAGCGCCCTCTCCCCTCGTCATACTCGCGCTCGTCGCGAGGACGGACACCAGGACGGACACCAGGACGGACATTAGGGTGAAACGCGCACTTCCTTGACTTTCAAGGCCTTGCGCCGCATATACCCGTCGTCGCGACACCTTCGTCGCGCCCATCGGCCCTGGCCGGCCGCGTAAGGCGCTTCACAGCGCTCCCCGGTCCAGACCGCCGAACACCCCATAGCGACGCCATTACGCGGGGCGTCTTCCAATCGACCCCGCTCCCCGACCGCAGGCCCGAAGGCCGTGCGGCTCTGGTCGCATACGAAAGAGTTTCATGACCGACTTCGCTTCGCTTGGCCTGGCCAAGCCGCTGCTCACCGCGCTTGCCGCGGAGGGCTACACCAAGCCGACCCCGATCCAGGCCCAGGCCATCCCGCTGGTGATGGAAGGCAAGGATCTGCTCGGCATCGCCCAGACGGGCACCGGCAAGACCGCCGCCTTCGCCCTGCCGATCCTGCATCGCCTGGCCGAGAACAAGAAGGCCGCGCCGCGCCGCGGCTGCCGCTGCCTGGTTCTCTCGCCGACCCGCGAACTGGCGACCCAGATCGCCGACAGCTTCCGCGCCTACGGCGCCGGCCTGGGCCTGACCGTCCACGTCGTGTTCGGCGGCGTGAAGTACGGACCGCAGGTCCGCGCCTTGGCCGGCGGCGTCGACGTGCTGGTCGCCACTCCGGGCCGCCTGATCGACCACATCAACGAGAAGGTCGCCAACCTCAGCGAGACCGAGATCTTCGTGCTCGACGAGGCCGACCAGATGCTCGACATGGGCTTCGTGGTGCCGATCCGCCGCATCGCCAAGACCCTGCCGCACAAGCGCCAGAACCTGTTCTTCTCGGCCACCATGCCCAGCGACATCGAGAAGCTGGCCGGCGAGCTGCTGCACAACCCGTCGAAGGTGTCGGTGACGCCGCAGGCGACCACCGTCGAAAAGATCGAGCAGAAGATCCTGTTCGTCGAGGCGGCCCGCAAGCGCGCCCTGCTGGCCGAGCTGTTCGACGACCAGGCGATGAAGCGCGTGCTGGTCTTCACCCGCACCAAGCGCGGCGCCGACCGGGTCGCCAAGGGCCTGACCACCATCGGCATCGAGGCCGCCTCGATCCACGGCGACAAGACCCAGGGCCAGCGCGAGCGCGCCCTCGCCTCGTTCAAGTCGGGCGACATGCGCGCCCTGGTCGCCACCGACATCGCCGCCCGCGGCATCGACGTCGACGGCGTGACCCATGTCATACAGTTCGAGCTGCCGAACGTGCCGGAGGCCTATGTCCACCGCATCGGCCGGACGGCCCGGGCCGGCGCGAACGGCGCGGCGATCTCGCTGGTCGCCGACGACGAGCGCAACCTTCTGAAGGACATCCAGAAGGTCACCCGCCAGACGATCCCGAGCTGGGACCGCCGCAACGACCGTGTGCTGGGCGCCGCCCAGGCGGCCCTCGCGGCGACCGAGCCGAAGGGCGGCGGTCGCGAGGAGCGCTCGGCCGGCGGCGGTGGTCGCGGTCGTGGGCCGAACAGCAGCGGCGCGGGTCGCAAGAGTCAGCAGCCGGCGGGCGCCAAGAAGCCGCAGGCGCTCGACGCCAGTGGCAAGCCCCAACCCGATCGCGGCCAGCGCGCCCGCCACCGTCCGGCCGGCTACGAGCCGCTGGCGGCCGGCGCCGCCGGCGACGCTCCGCCGAAGCGCAAGCGCAACCGCGGCCGCAACCGCGGCAAGGGCGGCCAGAGCCAGGGCGCCCAGGCCTAGAGCGACAAGGGGCGGCCCCGGCGACGGAGCCGCCCCTTTTTCTTGCGCGTTGCCTGGTTCGAGACGCAGCTCCGCCGCTCCTCACCATGACGAACTCAGTGAGAGCCACCCACCGTCGTCATCCTGAGGAGCGAGCCTTCGGGCGAGCGTCTCGAAGGACGCACGGCCCTAACGCCCCTTCCACTCCGGCGCGCGCTTCTGGGCGAAGGCCATCGGGCCTTCCTTGAAGTCCTCGGACTTGAACAGCGCCGACACGGCCGGGAACTTGAACTGGCCGCCGATGGCCTGTTCCAGCGGCAGTTCCAGCCCCTGCATCACCGCCTGCTTGGAGGCGCGGATCGACATCGGGCTGCATTCGCCGATCTGGGCGGCCCACTTCCTGGCCTCGGCCAACAGGTCGGCTGCCGGGACGACGGCGTTGACGAAGCCCAGCTTCTCACCCTCGGCGGCGCTGACGCGGCGGGCGGTCAGGATCATGCCCATCGCCTGCTTCAGGCCGATCTGGCGCGGCAGGCGGTGCAGGCCGCCGGCCAGGGCGGCGAGGCCGACCTTCGGCTCCGGCAGGGCGAACACGGCGGTCTCGGCCGCGATGATGATGTCGCAGGCCAGCGCGATCTCGAAGCCGCCGCCCATGGCGACGCCGTTGACGGCCGCGATCAGTGGCTTGTCGAGGTCGTAACGGCTGGTCAGGCCGGCGAAGCCCGACGGCGGGCTGCCCATCTTGCCGCCCGTGGCCTGGTGCTTGAGGTCGTTGCCGGCCGAGAAGGCGCGGTCGCCGGCGCCGGTGACGATGCCCACCCACTGGTCCGGGTCGGCGGCGAAGGCGTTGAACGCCTCATCCAGCTCGAAGTGCATCGGCGAATGGAGGGCGTTCATCACCTCCGGCCGGTTCAGGGTGAAGATGGTGACCGGTCCCTCGCGGTCGACCTTGATGAACTCGTAGGCCATGCGGCGCTCTCCCTTTTCGTTGGGAGGAAGAGGACCGCCCTTCCCTCACGTCCGTCAACGCCGCGCGTCCTTCGAGACGCGATCCTCATGGATCGCTCCTCAGGATGACGAACTCCGTAGGACCCACCCGCATTCGTCATGGCGACGAGCGAGCCTCGAGCGAGCATCACGAACCACGCAAGGCCTAACCGACGACCGCCATCTCCCGCGCGTAGCGCTTCCAGTTCTCGACGTAGTGCATGGCCGAGCCGGTCAGGGCGGCGGCCTGGGCCTCGCCGATCTCGCGGACCACCTTGCCGGGCGCGCCCATCACCAGGCTGTTGTCCGGGATTTCCTTGCCTTCGGGAATCAGCGCGCCGGCCCCGATCAGGCAGTTGCGACCGATCTTCGCACCATTGAGAACGATCGAGCCGATGCCGATCAGACTGTTGTCGCCGATGGTGCAGCCGTGAAGCATAACCATGTGACCGACGGTCACATTCGCGCCGATGACCAGCGGCATGCCGTAGTCGGCGTGAAGAACCGATCCGTCCTGGATGTTGCTGTTTTCGCCGATCGTCAGGCTTTCGGTGTCGCCCCGCAGCGTCGCGCCCCACCAGATGCTGGCGTTCTTCTTCAGAATCACGTTGCCCATCACCGAAGCGGTCGGAGCGATCCAGTATTCATCGGCGGCGGGCAGCGTCGGCGTCACGGCGCCCAGAGAATAAACAGTCATGTCATCGTCTCGTATATTTCATGCGACGGCTTGATTAACCGGTTCGAAACCACGTTAGCATCAATCTTGTCGGGCGATTCGAGGGGGCATTCCGCCATCTCGTATCCTGCGTGGGCGATTTCCGCCCGCGCGCTCCTGACGACGGAGAACAGGGTGTCGCGTATTGCGTCCAGGCGTCCCAAGGCGCCTCCAGTTCCGCGAAGTGCAAGCGAGCCTCCCGGCCGCGCATGCGTCATCCACTCTGCCACCTCGATCCAAGGGCGCGCCATTCCGGCGACGCCCTTTTTTCTTGCCCCCATGGAGGCTTCCATATGACCAAGCGAGCCCTGAAGCGGACCGTGCGCGAAGGCGCATTCGATCACGCCCAGTTCCAGGACGACGGCAAGGTGCGCCGTCTGCCGGTGGGCAATGGCTGGTCCCCGCTGGGTCGGGACGAGGAACGCGACCAGGGGTATCTCAAGACAATAAAACCCAAGTCTGAAGGCCAGGCCGACCTGATCAAGGCGATCGACGCCAAGAACCTGGTCATGGCGCTCGGCCCGGCAGGCACCGGCAAGACCTATCTCGCCATCGCCAAGGCCGTCGAAGCGCTCGAGGCCGGCAAGGTGGCCAAGATCGTGCTCAGCCGTCCGGCGGTCGAGGCCGGCGAGTCGATCGGCTACCTGCCCGGCGACATGGAGGACAAGCTGGCGCCCTACCTGCGGCCGCTCTACGACGCCCTGTCGGACCGGCTGTCCATGAAG
>JBIICO010000250.1:0-4804 GCA_044238855.1 Caulobacter sp.
CGCCCGCGCGGCCGAACTTTCCGGCGCCCGTACCGCAGCGTAAGGCTCTTCCGCCCCTTCCCCGCCCCGTCCATGATGCCCGCAACGAGAAAAACGCGGGAAGGAACGGGCGCGTGCTGAAGGGCCTGAAGATCGTCGAACTGGCTACCTACATCGCCGCCCCGGGCGCGGCCGCCATCATGGCGGACTGGGGCGCCGACGTGGTCAAGATCGAGCCGGTGAAGGGCGACCCGATGCGGCGCTTCTTCGACGGCCAGCCGATTCCGGAGGAAGCCGGCAATCCGATCTTCGACACCGACAACCGCGGCAAGCGCGGCGTGGTCTTCGACACCTCGACCCCCGCCGGCCGCGAAGCCGCGCTGAAGCTGATCGCCGGCGCGGACGTGTTCCTGACCAACGTGCGGCCTGGCTCGCTGAAGCGTGCCGGCCTCGACTGGGACACCCTGCACGCCCTCTATCCGGCCCTGATCTACTGCAGCCTGACCGGCTACGGCCTGCGCGGCGACGAGGCCGACCGGGCCGGCATGGACGTGGCCGCCTACTGGGCCCGCTCGGGCGTCGGCGCCATCACCGCGCCCAAGGGCGTGGAGCCCTTCCCGATCCGCACCGCCATGGGCGACCACATCACCTCGATGGCCACTGTCTCGGCGATCCTGGCGGCGGTGTTCGAGCGCCAGAGCACCGGCGCGGGCCGGCTGGTCGAGACGTCGCTGCTGCGCACCGGCACCTATTCGATCGCCTCGGACATGGCGATCCAGCTGCGCCTCGGAAAACTCGCCTCGACGCGGCCGCGTCACCAGGCGGTGCAGCCGCTGGCCAACTTCTTCAAGACTTCGGACGGCCGCTGGTTCGTGTTGCTGGTCCGCACGGGCGGGGCCGACTGGCCGCATATCGCCGCAGCCGCCGGCCGCCCGGATCTCGTCGATGACCCGCGCTTCGCCTCCAGCCGTAGCCGCCGCGAAAACAGCGCCGACCTGGTCGACGCGCTCGACGCCGCCTTCGGGGCCATGACCTATGCGGAAGCCGCCGCGCGACTGGACGAGAAGGACATCACCTGGGCGCCCTACCAGACCCCGCGCGAAGTGGTGGACGACCCCCAGGCCCACGCCGCCGGCTGCTTCGCCACCCTGCCGAACGGCGCCCTGACGCCGGCCTCCCCAGCCCGCTTCGAAGGCTATGACGAAAGCCCCAAGGGCCCGGCCCCGACACTGGGCGAACACACCGACCAGGTGCTGGCCGAGCTGGGCTACGACGACAACGAGATCGCCGAGCTGAAGGCGACCGGGGCGGTCGCCTAGCGATCGCCCTTCCGGGCCTCTGACAGCACCCGCAGCATCTCGGCGGTCATGATCGAGCCGCCCAGGCCGCTCGAACCGCCGCTGCCGCCGCCGGTCAGGCTGTCGGAGGGATCGGCGCGGCCACGCAGGATGAACTCGACCAGGGCGTCCTGCTGCGTGCGGGCGGTTTGGTCGGCCTGGCGGGCCGAGGCGTATTGGATGAAGCCCCGGTCGACCTGCGGCGCGCGCGGCGCGGTCGGCGCCTTTCCGCCCCCCGCCGAGCGGGTCAGGTTGTCGTACAGCTGGGCCACCGTCACCGGCCGGCCGTCGCGGTAGAAGATCGATCGGTTCGCGCCGGCCGCGTCGGGGAAATAGGACGCCGCGCTGGCGTTGGGATTGCTCTGAACCGCCTGGATCAACCGCGCCGAACCCTGGGGGCCCAGGAAGTGGGCAGCGTACAGCTCGCCCGCCGTCGGCTGGCGGCCGATGCGGCCCGCCAGATAGGCCGCGTTGTCCGAGGTCATCTCCCCGACCATCAGCGAGGCGGCGTGCGGGTCGAAGCGCAGGTTCATCACCGCTTCGCGCGCCTCGGGGCTCGACACGCGATAGCGCCCGTCGTTGCCCTTCACGATAAGGTCGGAATAGCGGGCGTAGCCGTACTTGGCGCCGTGCTTCTTCAGCGTCGCCAGCCAGGTCTGTTCGACGAACTGGAACAGGCCGGCGGCCGACGAGGTCGGGGCCTTGGCCCTGGGGTTGTAGCCGCTCTCGCGGCTGGCCGTGCGCATCAGGAACGAGAAATCGACGCCCGTCGCCTGCGACGCGCGCTGGATAGCGGCTTCAACGACTCCACGGATTCCATCGACGGCCATGCTCCCTAGGTCGCCGGTTATGGTTAAGCGCCGATTAACCACGGTTAACCGCGACCGCCTCGCCCAACAGTCGATCGAAACGAACGTTCGATGAAACTGCTTCTCAGTCTCGGATTTCCGTTGCGGAAGCATGGGATCGGCGAGACGCTCGAACTGTAACAACAAGAGAGACCCAAGGGAGGGTCGCATGGGTACTGCTTCGGTTCCTTCATTCAACTACGAGGGAGGGCAGCGCCGTCGCCTCTCCCCCGCCATGGTGATCGCCCTAGGCGCATCGCTCGCGGTTCACGTCGCGATCGGCGGGTATCTCGCCTACCAGAAATTCCGGGTTCCGCCGGGCGAGGTCTATACGGACCCGCTGCCGGTCGAGCCGCGCTGGGTCAAGCCGGAGGTCAAGCCGATCCCGCCGACCGTGGCGCCGAGCAAACCGTCCGATCCGGTCGATTTCCACAAGCCTGACCAAGTCTACGAAAGCACGCTCGACCCCGCGCCCTACACGGCGGACAAGGACCTCGACGGGGTCACGAGCACCGGGCCGCTGACGAGCTTCAACGAGGGCGACACCCTCGTGAAGGATGAGCCGATCGCCCCGGTGGTCCCCGATATCATCAGCCGTCCGAACTGGATCAAGATGCCGGGCGCGCGGGAGTTCGAACGCTTCTTCCCTAAGCGGGCGATCAACGCCGAGGTCAGCGGCAAGGCGACCCTCGCCTGTATCGTCGCCGCCAACGGCACGGTCGGCGGCTGCCAGGTGGTCGAGGAGACCCCCGCCAACTACGGCTTCGGACAGGCGGCCCTGAAGCTCGCCCCCTTCTTCCGCCTGTCGCCGCAAACGCTCAACGGCAAGCCGGTCGACGGCGCGATGGTGAAGATCCCGATCCGCTTCGACCTCGCCGGCGGCGAAGGCTAGCCGCGACGGCTGGGGGCGCGCATCGAAAAGCGGCGCGCGCCCTCTTCCTCGTCAGTAGCTCTTCGGCAGGCCCAGCACCTTCTCGCCGATGAAGTTGAGGATCATTTCCCGGCTGACCGGGGCGATGCGGGCGATCATGGCTTCGCGCAGGTAGCGTTCGACATCGTATTCCCTGGCGTAGCCCATGCCGCCGTGCGCGAGCACCGCCGCCTCGCAGGCGCGGAAGCCGGCCTCGCCGCCCAGGTACTTGGCCGCGTTGGCCTCGGCCCCGCAGTCGCGGCCGGCGTCGAACAGGGCGGCGGCCTTGAAGCCGAGCAGATTGGCGGCTTCCAGCTCGGCCCAGGCCTTGGCCAGCGGGTGCTGGACACCCTGGTTCTGGCCGATCGGTCGGCCGAACACGACCCGCTCGTTGGCATAGGCGGCCGCCTTGCGCAGCGCCGCCCGACCCAGGCCCACGGCCTCGACCCCGAACAGGGTGCGCTCGGGGTTCAGGCCGGCCAGCAGGTACTGGAAGCCCTTGCCCTCCTCGCCGACGAGATCCTCGGCCGGGACCTGCAGGTCCTCAATGAAGAGCATGTTACATTCGACCGCCTTGCGGCCCATCTTCGGGATCGGCCTGGCGTCGATCCGGGCCCGGTCGAAGTCGGTGTAGAACAGGCTCAGGCCCTGCATTGGCTTGGCCACCTGGTCCTTCGGCGTGGTCCGCGCGATCAGCAGGATCTTGTTGGCGCGCTGGGCCATGGTGGTCCAGATTTTCCGGCCGGTGATGCGATAGCCGTTTCCGTGCTTCTCGGCCCGGGTCTCGAGGCTGGAGGTGTCCAGCCCGCTGTTGGGCTCGGTCACCGCGAAACAGGCCTTGTCCTCGCCGGCGATGATGCGCGGCAGGTGGCGGGCCTTCTGCTCTTCGGTCCCGAACTTCACGACAGGCATCAGCCCGAAGATGTTCAGGTGAATGGCGCTGGCGCCGCTGAAGCCCGCGCCCGACTCGGCCACCACCTGCATCACGTGCGCCGCCTCGGTGAGGCCCAGGCCCGCGCCGCCGAACGCCTCCGGCATCGCCACGCCGAGCCAGCCGCCCTCGGCCATCGCCCGGGCGAAGGCTTCCGGGAAGTCGCCGGTCTCGTCGGTCTTGCGCCAGTACTCGTCGTCGAACTGCGCGCAGATGCGGCCCACGGCCTCGCGGATGGCTTCCTGTTCCTCGGTCGGCCAGAAGCTGCTCATGCGCGCTATCCCTCTTTGTCGCTGTCGTTGTCGAACCGGCGCGGATCGAGCCGCGCGGCGAATGGTCCAGGATCGTCGCCCGCGAGATACGCCGCGACCGTTCGCGCCACAAGCGGAGCCAGCAGCCAGCCGTTGCGCCGCGCGCCGACGGCCAGGATCACGCCCGACGCCCGGCTGAACCCGACCAGCGGCAGGCCGTCCGGCGTCGCGGCCCGTACGCCGGTCTCGACGGTCGCGTCCAGCCCTTCCAGTTCCGGCAGCAACGCCTCGGCGGCGGCGCGAAGGCCCGCGACGCGCGTGGCGTCGACCGCCCGGTCGGACAAGCCGCGTTCCATGGTCGCCCCGACCACCACCCCGGTCGGATCGGGGCAGACGTAGACTCCGTCGCCGCGCAGCACCGGCCCGATGTCCGGTCCGCCGGACAGCCGCAGGATATGGCCCTTGATCGGCTCCAGCAGGCCAAGCTCCGGCGCCAGCCCCCGCCCGCCCGCGCCGGTCGCCAACACCAGCGCCTCGCCCTCGGCAGG
>JBIICO010000167.1:0-7748 GCA_044238855.1 Caulobacter sp.
CGCCCCGGCCGCGTCCGCCGCCGAGCGCAGCGCCGCCATCACCGCCCGGGGCGACAGCCGCCAGTCTTCGGTGGTCAGCAGGGCGTGGCCGTAGACGGAGACCTGCGCTCCCATGGCCCGCATCTTCGCCGCCACCGGCCCGACACGCTCGCCGGCATAGGCCGCGCCCGAACGGTCGAGTTCGAATCCCACCGTCTCCGCCAAAGCGGGCCACAGGTCCCGGGCCGCCTTCAACAGCTCGAAGTCGTTGGCCGAAATCGGGTCCAGCGCCGCCTCCGAGGCCGGCGCCAGCATACCGGCCGCCACGCCCGAGGCATTGTCGCCGAAGGCCGCGGGATCGCGCACGGTCACGTCCGCGCCCGCCCGGGCGAGTTGCAGCGCCGTCACCAGGCCGAGCGCCCCCGCGCCCGCCACCGTCACCCTCGCGCCCGCCAGCTTCGTCATCGCCCCGGACATCGGCGACGGGGCCCCGTGGGTCAAGAGCTCACCCTCTCCCTCCCCGCATGGGGAGGGTGGATCCTGCGAAGCCGAAGGCGAAGCAGGAGACGGGTGGGGAGCCGCTTGGCCCCTCGTCGGCGCCGAGCTTCAATCACCTTTGTCCCACCCGGTCCCTACGGGACCACCCTCCCCATACGGGGAGGGAGAAGCGGCTAAGGCCGCCACACGATGCCCACCCGCACGGTGCGCGGCTGGTCGTAGCTTTCGATGCCGTCGCCGGTCTGGGCCGTCTCCACGGCGGCGTCGGTGACGTTCTCGCCGGCGATGTAGAACCCCAGCGCCTCATCCGGCCACCAGTCCGCCCGCAGATCCAGCGAGGTCGCGGCCGCCAGCCGGCGGGTGTTGAGATCGTCGTCCCAGCGGTCGCCTTCATGGCGCACGGTGGCCCGCAGCCACAGAGTCCGGGTCGCCTTCCACGCCGCCTCGGCGCTGAGCGAAACCTCGGGCGTCTGGGCCGGTCGCAGGCCGGTCAGCTGCGGCGCATGCGAGCCGCCGTCGACCTCGGCCGTGGTCCAGGCCCCGGCGAGTCTGAAGCTGACGCCGTAGGCGGGCTCCCACGTCAGGTCCGCCTCCACGCCCCAGGCGTCGATGTCGCCCGCGTTCTGGCGCTGGCGCAGCACGCCGCCCGCCGGGATGAAGCCGGCGACCGGGAAGGTCCCGGGTCCGAAGCCGATGGTGACATTGGTCACCGCCCCTTCGAGGCGGTTGGTGAACAGGGTCGCGGACCAGTCCAGCACCATGCCGTCATAGCCGCCGCCGAATTCGGCCCCGTACAGCACCTCCGGCTCCAGCCCCGCGTTGGCCTCGGTGACGTCGTTGCCGACCCGGAACGGCCGGTGCAGTTCGTTCAGCGTCGGCGGTCGGAACCCGGCGTAGCCCGCCACGCGGACGAAGCCATCGCCGACCGCATAGCGGGCCGCGGCGCGAGCCGTCGGCTGCCAGCCGTCGGCGTCGGCGGGTTGATGGTCCAGCGTGGTCGCGCCGCTGGTCAGGTCGCGCTCGACCCGCTCCCCGTCGAAGCTGGCCCACCGGTCCAGGCGCACGCCGCCGGTCACCAGCCAGGGTCCGGTCTCGCGCCAGGCCTCGCCGTAGAGGCCGGCCACATACTGCGTCCCGCCCGCGACCCGCCCGCGGGTGAAAGCGCCGGCCATGTAGCGGTAGTGCTCGCGCGTCTCGCCGTCGTACCAGCGCACGTCGCCGCCCACCTCCCAGCCGCCCTCGCCGGTCGTGTGACGCAGGGCGGCATTGAAGCCTAGCCCCAGGGCCGGCGTGCCGAACTGTTCGCTGGCCGGCGTTGTCGAGACTCGTCCCGCCGCCACCGCGGCGGAGCTGTTCTCCAGATCGGACATCCGCGCCCAGGCCTGCAGCCGCCATTCGTTGCCGATGCCCGGCGACTGGCCGGTCATGGTCGCCGAGGCCGACAGCCCGGTCGACCGCGACGTCGCGCCGGCCAGGCCGCTGCCCCGTTCCTCGTTGTATCCGGCCAGGCGGAGCGACAGGTCGCCGCCGTCCCATTCGGGAGACCAGCGGATCGCCAGGCTGGAGGCCTCGAACGCCAGCGGCTGGTCGGCCGCGCCGCGTCCCTGCCGCACCGGGATCCAGCCGTCGGTCCGCTGCGCCGCGCCGACGACCATCACCGAGCCCGCCCCCCAGGCGAACTGGCCGCCCAGCAGGCCGCGCTCGCCGCCGAAGATCTCGTACTCGCCGCGCTCGGGCAGCCGGGTGCGCTCGCTCAGCTGCACCGTGCCGGTCAGGGCGCCGGAGCCGTAGGGCCCCGCCCCCGCGCCGCGCACGACCAGCGCGCCCTCGATGTCGGCGGTCGGCAGACCGGACCACAGCACCCAGCCGCCGAACGGGTCGTTCTGCGGCACGCCGTCCAGCGTCACCAGCGCCCGCCCCGCGCCGGAGCCGGCGATCGCGCGGACGGTGATCCCCTGGGTCGTCGGGTTGGAGGCGGCGCTTGAGGTGCGCCGGAACAGCTGCACACCGGGGACGAGCGTCAGGGCTTCATCCACGCGCGGCGAGGCTCCAATCGCCCCGCTGTCGACCGTCGTCACCGAGAAAGCGGCGTCGGTCGGCAGCGGCGCCAAGCGCGCGGCCGTGACGATCACACTGTCGACCAACACCGGGCTCGGCAGTTGGAGAGGCGTGGGAAACTGCCTGCGCTGTTGCGGCTCGCACTCGTAGCCGACGGCCTCGCTGCCCCAGCAGATCACGTCGGGCGCCTTCGGCGCCGGGGATTGCGCGACGACGGCGGGCGGTTCGGCGGCGAAGAGGAGCATGCCCCTCTTCTACTTGGCCGGCGCGGCTGCCGCCATCCTCGCCTTGTGCGCCGTGGCCAGCGACAGCAGATACTGCCGCACCTCTTCGGCCTGCTCTGGCTTCAGGAACTTGGCGAAGCTGACCATCCCGTTGTCGACCCGGTCGCCGTCGATGACCACGCCCTTGAAAGCGTCGGCGTTGGTCGTCACCGGCGAGAAGCGCAGGTCCGGGATCGAGAACTCCGACACCGCGCTCGCCCCATGGCAGATCGAGCAATAAGCCGCGTAGGACGCCGCCCCCGCCGCGATCTGCTGCGGCGAGCCGGTGACCGGGGGCAGATCGCCGAACTCACGGGTCGAGACCGGACGGGCGGGCAGCACCTGCTTGCCGCCGATCTTGAACACCAGCAAGCGGCGCGGGCCTTCCGAGCGGGGATCGACGCCGGCCCCGGCCGAGACGGCGAAGCCGCCGCCCCAGCCGGCCATGATGGCCACGTACTGCTCGCCGTCGATCTCGTAGGTCATCGGCGGCGCGACGATCCCGGTCTGGGCGTCGAACGCCCACAGCTTCTTCCCCGTCGCGGCGTCGTAGGCGGCGAACTCGCCCGTCGCCGAGCCTTGGAACACCAGGCCACCGGCGGTGGCCAGAACGCCGCCGTTCCACGGCCCCGCGTAGGGCACGCTCCATTTCTCGGTCTGGGTCACCGGGTCCCAGGCGATCAGCCGGCCCTTGAGGCTGGCGCGGATCGCCTTCAGCGCCGCTTCGTCGTCGGGCAGTCCGGCGACCAGCACGTCGACGCCGATGTTCCAGGCTCCGGGCTGGTAGCGGAAGTTGGTGTTGGCCCCGCCGGGCTGCATGTAGGGGAACGGGATCTCCTGAGCCGGGATGTAGACCAGATTGGTCTTCGGGCTGAACGCCATCGGCATCCAGTTGTGACCGCCCAGGGGCCCAGGCATGCCCAGGTTCATGCCCTGCCCGTAGCGGGCGTTGGGCGTCTCGATCGGCCGGCCGGTCGCCATGTCGACGCCGGTCGCCCAGGTCTGCGGCACGTAGTTCTTGGCCGAGATCAGCTTACCGGTCACCCGGTCGATCACGTAGAAGAAGCCGTTCTTGGGAGCCTGCAGCAGCACTTTGCGCTGCTGCCCGCCGATCGGCATGTCGGCCAGGATGATGTGCTGGGTGGCCGTGTAGTCCCAGCTCTCGCCCGGCGTGGTCTGGTAGTGCCAGACGTAGGCGCCGGTGTCGGGCTTGAGGGCCACGATAGACGACAGGAACAGGTTGTCCCCGCCGCCCGGCGAGCGGATGTCGCGGTTCCAGGGCGAGCCGTTGCCGACCCCGATGTAGAGCAGGTCGAGGTCGGGGTCGTAGGCCATGGAGTCCCAGACCGTGCCGCCGCCGCCGGCCTTCCAGAACTCGCCGTTCCAGGTCGGCCGGGCGATCTTCATCGCCTTGTCGGACGCCGCGCCATCGGTCGGCTGCTGACCGGGCACGGTGTAGAACCGCCAGGCCATCTTGCCGGTGTCGGCATCATAGGCGGAGAGATAGCCGCGCACACCCAGCTCGGCGCCGCCGTTGCCGATCATCACCTTGCCCTTGATGATCCGGGGCGCGCCGGTGATCGTGTAGGGCTTGGACTGATCGACGGTGACGACGGACCAGACCTTCTTGCCGGTCCTGGCGTCCAGCGCGATCAGCCGACCGTCGAGGGCGCCGAAATAGACACGCCCCTTCCACAGGGCCACGCCCCGGTTGACGCTGTCGCAGCAGGCCTTCACGCCGGTCTTGCGAGCCACCTCGGGGTCGTGCTCCCAGAGCAGCTTGCCGGTCTTGGCGTCGAACGCCCGGACGATCGACCAGGACGAGGTCGTGTACATCACCCCGTCGGCGACCAGCGGCGTGGCCTCGATCCCGCGGTTCTCCGGCAGGTCGAAGCTCCAGGCCAGCGACAGGTCCTTCACGGTCGAGGCGTTGATCTTCTCAAGCGGGCTGAACCGCTGCTCGCCGTAGGTTCGGCCGTGGGTGGTCCATTCGCCGGGGTTGGAGTCGGCGGCCGCGATGCGCTTGCCGTCGATGTCCGCCGTGCCGCCGCCGCAGCCGGCCAGCAAAGCCGCGGCCGCGAACGCAGCCGCCAGAGCCCCGAAACGCACCATGCCGATGTCTCCTCCTGCGCCGCGTCTGACGCGCGGTCGAGCAACGACTATGCGAGCGCTCCGCTAGGTCAGGCAAGCCGCCTGCGAAGGAAGGCCAGCATCGGCTTCTCAAGCAGCAGATAGATCGCCACCCCCACCCCGGCGGCCGCCAGCACCGCGACCGGCACGAACGCCGCGCGCCAGGCGCCGAACGTCATGACCACCGCCCCGATGGTCAGCTGGTGGGTCAGGTAGAGCGAGTATGAGCTATCGCCCAGCAGGTCGAAGGCCCGCCACCGCGGCCAGCCGCCATCGGCTTCGACCGAGACCGCGCCCGCCACCACCAGCGCGGCCGGCGCGCCCCACATCATCGGTCGCCACAAGGCCGGGTCGATCCGCGACTGCCACAGGATCACCAACAGGATCAGCCCGGCGCCGAGCAGCACCCAGCCGATGGTCCGGTCGGGCAGGATCTTCTCCTGGGCCATACGACCGATACAGGCGCCGGCCGCGAACTCGAGGAACAGCGGATTGAGCAGGTACTGGTAGGCTTCGCGCCAGACGAAGCCGCTCAGCGACACAACGATCAACGCCATGGTGAGGCCGGCCAGCCGCCGCGGCTCCGGCAGCAGGAGCGTACCGGCGAAGATGACGTAGAAGACCGCCTCGTAGTTCAGCGTCCAGCCGGGCGTCAGCACCGGGAACGGCAGCCCGGCCGGGTTCACGTGCTGGATGAAGCCCAGGGACAGCAGGACGTGCAGCGGCTGGGGATCGACTTCGGAGAACCGCGCCGGCGCGATCAGCGCCGCCGCCACCAGTCCCAGGGTCACCAGCCAGTAGAGCGGCGCCACGCGGATCAGCCGCTTGCGGATGAAAGCCCCCGGCGTGACGGCGTGCGCCGACGTCACCGTCCACATCACGAAGCCGCTGATGACGAAGAACACGTCGACGCCGGCTTCGCCGATACCGAACGCGCTCGGCGTCCACTGGCAGGCGTGGAACAGGGCGACCGCCAGGGCCGCCAGCCCCCGCAGGTGCTGGATCGAGACCCAGGTGCGCCCCCCGTCCATGTTCAGCCGCAGCCCCCCGGCATTTGCGCGATCCAGCGTTTCAGCAGCGCCACCGCCTCGTCGTGCGCCAGGGCGCGTCCGAGCTCGGGCATCATCGCGCCGGGGTCGGTGGAGGCGGTGCGGTAGACGAGGATCGATTCCTCGGGCTTGCCGGGATGGATCCCGTACCGGAAGCCGCCCGTTCCCTGCCCCGCCGCGATCGGCGGCTTGCACAGGCCCAGCTGCGGCCCCACCGGCGTCGATGCCGTCAGATACAGCCCGGATGTGTCCGCCGGCCCGGTGGCGCTGTGGCAATGGGCGCAGTTGATGTCGAGCCAGGCCCGGGCCCGCGCATCGATGTCCACGCTCTGGTCCAGCCAGTCGGCCGCCCTCGGCCGCTCGCCGGGCAGGCCGCGCAGATAGCCGATCGCCGCCAGCCGCTCGAGCTGGTTGAAGCTCGATCCGGCCAGCGTCACCTCGCGGTTCAGGTGGCGCGCCTTGAGGCCGATCGGCCAGAGCTTCTTCGTCGCGTGGTCGGTGGCGTGGCAGCCGGCGCACTGGTTCACATTCGGGACCTGGTAGACGAAGGCCTCCTCGCGGCCCGGCCGGACCAGCGTCATCGGGATGGGCTGGCCGGTGCGCTTGAGCCTGGCGGCCTTCTGCGCCTCGTCCCAGACATACGGGAACGCCGCCCAGCCGTCCTTGCGCCGCACCAGCACCCGCGTCTCGACCAGCCGGATCTTCTGCAGGTCCAGCCCCTGGCCGGTCTGCGACAGCTTCAGGCCATCGCCAGGCGCCACCTTCCCGTCGGCCGCCTTGGGGTAGAAGAAGGTCTTGGTGATCACCGTCCCGACCGGGAAGTCCAAGGCCTCGTCGGCCGACCAGCCGGCGGCCTGTCCCCTGGGCATCCACACGGTGCGCAGCTTGCCCGCATAGTCGGTGAACAGCGGGGTGTTGAGATCGTACGGCTGCGCGCCCTCGGCCAGCACCAGCTTGCCGTCACGCACACCGACCATGCCCCAGTCGGCGAGACTCTCGGGCATGCCCTCCTCAATGTAGCGCGGCTCCAGCGCCCGCGGCGCGCAGGCCGCCAGCGCCAGGCAGAGAAGCGCGAACGCCAGGCGCCTCACTTGGGCTTGCCGGCCGCCGGGATCTGCGATTCCGCCGGGACGGCGCCCGCGAAGGCGACGCTGGCGGCGGGCAGCGGCGCCAGGCGGCACTTCAGCTCGACCAGCTTGGGCGCCTTGTACCTGTTCGGCCCGTCGCCGTTCAGGACCTTGGCCGCGCCGTTGTCGACGCAGAGGCCGAGCGCCGGGTCGGGCTTTCCGCCGACGAACTTCTTCGTATCGACATAGCCGTCCCAGACCACGTCGGGCAGCGCACCGGTGACACCGAACAGCGCCACGCGCAGCGCCTGCAGGTCCATGCCGTCCGGCTTGCCGCCGCCCGGCGAGAAGCGGTTGTCGTGAACGAAGATGCTCTCCGGGTACGGATCGAAGGTCGGCGCCATGCCCTCGCCAGCCTTGTAGCCGGCCGAGAAGAAGCTCGAGAGGATCACGTTGGCGGTGTTGTTGCCGCCGATCTCGTTGTCGAAGATCTCGACCTTGTCGTTGGAATTGACGATCACCCCGGTCCCCGCCGGCACCGAGGCCACCGCCGTGCCCTTGCGGCCGAAGTTGCCGGTATTGTTGCCGACCACCCGGTTGCGGAACACCCGCGCGCCGAAGCCCGGGACCTTCAGGTTGGGCATGTTGAACACCAGGATGCCGCCGGTGTTGTTGGTCGCCAGGTTGTCATAGACGTCGGCGTT
>JBIICO010000294.1:0-3664 GCA_044238855.1 Caulobacter sp.
AAACGAAGACGATCGGAATAACCAGGCCCAGGCGTTGTTCGGCGCGTTTGAGGTTCTCAAACTGACCGCCCCAGGTCAGGCGGACGCCTGGCGGGAGCTGGATCTGATCGACCTTCGCTTGCGCGTCGGTGACGAAGCCGCCCAGATCCCGGCCGCGAACGTTGGCCTGGACCACCATCCGTCGGCTACCGTCGTTGCGGCTGATCTGGTTCGGCCCCTCGGCGCTTTGGATACGGGCTACCGAAGACAGCGGCACGGTTACGCCTGTCGAAGAGACGATCGGCAGGGCCGCGAGCGCCGCCGGATCGTTGCGCGCATCGTCCGGAAGACGGACGACGACGTCGAAGCGACGGTCGCCCTCGAAAATCCGGCCGGCCTCCGCGCCGCCGATGGCGGCCGAGACCGCTTCAGAAACGTCGGCTGCGGACAGGCCGTAGCTGGCCGCCGCGAACCGATCGACGCTGACCGTGAGCGTCGGCAAGCCCGACGCTTGTTCGACGCGAACGTCGGCGGAGCCGGTGGTCTGCCGCAGTACGCCGGCCACCTCATCAGCGACCCGCTGCATGGTGTCGAAGTCATCGCCGTAGACCATGACCGCGAGGTCGGTCCGGACCCCGGAAATGAGTTCGTTGAAGCGGAGCTCGATGGGTTGGCTGAACTCGAAATTATTCCCGATCTGTTGGTTGGCGAGCTCTTCGAACCGCTCGAGCAAGGCTTCCTTCTCGAGACCTGAATCCGGCCAGTCCTTGCGGTCCTTCAGAACGATGACGCTGTCCGAAATGTTGGGCGGCATCGGGTCGACGGCCGCCTCGGCGGTGCCGGTCCTGGAGAACATGGTCTCGACTTCCGGCTGGGCGGTGATGACCCGTTCCAACGCCATCTGCATGGCGAGCGACTGTTCCAGCGACGCCGAGGGAACACGCAGCGCCTGCATGGCGATGTCGCCTTCGTCCAGGGTAGGGATGAACTCCCGCCCGAGGGACGAAAAGGCCAGACCACCGACGACGACCGCGCCGAGCGCCGAGATCAGGACGATCTTCGGACGATCGACGGCGGCGCGGATGGCCGGCTGGATCCAACGCCGCGCGTGGCGGAGCAGGAAGGTTTCGTGTTCGTGGGCGTGGCCGTGTTCGTCGGTCTCGACCTTCTTGGGATCCCGCACCAGCAGGGCCGTCATGGCCGGAACGAAGGTGAAGGAGAAGATGAAGGCCCCGACCAAGGCCAGCATCACCGTCGCCCCCATGGGGACGAAGGTCTTGCCCTCCACCCCCTCAAGCATCAGCAGGGGCGTGAAGACCAGCAGGATAATCAGCTGACCGAAGGCGGCCGGCTTGACCATCTTGCGAGCTGCGGCCACGGCGACATCGAGGCGTTCCCGACGGGTCAGGGCCCGTCCCAGATCGATCCGCCGCTGCGATAGCATCAGCAGGGTGCTTTCGACGACGATGACCGCCCCATCGACCAGAAGGCCGAAGTCCAGCGCGCCCAAGCTCATCAGGTTTCCACTGATGCCAAACCTATTCATGCCGATGACGGCGAACAGGAAGCTGATCGGGATCATCAGGGCCGTGATGCTGGCCGCACGAATGTTTCCGAGCAGCAGGAACAGCACGACGATGACCAGAAGGGCGCCCTCGGTGAGGTTGCGGGCCACGGTCGAGATGGTCGAGTTGACTAGGGCGCTACGGTCAAGGACCGTCACCGCCTCGATCCCTGCGGGCAGAGTCTTGCGAACCTCATCGAGTCGCTCCCCGGCCGCCTGGGCCACGGTGCGGCTGTTGCCGCCCGCGATCATCAGCGCCGTTCCGAGCACGGCCTCGTGGCCGTCACGGCTGGCGCCGCCCAGGCGCGGAGCCTGGCCGATCTCGACCGTGGCGACATCGGCGACCCGCACGATCAGGCCGTTCCGGTTGACGACCGGCGCCTGAGCCAGATCTTCCACGGTGGAGGCCAAGGCGTCGGTGCGGACCGTCAGAGCTTCGCCAGCGCGCTGGATATAGCCTGCGCCGGCCTGAGTGTTGGCGCGATCGAGGGCCTGGATAAGGTCGCCCATGCCCAGGCCGTAGGCGGAAAGGCGCGCCGCGTCCGGACGGACCGCATACTCCTTCACATAGCCGCCGACGGTGTCGACGCCGGCGAGACCGGGGGCGGTCCGCATTTGCGGCGCGACGATCCAGTCCTGCACGGTGCGCAGATAGGTGGCGCGCTGCTGCGGGGTCGAAAGCAGATCGCCTTCGGGCGTCAGATAGGCTCCGCCCGCCTGCCAGCCCGGCTCGCCAGGCTTGGCGAGGTTCTGACTGTTGAATGGCTTGTAGTCGATCGTCCACATCAGCACTTCACCGAGGCCCGTGGTGATCGGGGCCATGGTCGGCTCCACCCCGTCAGGCATGGCCTCCCGGGCGCCCGCGAGCCGTTCGGCGACCTGCTGGCGCGCGAAATAGATGTCGGTCTGGTCGGTAAAGATGACCGTGACCTGGCTGAAGCCGTTTCGGCTGAGGGATCGGGTCGTGGTCAGGCCGGGAATGCCGGCCATGGCGGTTTCAATCGGGTAGGTGACCTGTCGTTCGATCTGTTCAGGCGCGAGCGCCGGAGCGACCGTGGTCACCTGGACCTGGCGATTGGTGATATCCGGCACGGCGTCGATGGGAAGCCGTGTCAGCTCGAGGAGTCCGTAGGCCGCGACAAGCGCCGTGGCGAGAACCACGAACCATCGGAATTTGACCGAGAGTTCGATGATGAATTTGAACATGCGGTGCGCCCCTAGTGACCGTGCTCGGCCTCGCCCTTGGCGAGCTCGGCTTTGAGGAGGAAGGCGTTCGTGCCGGCGACCCGTTCAGCCCCGGTGAGGCCACGCAGGATTTCAGTCCGCCCCCCGGCCTGACGACCGGCGAGCACCGGACGGGCCTGGAAGCCGTTCGGGACCTGAACGAAGACGACGGTGTTGCCGTCGACGGTCTGGACGGACTCGGTCGGCACGGTGAGACCGCCGGTCGTCTCGCCCGTCACGATCGCCCCCGTGACGGCGGAACCGGCCGGCGGGAGGACAGAGCCCGTCGGCCGGGCCCGAATGACCGTGGCGCCGCTTTCGCCGCCCGCGCCTGCGGCAACGCCGGTGACGATGGCGTCGAAGTCGCCGCTGGGGCTGCTGACCCGCAGAGGCGCCCCGGCCCTTACATTGGCGGCCAAAGCAGGCGGCGCGTTGAAGACGAGCTCAACCCTGGCCGGGTTGGTGACCTCGGCGACAACGCCGCCAGGGGCGACGAAGCCGCCCGGTCCGACCTGGACGCTGGTCACGACTCCGGTGATGGGGCTGGTGACGCTGAGGCGGCCCGAAGCGTTGGGCGAGCCCGCCGCGCTGGACCGCGCGCGAGCCGCGCGGGCGCCGGCTTCGGCGCTGAGCAGTTGCGCGCGGGACGCCTCGACCTCCTGTCGGGCGACAACGCCCTGGTCCGCCAGATTGCGGTTGCGTTGATAAGCCTGGCGCGCCACTTCAGTTTCGGCGGCCGCCGCGTCTGCGTCCGCGCGGAACGTCGCCGCTTCACCGCTGACGACGCTCGCCAGGGGCTGACCGATCCGGACCGACTGGCCCGGAGCTACGAGAACCCGCTCGACCCGCCCGCCGACGGACGCCGCCACAGCGGCGCGCGCGTCGACCATGGGCTCG
>JBIICO010000012.1:0-42076 GCA_044238855.1 Caulobacter sp.
CGACGATCAGCCCGATGTTCACCGTGAAGTTCGGGTCGCCCTTCATGTAGGCCTTGGTGCCGTCGACCGGATCGACCAGGAAGAACCGCGCGCCGACCTGGTCCGGCGTGCCGTATTCGCTGGCGTGTTCCTCGGCGACGATGTGCACATCGGGGAACAGTTCGGCCAGCCGCGCGCAGATCAGCTTCTCGCCCGCCTTGTCCGCCTCGGTCACCGGACTGGCGTCGGCCTTGCTGGTGTGGGCGACGGTCCCGCCGTGCGACCAGTAGGGCATGATCACCCGGCCGGCCTCTTCCACGATGTCGGCCAGCACCCGGCCGATGTCCGCGTCGCTCATGCTCAAACCTGTTCCTATCTGCGATCGCGCGGATCGTCGGAGACGAAGATCAGACGCACGACCGCCCCGTCCAGGGTCTGCTTGCCGGCGTCCTCGAAATCGACGGTGACGCGCCGGCCGACGACCGACTGCACCTGTCCCAGGCCCCAGTCGGGTCGATCCGGATGGCGCACCAGGGCGCCGGGTTCGATGAACGGGTCCATGGCGGATCGCTTACGGGCCGCGACGCCGTTTGCCAACGCTTCAAATCAGGGCAATTTCGCGGGCCATGAGCGACCAGCCCGAAACCCCGCCCGAACCCGTCTCCGAAGCCGCGACGGAAGTCGCGCCGGAAGCGCCCGCGCCGGCCCTGCCCGATGCGGCGGAACTGGCGGCCCAGATCGCAGCGCGGCTGTGCCACGACTTCATCAGTCCGGCCTCGGCGGTGGTGTCGGGCCTGGACCTGCTGGAGGACCCGACGGCCCAGGACATGCGCGACGACGCCATGAACCTGATCGCCCAGAGCGCGCGGAAGCTGGCGGACCTGCTGCAGTTCAGCCGGGTGGCGTTCGGCGCCTCGTCGAGCGCGGAGACCTTCGACGCCCGCGACCTGGAAAGCCTGGCCAAGGGCGTCTTCGCCCATGTCCGGCCGGAGCTGGAGTGGAAGGTCGAGCCCCCGGCGGTGAACAAGGCCACGGCCCGGGTGCTGATGAACATCGCCCAGATCTCGGCCGGGGCCCTGCCGATGGGCGGGACGGCGACGCTGCGGGCGGTCGAGGCGGACGGCAAGATCGCCATCACCGTCGACGCGGTCGGCAACCGCGCGCGGCTGAAGCCGGAGGTCCTGCGCGGCCTGCGCGGCCAGGATCGCGGCGACGCGGTCGGCGGCGCCTGGGTCCAAGCCTACTACCTCTACCTGATCGTGAAGGGCGCGGGCGGCATGCTGGCCGCCGAGAGCAACGAGGAAAAGGTGACGCTGGCGGCCGTCCTGCCCCTCTGAGGCGGGGCGACTTTGCCGCACCCGCATGGCGGGTTCTCTCACGAGGCGTTAACCGACACGGCGCACAACAGCTCCACGGGGAAGGAGCGCGTCCATCTTGAAGACCTGCCTGCTAGTCGATGACAGCCGGGTGATCCGCAAGGTCGCCCGCCGGATCCTGGAGGAACTCGGCTTCGACATCGCCGAGGCGTCCGATGGGCTGGAAGCGCTCGCCTGGTGCCGCGCGGCCATGCCCGACGTCATCCTGCTCGACTGGAACATGCCGGTGATGAACGGGCTCGACTTCCTGCGCACCCTGCGGTCCGAGCCCGGCGGCGACGCGCCGAAGGTCGTGTTCTGCACCGTCGAGGCTCACCCCGACCGCATCCGCGAGGCGCTGGACGCCGGGGCCGCCGAATACATCATGAAGCCCTTCGACGGCGACATCATCGCCGCCAAGTTCGCCGAGGCGGGACTGGCATGACCGAAGAGGACATCCGCCTGCTGGTCGCCCTCTGCAAGTCCCGCGCGGGGCTGAAGATCGATCCGGCCAAGACCTATCTGATCGAGAGCCGGCTGGCCCCGCTGGCCCGGCGCGAAGGCTACAACAGCGTCGACGACCTGATCGCCGGCCTGAAGGTCCGCCGCGAGGAGCCGCTGATCTGGGCCGTGGTCGAGGCCATGACCCTGAACGAGACGGCCTTCTTCCGCGACCGCGAGGCGTTCGGCCTGCTGCGCGACGAGGTGCTGCCGACCCTGTCGCGGATGCGGGGCTCCGACCCGATCCGTATCTGGAGCGCCGCCTGCGCCACCGGGCAGGAAGCCTATTCGCTGGCCATGATCGCCGAGGAGGGCAAGGGGCTGGAGCCCGGGACCCGGATCGAGATCTATGGCTCGGACCTCTCCGAACGCTGCCTCGAGAAGGCGCAGTCGGGGGTCTACAACCAGTTCGAGGTCCAGCGCGGCCTGCCGATCCGGCTGCTGATCCAGCACTTCGAGAAGATCGACGAGAGCTGGCGGCTGTCGCCGCGCATCCGGCAGCGGGTGCGGTGGCGGCGGATCAACCTGGCCGCCGACCTGGCCGCCGTGGGCCGCTTCGACGTCATCCTCTGCCGCCATGTGCTCGGCGCGCTGGACGAGGGCGTCCGCCGGCAGGTGCTCGAAAGCCTGGCCGCCGCCCTGCCCGCCGACGGCTTCCTGATGCTGAGCCCCGGCGAAGCGCCCGAGACGCTGACCGAAGCCTTCCGGCCGGTGAGCGGCCGCCCGGGCCTGTTCGCCCGCAACCCCGCCTTCCGGGTCGCCGCCTAGCCGGCGAAAATATCCACCGCCCCGTGGGCTCCCGTCCTCTTTGCTTCCGCCGCGTCACCAGCGCATCGTGAACGGAGGGCAGGAGACCACATGATGAGCGTCGCAGAACGCATTCCCGACGAGATCGCCTTCAAGGCCATCGATCCCAGATCCTACGGCGACGACAGCGTCCATGAGGCGTTCCGCTGGCTGCGGGCCAACAACCCGCTGGGCCGGGCGGAACTGGAGGGCGTCGCGCCCTTCCGGATCGTCACGCGCCACGCCGACATCCTCGAGATCAGCCGCCAGAACGACCTGTTCCACAGCGGCGACCTGGCCACGACCTTCACCACCCTCGAAGGAGACGCCCTGGTCCGCAACATGACGGGCGGCAGCCCGCACCTGGTGCGGACCCTGGTCCAGATGGACGCGCCGGACCACCCCAAGTACCGGATCATGACCCAGTCGTGGTTCCTGCCGCAGAACATCCGCAAGCTAGAGGACCGCATCCGCCAGATCGCGCGCGAGCACGTCGACCGCATGGCGGCGCTGGGCGGCGAGTGCGACTTCGTGAACGAGATCGCGCTCTACTATCCTCTGCGCGTGATCATGGAGATCCTCGGCGTGCCGCCGCAGGACGAGCCGCGCATGCTGAAGCTGACGCAGGAGCTGTTCGGCGCGCAGGATCCTGAGCTGAGCCGCGGCGGCGGCAAGGAGAACATGCAGGGGCCCGAGGCGATGGCCGCGCTGCAGGGCGTGATCGCCGACTTCTTCATGTACTTCAAGGCGATCACCGACGACCGCAAGGCCAACCCTCGGGGCGACGTCGCCAGCGTGATCGCCAACGGCACGATCGACGGCCAGCCGATCAACGATTTCGAGGCGATGAGCTACTATGTGATCGTCGCCACGGCCGGTCACGACACCACCTCCTCCTCGACCGCCGGCGCGGTCTGGGGCCTGTGCGCCAACCCGGGCGAGTTCGCCAAGGTGAAGGCCGACCCGTCGCTGATCGCGGGGCTGGTTGACGAGTCGATCCGCTGGATCACGCCGGTGAAGCACTTCATGCGCTCAGCCACCGCAGACGCTGAGGTCGGCGGCCACAGGATCGAGAAGGGCGAGTGGCTTTGGCTGGCCTATCCGTCGGGCAACCGCGACGAGGCGGTGTTCGAGGATCCGGACGCCTTCCGCGTCGACCGCAAGGGCGGCAAGCACCTGGCCTTCGGCTACGGCGCCCACCTCTGCCTGGGCCAGCATCTGGCCAAGATGGAGATGCGGATCCTGTTCGAGGAGTTGCTGCCCCGCCTCAAGTCGCTCGAGTTCGGCGGCGAGCCGACCCTGAGCATCGGCAGCTTCGTCAGCGGGCCCAAGCACCTGCCGATCCGCTATCAGTTCGCGTAACGAAAAAGCCCTCCGCCGGGGTCCGGCGGAGGGCTCTTCCACTCGATCGTCAGGGAGCGCCCTACTTGGCGTCCTTGGCGGTTTCTTCGACGGCAGCACCGGCGGCCTTCACGTCCTTGCCGGCGCCTTCGACGGTGTTGCAGGCGGCGGCCATCAGACTGGTGGCGGCCAGCGCCAGGATCACAAGCTTACGCATCGCGCGTCTCCTCAGCCCGATCACGGGCGGTTGATTTCGTACATCCGGGAAACGCCGCTCGAAGGCCTCAGGTTCCGGCCGGAGACGCTTCCGGTGTCGGGAAAATCAACCGCGCGGTCAGGCCGCCCTGCTCGTTGCGTTCCAGGCTCGATTTTCCGCGCAACTGGCGGGCGAAAGCGGTCATCAGCGTGCGGCCGACACCCTTGATCGCTTCGGGATCGGGCGTGACGCCGCGGCCGCCGCCATCGTCGGCGATGACGAGCTCCGCCTCCGGTCCCCGCACCGCGAAATCGACCGTCAGCACCCCGCCGCCGGCCAGGGCGTGCTTCTGGGCATTGGTCACCGCCTCGACGGCGAACAGCGCCAAGGGGGCCAGCTTGTCGGGATCGATGACCAGCCGGTCGGCGCGGACCTGCGTCTGCACCGTGTGCGAGCCCATGTCCCCCGCCAGCAACTGGCCCGTAAGCTCTTCCAGGAAGGGCTTGAGGTCGACATGCTTTATATCCGCCCCCTGGTAGAGGGCCCGGTAAATCAGGGCCAAGGCCGTGATCCGCTGTCGGGTGTCGCTGATCGCCACCCGCGCGGCCGGATCGGCCAGGGCCCGCTCCTGCATGCTGAGCAGCGAGGAGATGACCTGGAGATTGTTCTTCACGCGGTGATGGATCTCGCGCATCAGCGAGTCCTTCTGCGCCAGGCTGTCGTGCAGCGAGGCGTCGCGAGCGACGATGGTCTCGGCCATATGGTCGAGCGTCTCGGCCAGGTCGCGGATTTCCGGCGGCGCGCGATCGACCTGCACGGGCCGGACGGTGAACCGGCCGCGGGCATAGATGGCGGCGATCCGCTGGAGGTAGACGATCCAGCGGCCGACGCCGCGCTCCACCGTGATGAACAGCGCCACCAGCGCGACCACGAAGGCGATCAACGGGAAGATGATACCCGAAAGCGGGTCCAGCCACGCGGTGGCGAACAAGCCTCGCTGCGGGGCCGAAAGGATCAGGTAGAGCTCGCCCTGCCCCAGCGGCGCGGCCGAATAGACGCGGTGAACCCCGTGTTGGTCCTTGGCGTAGCCCAGGAACCGGCCCTCGACGGCGGCGCGGTCGATCCAGGCCTGACGGCTGGTCGGGAAGGCCTTCTTGTCGGTGGCCGACAGGAACACGCCGCGCCGGTCGACGATGGCGACGGCGGCTTCCTGCGGCAACGATCGGCCGTCGAGCTCGGGCTGCAGGCTGTCGAGCGGGATCACCGCCGCCAGCACGCCGAAACCCGAAGCGGCGTTGGCGGTCCGCTGGGCCATGAACAGAGCCGGCTTGTCCGCGTAGCGAGCGCCCGGCTCCAGTGTGACGAAGCGCGGGGGAGCGTTCCTGGCCTTCAGGGTCTGGAACCAGGGGCGGTACCGCCGCTCGGGATCCGCCGGCACGCTTTCCGCCGAGCAGGAGACGCGGCCGATGCTGTCGAACCGGATCAGATTGGCGTAACCCGGCAAGCGCTGCTTGATGTCGGCCAGCCGCGTCGAGCAGTCCATCCCGATGGCGCCGGGGCCCAGAGTCTCAAGCAGCACCGCGGCGGATTCCATCCGCGCACGGGCCGTCGCGGCGCTGCGTTCGGCGGCGCGCTGCAACATTTCCTGCCGGTCCTGGGCTTCGCGCTTGTAGGCGAGCACCGACTGGCCGGCGCCGAGCAACAGCACCGGCAACAGCGCCAGAGCCATCGCGACTCCCAGGCGAACCCGGATCGTTGTCGCGGGGCCCCAACGCAGCGCCTTCAATGCTTTCACCGAGTGGCGCTCAACCGCTCCGCATCGGCCAGGATCGACCGCATGGCGTCGCCAGCCTGTCCGCCGTCGCGATCATAGTCGCCGGCTTCCAGGATGCCCTGCAGCGCCTTTCGAGCCCGGCTGACCCGGCTCTTCACCGTGCCCACCGCGCAGCCGCAGATGTCGGCCGCTTCCTCGTAGGCGAAGCCGCCGGCGCCGACGAGGATCAGCGCTTCGCGCTGTTCGTCGGGCAGCATGCCCATGGCCAGGCGAAGTTCGTCCAAGGCCACCGGCGCCTCGGGATCGTCGACGGCCACCAGGGTCCGCTCGGCCGCTTCCTGATCGAGCTGGGTCTGGCGCCAGGACCGGCGCTTGTCCGAGTAGAACTGGTTGCGCAGGATCATGAAGGTCCAGGCCTTCATGTTCGTGCCCAGCTGGAAGCTGTTGCGCGCGTCCCAAGCCTTGATCATGGCGTCCTGGGCCAGGTCGTCCGCCTGCGTGGCATCACCGGTCAGGGTGCGCGCGAAGGCGCGCAGGTGCGGGATCAACGTGACGAGTTCGCGCTGGAAAATCTTGTCGCGCTCGGCGGGCGCGAGTCCCCCGGAGCGGTCTTCCATCTGAGCGCCCATTAGCGCTCTCCGGTCTTGTCGACGTCGGCGCGACGCAGGATGTCGAGAAACTCATCCGGCACGGGCTCGTTGACGACCTCGTCGAAAATCTGGCGAAGCTTCACGCCGATAGCGCGCTGCCGCAGCCGCGTTTCGTCCAGCGGGGCTTGCCCCTTGCGACGCTCTTCCATTGCTCTCTGTTCGATCATCCTGCTCGGCGCGGGCTGGCGCCTGCCCCCTTCATCGGAACCAAGAAATTCAGCCGATCAACGCCGTGGAACGCGGCTGGTTCCGTGGTCACCCCGAGGTATGATGCCGGAGCATTTCCACCGAGGGAACCATCCATACGCCAGATCGTTGATGGTCCAGAGGCACGGAACCCGTTTAACGCGGTTCGCTCGTCGTGTTCTCACGAAGACTGTTTAATGGGAGGGGTCATGAGTCTTCTTGCTCGTCTTGCACCACATCTGCCGTATATGCGCCGCTATGCGCGCGCCCTTACCGGGGACCAGAATACGGGCGACCAGTACGTGCGAGTCGCGCTTGAAGCGCTAGCCGCCGGCGACAAGCAGCTGGACAACCGGCTGTCGCCTCGCGTCGCGCTTTATCACGTGTTTCACGCCATCTGGTGCAGCTCCGGCGCTCGCCTGGAGGACCGCATCGACGAGAGTTCCGCTTCTCACGACGCGACCCACAGGCTGCTGCGCATCGCGCCGCGCTCGCGGCAGGCGTTCCTGCTGACCGCCCTGGAGGGCTTCACGCCCACCGAGGCGGCGCAGATTCTCGACACCGACTTCGGTGAGATCGAGCGCCTGATCGCCGAGGCCCAGAACGAGATCGACGCCGAACTGGCGACCGACGTCCTCATCATCGAGGACGAACCGGTCATCGCGGCGGACATCGAGGCCCTGGTCCGCGAACTGGGACACACCGTCGTCGACATCGCCGCCACCCGCACGGAGGCGGCCGAGGCCATCGCCGCCCGGGTGCCGGGCCTGGTGCTGGCCGACATCCAGCTGGCCGACGGCTCCTCGGGCATCGACGCGGTGAAGGACATCCTGGCGCGTTACGACGTACCGGTGATCTTCATCACCGCCTTCCCCGAGCGCCTGCTCACCGGCGAGCGGCCCGAACCGACCTTCCTGATCACCAAGCCCTTCCATCCGGAGACGGTGAAGGCGGCGATCGGCCAGGCGCTGTTCTTCCATCCCGGCAGGACGCAGAAGGCGGCTTAGGCCATTCGTCCAGCTATCATTCAGAGAAAGGGCGCTTCACCAGCCGGTGAAGCGCCCTTTTTCCTTCAGGACACGGTCTCGTTGGCCGACGGGGGCGGGTTCTCTCGAACCGGACCGTCCGCGCCGGCGGAGCGGGCGTCCTCGACAGTCGGCGTCGACCGGTCGTTGGCGGCCTGCAGGCCGTTCGAGTGGAACGCCCAGCTGCCGAACAGAGCCATGACCGCGAGGGCGGTGGAGATCACCAGCACCCAGAAGACGTGACGGCCCCAGCGTCCCTGGCGGGCATCGGTTGCGCCCAACTCATCGTGGCCGACGGGCTGGCGCGGGAATCGACTGAAAAAGACGGCCATTTCGACGCCTCCTCTTTTGCGTTGATGGAGAGAAAACGTCGCGCGGACGAAGGCCGTTCCTTGTCTTGCAAGGGTTTCCGGGGGGGGTGCAATTTTCCGCATGTTTTTTCACGTCACGCGGGAACGGATTTTCGGCTGCCCGCGTTTATGGATTGCGGAGGCGGCGACGCCCCCCCCGACTTGAGGCTGGCGATAGTCAGCCTGCCGTCTCCGCACCCCCTTTTCTCGATGATGCGAACTAAGGGGCGAGGCGTCGAAAGACCCTCGCCCCTTTTTCTCGCGCGCGTCAGCCGCCGCTGCTCTTGAACACCACGTCGGCGCGACGTCGCAGCGGCAGCACTTCGCCGGCGGCGGTGGTCGAGCCGGTGTCGCCGGCCGCCGCGATGTGGACCTTGCCGAAGCCCAGGCCGCCGAGCGTCACGGTTACGGCCTTGGCCCGCTTTTCCGACAGCGCCAGGTTGGCCCGAGGATCGCCGACCGCGTCGGCAAGGCCCAGCACCTCGACCACGCCGACCGCGCAGGCGCCGCGCATGGCCGCGGCTTCCTTGAGCACGGCCTTGGCCTCTCGCGAGATGGCGGCGGAATCCTGCTCGAAATAGATGGCGACCTTCAGGTCCTCGCACGGATTGACCGTCGCGACCTTCGGCTTGCCGAAGCCGGTCGCGCAACCCGCCAGGCCCAGCCCCGTGGCCAGGACCGCCGCAACGATGGCGACCCGGGCGCCCTGTTTCCAACCGACCAGCATGCCGACCCCTCGTTCAAAACTAAAAGGACGGCCGACCGTGCGGCCGACCGTCCCGATGTTCGCCTGAAAACGGCGTTCCGTCGATCCGTCAGTTACCGGGGGCGACCGTCTTCCCAGTAGTAACGGCCGCTCGCGGAGTCGTAGTAGTAATAGCGGCCGGCCCTCTCGTCATAGTATTGGCGGCGGTTCGGGGTGGCGCCGCAGCCGCCGTCCTCGCGGCAGCCCTTCACGGCGCCCGCCGTGCCGCCGACGACCGCGCCGATCGCCGCGCCCGTTCCGGCGTCGCCGGAGCCGACGTTGTTGCCGATCACCGCGCCGGCGAGCGCGCCCAGGGCGGCCCCACCAGCGGCGTTTCGTTCCGTGTTACCCGTCGTCGTGCAGGCGGCGGTGAGCAGTCCAGCAGCAGCGGCGACGAGAGAAAGTCGGGTCAGGTTCTTATACATCTGCCTCTCCAGTGTTTTCCGGTTCGGCCCCCAGTCGTTTGGCAACGCGGAGGCGCTGGAGCGGTTCCGGACCGGAACCGGGGGCAAGCGGTCGCCGTTAGGTCCATATGAGGGCGTTGGGCGAGATTTCAGACATGGCGACGAGTGGCCGCAAACCCGTGATCAGGCGGGTCGAGGTGGTGGTCAATCCGCTGTCCGGAAGCGCCGGACCGGACGCCGCCGCCGAGGCCGAAAGAATCCTCGCGGAACACGGAATTGAGGGATCTGTCCACGCCCCGGGCGAGGAGGGGCTCGAGGCCTGCATCCGCTCGGCGCTGGACGCGGGCCCGGATCTGCTGGCCATCGTCGCGGGCGATGGTACGGCGCGCGCGGGAGCCGAGATGGCCGGAGCGGACGGCCCGCTGGTCGCCCCGCTGCCGGGTGGCACCATGAACATGCTGCCCGGCGCCCTGTACGGGCAGCGCGACTGGAAGACCGCCTTCGCCGACATCCTCGAAGACGGCGAGGAAAGAGCCGTGTCCGGCGGCGAGATCGAGGGCCGGCGCTTCTATGTCGCCGCGATCCTCGGATCGCCCGCGCTGTGGGCCCAAGCCCGGGAGGCGGCGCGCGAGGGCCAGATCACCAAGGCCCTGCTGCGGGCCCGGCGGGCGTTCCAGCGCGCCTTCTCCGGTCGCGTCCGCTACAGCCTGGACGGCCGGCCGCGCGCCAAGACCGAGGCTCTGGTGCTGATGACGCCGCTGGTGTCGACGGCGATGGACGCGGACGACGGCTGGCTGGAGGCCGCAGCGCTCGACCCCGCCAATGCCCTGGAGATCCTGCGGCTGGGCTTCAACGCCGCGAAGGGCGACTGGCGTTCCGACCCGGCGGTGATGGCGGGTCGCTGCAAGTCCGGTCGCGCCTGGGCCGGGTCGCACATCCCGGCGGTGCTGGACGGCGAGCCGGCGCGGCTCAATCCCGTCGCGGACTTTCGCTTCCTGCCCGTGGCCTTCCGCGCGCTCGTGCCCGTGCCACGTCCGGAGCCGGATCACGCCGCATGATGGTTCGACGGTTCGCCCACCTGTCCGACATCCATTTCGGCGGCGAACATGTGCCGGCGGTGGCGGGCGCGAAGGCCTGGATCGCCGAGCACAAGCCGGATCTGACGATCATCACCGGCGATGTCACCCGCGAGGGCTCGCCGACCGAGTTCATCGCCGCGCGGAGGTGGATCCACAGCCTGTCGTCGGAATTCGTGGTTTGCCCGGGCAACCATGACACGCCCTATTTCAGCCTGGCCCATCGCCTGTTCGCGCCCTTCCGGCGGTACGAGAAATATTTCGGCAAGCTGCCCGACCACGCCTTCCAGCGTCCGGGCCTGGCGGTGGCGACCGTCAACACCGCCCGCGGCGCCCAGCTGCGCACCAATTGGTCCAAGGGCGCGATCACCAGCCGCCAGACGCGTCGGGCGGTCGATGCCCTGGCCGCCGCCAAGCCCGGCGCGCTGCGGATCGTCGCCTGCCATCATCCGCTGATCGAGATGATCGGCGGGCCGATGAGCGGCCAGGTGCATGGCGGGCGGCACGCGGCAGAGACCTTCAGCGCCGGCGGCGTCGACCTGGTGCTGACCGGGCATGTGCACGCGCCGTTCGCCATGCCCTATCCGGGCGGCGACGGCCGTACCTGGGCCGTGGGCGCCAGCACCCTGTCGATCCGCGAGCGGGGCGTGCCGATCGGCTTCAACTGCGTCGAGGTGGCGGACGAGTGCGTCACGGTCACCGCCCTGGCCTGGATGGGGTCGCACTACGAACCCTGGCGGACCTGGAAGATCGACCGTCGCCTCCCGGCGGGCGCCTGATGCGAAAGCGGCGGCGGGATGATCCCGCCGCCGCTTTGCTGTGTGTACCTTATCGTCTTCGCGGTCAGGGCGCTCGGCCCCGAACCAGGTGCATCACGGCCGAAACCAGGAACAGCACCAGGAAGATGAAGAACAGGATCTTGGCGATATCGACCGCCGTACCGGCAAGTCCGCCAAAACCCAGGAAGGCCGCGAGCAGCGCCACGACCAGAAAAATGAGGGCCCACCTCAGCATTCGATAGCCTCCGTATTGGGTTCCGGAGGTCCGGAACAACCCGATGACCTGATAACGTCTATGGAGGCGGGCCCGTTCCGTCCGATCAGACCGGCTTGGGATAGGACCAGAGCGCGCCCTCGTCACCGACGGCCGCCAGCTGCGAGGCGGCCAGCGACCAGTTGGCCAAGCTGTCGAACCAGGCCTCCAGGAAGCCCTTCCGGTTGTTCTGGTGATCCAGATAGTAGGCGTGTTCCCAGACGTCGCAGACCAGCAGCGGCGTGATCCCCGGCTTGGGCAGGGTGTCGTCTGCGTCGTGGGTCGAGATCACCTTCAGCTTCCCGCCCTCGGCGACCAGCCAGACCCAGCCCGAACCGAAATGGCCGACGCCCTCGGTCACGAAAGCTTCCTTCAGCTTGTCGAGGCCGCCGAAGTCGGCGTCGATGGCGGCCGCGAGCGCGCCTTCGGGCGACTGCCTCGTCGGCGACATGCAATCCCAGAAGAAGGCGTGGTTCCAGGCCTGGGCGGCGTTGTTGAAGACCTTCTTCTTCGAGGCGTCGCTGGCCGAGGCGACGACGACTTCCTCGAGCGTCGCGGGCTTTTCGCCGGCGTCCTCGAGCAGCTTGTTCAGGGTGTCGACGTAGGCCTTGTGGTGCTTGCCGTGGTGGAACGACAGCGTGCGGGCGGTCACCACCGGCTCAAGGGCTTCCGGGGCGTAGGGCAGTTCGGGAAGGATGAACATATCGGACTCCAGGCGCGCCCGGAGGGGAGTCCGGAGCGCCGATCAGGTTTTGTTGGACGGTTTGTCCATGAACGCACGCAACACGGCGGCGATGAGCTGCGGGTTGCGCAGCGCATATATGCCAGCCGCGACTGCGGCGCCCGAGGCAATCAGCGGACGTTCGCGAACGAGGTTGATGACTACGTCCACGAGGCCGGCGTCAGGCGGCGCCGCGGCGGCCTGCGCGCGGCGATGGTGATCACCCTCGGCCTTGCGGGCCGCGATCACCGCCGCGAGCGCCACCAGCAGGGCGGCGGCGGCGGCGACGATGCAGGCGGCCCATGCCGGCCCGACGAGGGGCAGTATGGCCGCATACAGCGCGAAGGCGAGAGCAACGACGCCGACGGCGGCGGCGGCCGCGATGGCGGCGGCGGCCGCGAGGGCCATCAGCGTGCGTTCCATCATTAGCGGCGGTCGCCCCGGCCGGCGAGCAGGAGGCCGATCAGCACCCCGACGCCGATGCCTGCGAGGGTGGCGGTGACCGGACGTTCCTTGACCCGCTCGACAACGTAGCGCTGGGCCACTTCGAACTGCTCGCCGGCGGTGTCGGCGTAGGCGCGGCTCTGGGCGCGCAGGGTGTCGATGCCCTCGCGGACGGCCGCTTCGGTGCGGTTGGCCGCCTCGGTCAGACGCTCACGCGCCTGTTCGGTAGCGTCGACGAAGCTGCGCTCGGCATGCTTGGCGGCCGTCTTCAGGGCGGCCTTGGCCTGGGCGGCGTCGGTCGAGCCGGGGACGTCCGGCGTGGTGGCGTTGGTCGGCATAAGCAATCTCCAGGTTCACGGGCGCGCCGGCGCGGGCGGCCCCTCCGATATAGGGGGCGAACCCGTCCAACGCTGTCTCGCGACGGCGGTTCCACCCTAGCGTCGGCGCGGGCAAAGGGGAACGCCGATTCGCCAGCTACGTGCGCGCGCCGCGGGTCCCCCAGGGTCCCGGAGATTGGAATCGGGGTTTCTCGCGTCTCGCGCGACCCCGAAGGAGCCGCTATTGTCACCTTCATGGATGACGCCCCCCGACCCCAGCCTTCGGCCGACGAGGTCGCCCGCCTGAAGGCGCTGAGGGCGTTGCATGCGCTCGACAGCGGATCGGACACGCGTTTCGACCGGATCGCCCGGACCGCGGCGCTGATCCTGCAGGCCCCGAGAGCGGGCATCATCCTCGTCGACGAGGACCGCCTCTGGCACAAGGCGCGCATCGGCATCCCGGCCGGCAGCCAGCCGCGCCAGGGCTCGCTGGCCGACCATCTGGTCCGGCATCCCGAGACGGCGATCTACGACGACATCGACATCGACCCGCGCCTCGCCGCCGTACGGCCGGGCCTGGCGGAGACCGACGCCCGCTTTTACGCGGCGGCCCCGCTGATCGCGCCGGGCGGCGAGGTGATCGGGCTGCTGGTCGTCGCCGATCCGCGGCCGCACGCCGAGCATGATGAGTCCGCGCGGCTGGCCCTGGAGGACCTGGCCGCCTTGGCCATGGACCTGCTGGTCCACGACTCCGAGATCATCGAGGCGGAGAAGCGCAGCCGGCTGGACCAGCAACGCGCCGAACTGGCGCTGGAGGCGGCCGGGCTGGGCGAATTCGAGTGGGACCTGACCGAGGACACCGTCGTCGCCAGCGAGCGGATGAAGAGCCTGTTCGGCATCGAACGATCCTCCGCCCCGGGCGAACGCGGCAACGCCGCCTACCGCTTCGTGCATCCCGACGACCTGCCCCTGCTGCGCGACACCATCCAGGGCGGGCTGCGCGACGGTCGCTACACCTCGCAGTACCGGATGATCCGGCCGGACAACGGCCAGACCCGCTGGATGCAGGGCGCCGGCATGATCGTGAAGGATCGCGCGGGCAAGCCGGTGCGGCTGATCGGCGTCGTTCGCGACATCACCGACCAGAAGATCGAGGACGAGCACCGCGAGGTCCTGCTCGCCGAGCTGGATCACCGGGTGAAGAACGTGCTGGCCGCCGTCCAGGCGCTGGCCACCCAGTCGGCGCGACGGACGACGTCCACCGACGGCTTCCTGGCCGCCTTCTCCGGACGGCTGAAGGCGATGGCTTCGGCCCACGAGCTGCTGACCGCCACCCGCTGGCGCGGCGCCAGCCTGGCGCACATCGCCGCCGCCGAGCTGGGCGGGCTGGCGCCGGGCCAGGCGCGCTGGTCGGGACCGGACATCGCCCTGACGCCGCGCGCCGCCAACGCCGCGTCGCTGGCGCTCCACGAACTGGCGACCAACGCGGTGAAGTACGGCGCCCTGTCGGTCGAACCGGGCCGGATCGAGCTGGCCTGGCGGCTGCTGCCGGACGGCGGCTTCGAGATCGAGTGGACCGAAAGCGACGGGCCGCGCGTGCTCAAGCCGGAGAAACAAGGTTTCGGCTCGACGCTGCTGGAGCAGGTCACCGGCCGCGAGCTGGGCGGCGGGGTGACGATCGACTACCGCCCCAACGGCCTGCACGCGAAGCTGACGGCGGACGCCGGCGCGATCGCCGAGCGCCGGGGCGACGACGACGCGCCGGCGCTGCTGGGGGAAACCCCGGCGGCCGGCGCCTCGCTCGGCCAGCCCGACAACAGCCCGGCCAGCATCGAAGGCCTGAGGCTGCTGATCGTCGAGGACGCCGTGCTGCTGGCGCTGGAACTCGAGGCCGGGCTGCAGGAGGCCGGCGCGATCGTCGTCGGGACCGCCGCCGAGCTGGACGAAGGCATGGGCATGCTGAGCCTGGAGATCGACGCCGCCGTGCTCGACGCCAACCTGAACGGCGAGTCCGTGGCGCCGCTGGCCCGGGCGCTCTTCGAGCGCGGCACGCCGTTCGTGTTCGCCACCGGCTACGGGGAGCGCGGCGCGCCGGAGGGCTTCGACGTGCCGGTGGTGCGCAAGCCCTACAACGTCCACCAGATCGTGCGGGCGCTGGCCGAAGCGGTGGGGCGTTAGATCACGCCCCGCTCGCGCAAGCCGGCGATCTCGTCGGCGCTCAGCCCCAGCCGCCCGGCCAGCACGCTCTCGGTATGTTCGCCCAGGCCCGGCCCCGGCCATTTCACCGCGCCGGGCGTCTCGGTCAGCTTCGGGAAGGCGTTCTGCATCTTCACGCTGTCGAATACCGGATGCGGCAGCTCGACGATCGCCTCCCGGGCCGCGAACTGCGGATCGGCCAGCATGTCCGGCGCGCGATAGACGCGGCCGGCGGCGACGCCGTTGGTCTCCATCAGGTCGAGCAGCGGCTGGGCGTCCAGCGTCGCGGTCCAGGCGCCGATCAGCGCATCGAGTTCGGCCTGGTTGGCGCCGCGCGCGGCGTGGCCGGCGTAGCGGGGATCGCTCGCCAGCTCCGGCCGCCCCATCGCCTCGGCCAGCCGCTTGAACAGGGTGTCCTGATTGGCCCCGATCACCACCAGCGCGCCATCGCGGGTGGGGTAGGCGTTCGAGGGGGCGATGCCCGGCAGGACCGAACCCGACCGCTCGCGGACGTAGCCGGTCAGGCCATACTCGGTGATCAGGTTCTCCATCACCGAGAGCACGCTCTCATAGATGGCGGCGTCGACGATCTGGCCCCGGCCGCTGCGGTGGCGGGCGTGGATGGCCATCATGACGCCGAGCGCGGCATGCAGGCCCGCCAGGCTGTCGCCGACCGAGATGCCGGCCCGGGCCGGAGCGCGGTCGGGCTCGCCGGTGATGTAGCGCAAGCCGCCCATCGCCTCGCCGACGAGGGCGTAGCCGGCGCGGGAGGCCATCGGACCGGTCTGGCCGAAGCCCGATACGCGCGCCATCACCAGGCCGGGGTTGGCCGCCGACAGGGCGTCGTAGCCGAGGCCCCATTTCTCCATCGAGCCGGGTCGGAAGTTCTCGACCAGGATGTCGGCGCCGCCGATCAGCCGGCGGGCGATGTCCTGGCCCTCGGCGGTGCGCAGGTCGAGGGTGACCGAGTGCTTGTTGCGGCCGATCACTGGCCACCAGGGAGAATGCCCCTTGGGCAGCGAGCGGCCCCACTGGCGCATCGGGTCGCCCGCCTTGGGGTCCTCGATCTTGATCACCGTGGCGCCGAAATCGCCGAGGATCTGGCCACAGAACGGGCCGGCGATGAGCGTGCCCATCTCGATGACGGTAAGACCATCGAGCGGGCCGGGCCGGGCTTCGGAACTCATCACATCCCCGTCAATTCAGTCAGCATAGCGTTCGCTTGGGGGCGGCGGACGACCTTGTCAACGTCAGGAAAAAACCAATGAATCGCCATCTGCTCCTCGCCGGCGCCGCCGCCCTGTCGCTCGCGCTCGCCGCCTGCGGCCCGAAGACCGAACAGACCGAGGCCGTCGCGCCCGACGCCAACCCGGCCGCGACCGTGCCGACGCCGTCGAACGAGGCGGCCGCGCCCGACTTCGTCGCCAAGGCCGCCGCCAGCGACATGTTCGAGGTCGAGGCCGGGAAGATCGCGCTGAGCCGGTCGACCAACGCCGATGTGAAGGCCTTCGCCCAGATGATGGTCGACGGTCACACCAAGACCACCGCCGACCTGACGGCCGCCATCACCAAGTCGGGCCTGATGATCACGCCGCCGGCGACCCTGCCCGACGACAAGGCCTCCGCCCTGTCCGACCTAAAGGCGGTCGAGGCCAAGGACTTCGACAAGGCGTACATGGACGGTCAGGTCGACGCCCACCAGGCGGCGCTGGACCTGATGAGCCGCTACAGCCAGGACGGCGACAACGCCGACATCAAGGCCGCGGCCACCGCGACCGTGCCGATCGTGCAGGAGCATCTCGACAAGGCGAAGGCGATCCGCGACGCCCTGAAGTAGCGCCGCGACGGGTGGGAGGCGTCAGCCTCCCACCTTGGCGACGTTGTCGTCCGAGTTACGGTCGATCAGGTAGTTATAAGGATCCACGCCCGCGTACTTCGGCGCCTTGTCGACGACGAAGGTCAGGGTCTGGGTTCCCGAGCGGATCGGCCGCTTGGTCATGGCCACAACGCTTTTGCCGCTGAAGCCCTTCTCGCCCGGCATGGCCGTGAACAGGCCCACATCGAGCGTCTCGTTCAGCGGCGCTTCCGTCTCCTTGCCCTTGCCGTCGGCGTAGAGTTTGCGGGCCTTCACCGTCAGGGTCACGTCGAACTTCCCGTCCTTGCGCTTCTTCACGTCCACCGACCGGGTCTGGATGTCGTAGAGCGTGATCTTCTGAAACAGGTCGGTGATCAGGTCCTGCTTGTCGGCGGGCGCTTCGGCGCGCAGGGCGCTGATCAGGTCGATCGAGGTCGGATACGGCGCGCCGTTGAAGGCGTGGATGGCCAGAACCCGGCGAAGTGCACGGTTGACCGCGTCCTCGCCGATCTCCCGCTGCAGCCGGTACATGACCAGCGAGCCCTTGCGGTAGTGGATGTAGCCCTGGTTCTCGACCCGATAGAGCGGCAGTTCCTCGACCACTTCGGCGCCGCGCGACCGCAGGTAACGGTCCAGCTCGAACTTGAGGAACTTCCGGATCTGGTCCTCGCCGTACATGTGCTTCATGACCATCAGCGCCGAGTACTGCGCGAGGGTCTCCGACAGCACGGTCGAGCCCTGCTGGTCGGCGCCGACGATCTGGTGCGCCCACCACTGGTGCCCTATCTCGTGGGCGCCGATGTAGGTGACCATGTCGATCTTCGACGGGTCCTTGTAGTCGGCGATGAAGCCGAGATTCTCGGACCAGGGCATGGTGTTGGCGAAGGCCTGCGCGAAGTCGGCATAGGCCGGGAATTCCAGGAAGCGCAGCTGGCGGAACTGGTAGGGGCTGAAGTTGGCCTGGTAGTAGTCCAGCGAAGCCTTCGCCCCCTTCTTCATCCGCTCCACGTTCCAGGGGTGTTGGGGGTCGTAGTAGACCGCGATGTCCACGCCCTTGTAGTTTTCGTGGCTGACCGCGTACTTCGCCGACTGCACCGAGAAGAAGGGCAGCACCGGCGACTCCGTCACGAAGCGGGCCGTGCGGCGGCCGTCCCTGGTGACGTCCGAGACCTTGTAGCCCGGCGCGATCGGCGTCTGGTCGGCGACCGTGCTGACGGTGATGTCGGCGTGCACGAAGTCGGCGTCGTGGCGGAGATAGTTGAACTGCCGCGAGGGCGCGTCGCCCAGCTTGGGCATCCGCTGCTCGACCGGCAGGTTGTACTTGCGGCGCTTGGCGCGGTCCTGCAGCAGGCCGCTGCGTTCGAAGCCCAGCATGGGCGCGAACTCGGCGTTGTTGACGAAGGTCCCGTTGTCGACGACGCGGGTCTCGTTGCCGCTGTTGCGGAAACCCTTCTGCGAGCGTTCGGTGGTGAAGGTGATCGTGCGGCGTTCGCCCGGCAGCATCGGGTCGTCGAGGGCGAAGATCCGGTAGTTGAAGCGGTCGTACGGCGTGCGCGTCGCGCGGCCGCCCTCGATCGTCAACGCCTCCACCTTCAGGTCACGGTCGAAGGCGAGGTGGATTTCCTTGAGCGACTGGTTGGTCTTGTTCTCGACGACGTAGGAGCCCCAGGTCCTGAGCCGGGTGTCGTGCGGATAGACGTCCACGTCCAGCTTCATCGATACGATCTTCGGGCGCGGCGTGTCGGCGTATTTGATGAGCGCCTTCTCGAAGTCCGCGAGATACTTCTCGTCGTCGATGTTGGTCCGGTACTCGTTGAGGACGTTGGTGTTGTAGAAGATGAACGCGCCGCTGCCGACGAAGATCAGCAGGGCCGCGGCCAAGGTCAGGCCGGCCTTGCCGGTCAGGCGACGCGGCAGGCGGCGCAGGCGCGGCCAGAGCCGGGTTTCGGCCCCGCGCCGCCAGAAGGCGTAGCCCAGGACCAGCAGGATCACGGCGAAGGCGGTCCAGTAGAGCCGGAACCACCAGGCCCCGATCCAGAACTTGCCCATGCCGTTCATGTCGGACAGGGGCACGCCGGGGGCGCCGCCGTAGTTGTAGAGGTTGTGTTCGAACCCGAGGTTCGTGAAGGTGATGGTGGTGACCATGTAGATCACCATCAGGCCCCAGCCGATGAACTTGTGCGGCGACAGGACCTGCAGGAACACCGCCAGGACGGCCATCAGGATGAAATCCAGGCCCTGCGGCAGCACGTACCAGACCAGGTAGTGATCCAGCTGGAAGTCGAAGAAGCCCTTGCTGGCCTGCACGATCATGGCGGCGAGGACGCTGACCAGCAGCGTCGACAGAAGAACCAGCGAGATCGCGAGCGTCTTGGGCGCGATGTAGGCCCAGTCCGGGGTCGGGGTGGAGTCGACGATCTCGTGCGTCTTCTTCTCACGGTCGCGCCAGACCAGTTCGCCGGCGTAGTAGATCGAGATGATGATCGGGATCAGGCCGAAGGTCCCCATCAGGGTGGGGATCAGCACCCGGGTGACCGGGAAGATGGAGCCGCCGTAGCCGGTGTCGTCGGTAGCGAACCACAGGCCGCCGAGCGAGTTGGCGAGGCCGATGAAGATGAGCACCGCGTAGGCGGGGCTGCCGAACACCTGGCCCATGTCGAGCTTGGTGCGGGCCAGCAGCTGGGCCCAGGCTCCGGCGCCGTCGAAGCGCGGCTTGGGCAGCTTCGTCAGCGGCGGCGGCGGCGCATCGGCCGCGGCGGCGGCGGCCAGCTTATCGCGCTTGCCCTTCTTGCCTGAGAGGGCGCCGGACTGGAAACCGAAGAGGCCGTAGGCCAGCGCCAGAAATCCGGCCGACAGGACCAGGACGAAGGCGCGGTTGAACAGCAGCGCGCCTTCGAGCGCCGGGACCATCGCGTTACGCTCGGCGGCGGTCCAGTACTTGGTCGTCAGACCGAAGGCGGCCGTGCCGAACGGCTCCCAGTAGGCGGCGACCTTGTCGAATTCCGGCTTGTCGAGCGCGATGCCGGAGATGATCCAGAGGACCATCAGGGCGATCACCCCGACGTAGGTCCACATCAGCGAGCGGGTGACGGTCGCGAGCGCGAAGAAGATGGCGCTGGTCAGCAGCAGGGCCGGCAGAGCGAGCACGAAGTAGGCGAAGGCGTATGCGCCCGGCATGAACGCCCCGAGCGTCTCGGGGTCGACCCAGGGCATCACCGAGCCGAGCATGATCGCCAGAGGCACCGCCAGGAACGACAGCGCGGCGGCCAGGAAGGCGCCCGTGAAGCGGCCGTAGAGGTAGTCGAACTTGCCGATGCGGGTGGACCGGAGGATCGAGCCGAACCCCGTCTCGTCGTCGCGGACGATGACGTTGGCCACGAAGGCCGTCGTCACGAACATGTAGAAGATCGCCAGGATCAGGTGGGTCTGGGCGATCGCGTACGGGGCGTTCTTGTGGATGTTGCCGCCGCCGCCGATCTGGATCTGGTCGATGGTGACCGACCCGAAGGTCAGCAGGAAGAAGATCCCCACCACCACCCAGAAGACGGGCGACTTGATCTGGTAGCGGAATTCGAAGCTCGCGATCTTTCCGAACATCGCGTCGCTCCTAGGCCGCCTTGCGGTGCGTCGAGAGCGTCGAGAAATAGACGTCCTCGAGATCTCCCTGCACCAGCGAGAAGCCGTCTCCCGGATCGCTCTCGGCCAGGATGTGGATCACCGTGCGACCGGCGAACAGGCGGGTGCGGGTGACGCGGTACAGGTCCTGGTGCTTCTTGAGCTCCGACTTGTCGATGGTCTTGGTCCAGACGCGGCCCTTCAGGCCGTCCACCAGGGCCAACGGGGCGCCGGTTCCGACGATGCGGCCGTCGCAGATGATCGCCATCGCGGGGCAGAGGTCGGAGACGTCCTCGACGATGTGGGTCGAGAGGATGACGACCACGTTCTCGCCGATCTCGGCCAGCAGGTTCAGGAAGCGGTTGCGTTCTTCGGGGTCGAGGCCGGCGGTGGGCTCGTCGACGATGATCAGCGACGGATCGCCGATCAGGGCCTGGGCGATGCCGAAGCGCTGGCGCATGCCGCCCGAGAAGCCGGCGATGGCCTTCTTGCGGACGTTCCAGAGGTTGGTCTGGTTGAGGAGGGTTTCGACCGTCTCCTTGCGATCCCGGGCGTCGGACACGCCCTTCAGGATCGCCATGTGATCGAGCATGTCGTAGGCGGAGACACGCGGGTAGACGCCGAAGTCCTGGGGCAGGTAGCCGAGCGTGCGGCGCAGGATCTCCGGATCCTTCAGCACGTCGATGTCGCCGAACCGCACGTGGCCCGAGGTCGGGGCCTGCAGCGTGGCGATGGTCCGCATGAGTGTCGACTTGCCGGCGCCGTTCGGGCCGAGCAGGCCGAACATGCCCTTCGGCACGGTGAGCGTGACTTCGTCCAGCGCCCGCGTCCCGTTCGGATAGACGTGGGTCAGATTCTCGATGATCAGCATGACGGATTCCGCCCCCGGTGTTGAACTTGTTACGCCAGCACTTCCCCGTCAGCGTTCATGGCAGGCGGGCGACCGCCGGAGCAAGTGAAAGAACGGTAAGTCACCTTACGTCCGTCTCGCTTTCGTCGTGAGCGTCTATTAGGAAGGCGGCCCATGACCCGTCGCCTGCCCTTCGAAACCATCGAGAATTTCCGCGACTTCGGCGACTACGCCGCCGGAGAGCGCCGCCTCAAGCGCGGCGTGCTGTTCCGCTCGGCCCACCAGGCCGAGGCGAGCGACGCCGAGCTGGAGGCCCTGGCCGCCTTGGGCGTGAAGGTCATCGTCGACCTTCGCCGGCCCAACGAGCGGACGCGCAGCCCGAGCCGCCGCTGGCAGGGCTTCGCCGCCGAGGTGATCGAGAACCACGACGGCGAAGAACAGGACGATCCGTGGCACACCTTCATCAAGGGCTCGGACCTCAGCGCCCAGGCCTTCACGCGCTACATGGTCGACTATTATCGCGAGGCGCCGTTCGTCGGTCGCCACGTCGACCTCTACACCCGTTACTTCCAGGCGCTGGCGAAGATCGACGGCGCGGTGCTGATCCACTGCGCCGCCGGCAAGGACCGGACCGGCATCCTCGCCGCGCTGACCCATCACCTGGCGGGCGTGCACGAGGACGACATCCTCGCCGACTACCTGCTGACCAACGATCCGAGCCGCTTCGAGCGGCGCGTGCCGATGATGCGCCAGGCCATCGCGGACATGACCGGCCGGACGCCGACCGACGACGCGCTGATCACCGCCCTGGGTGTCGAGCAGCAGTACCTGGAGACCGCCTTCGCGGCGATCCACGCCCGGCACGCGTCGCTCGACGACTACATGCGCGACGTCCTGGGCGTCGACAACGCGACCCGTTCGGCGATCGAGGAACGCATTCTGGCGTAAGAATAGCGGGGGCTATCGAGCCCCCGTGACAAACGCCTGTTTGAGGTCCACCGTAGTCCGCAAGGACCGCGTTGATGACGGTCTTCCTTGAAGGGACGGACCGTATGCGACAGGTGCAGGAGCCCACGCCGGGCGCTTTGGGCGATCCGCTGCCCGGCAGCCTGGAGCCAGCGGCCGAAGCCGGCGCGGACGCGGCCGGCTACACCCGCGCCGGGTTCAAGGACATGCCGCGGGGCGCCTGGGCCTGGTCCCTGTTCCAGGGCGGGCGCGACCCGTACGTCATCCTGATCACCATCTACATCTTCGCCCCCTACTTCTCGACGGCCGTGGTCGGCGACGCGGTGAAGGGCCAGGCGATGATCGCCACGGTCAGCACCCTCAACAGCATCTTCATCGCCCTGACCGCGCCGTTCCTGGGCGCCGCCATCGACCGCTACGGCGCGCGCAAGCCGCTGATGTTCGGCATCGTCGCCCTGATGGTCCCGCTGATCTGGTCGCTGTGGTTCGCCAAGCCGGGCGGCGCGGGCCTGCCGGTCATGGCCGGGCTGTGGATCATCGGCCTGATCGGGATCCTGTTCGCCTACTGCGAGGTGGTCCACAACGCCATGCTGATGGACGCCGCAGGCCCCCGGCACGCGCCGCAGGCCTCGGGCCTGGCGCTGTCGGCGGGCAACTTCGTCTCCGTCATCACCCTGGTCTTCTGCCTTGTCGCCTTCGCCCTGCCGGCCGATCCGTTCACCGCGGCCTGGAGCTGGGTGCCGGACAGGCCGCTGTTCGGGCTCGATCCGCTCGCGGCCGAGCCGTCGCGCATCGTCGCGCCGATCGCCGCCGTCCTGCTGGCGGTGCTGGCGATCCCGCTGTTCCTGTTCACCCCCGACGCGCCGCGCGCCGGGATCAGCTTCGGGACGGCCCTGCGCCAGGGCGTGTCGCACCTGATGTCGACCATCGTCAGCCTGAAGTCCGAGAAGGACGCGACCGTCTATCTGACCGCGCGGATGCTGTTCAACGACGGCATGACCGCCCTGCTCATCTTCGGCGGCATCTACGCCGCCGGGGTCATGCAGTGGGGCGTGCTGGAGCTTCTGGTCTACGGGATCCTGCTCAGCATCTTCGGCGTGATCGGCGGTTTCGCCGGGGCCTGGCTCGACCATGTGATGGGCCCGCGCAACGCCGTGCGGCTGGCCATCGCCGGCGCCTTGGTCTGCATCATCTTCCAGCTGGGGATGGCGCACGACAGGATCCTGTTCTTCTGGTCCTACGACGTGGCGGCGCACGCGCCTCTATGGAACGGGCCGGTGTTCACCCAGCTGCCCGACCTGATCTATCTGGGCATCGGCTTTGGCGTGGCGATCTTCGTCGTCGCCCACTACGCCTCCAGCCGCACGCTGCTGACCCGGCTGGTGCCGGCCGAGAAGCTGCCGTCGTTCTTCGGCCTCTATGCGCTGTCAGGCACCGTGACGGTGTGGATCGGCTCGCTGCTGGTCAGCATCTTCACCGCCCTGACCGGCACCCAGCAGGGCGGGTTCATCCCGATCGCCGGGCTGCTGGCGCTGGGTCTGATCGGCATGTTCTTCGTCAAGGGCGGCGGCAAGCAGGCTGTCTGACCCTTTGCGGCGGAGCCCCGGGAGCGCTATCTGCGCCCCATGCGAGCGGCGACCATCCTGGAGCGGCCCTGGCGGGCGCCGGAAGCGGTGCTTTCCGCCTTCGCCGACGACCCGTGGGCCTGCGCCTTCCTGTCCGGAGGCGACGGGGAAAACGCGCGCTGGTCGTATGTGCTGCGCGAACCCGACGCCACGCTGACCCTCTCGGCCGACGATGCCCGCGATCCCTTCGCGCTGCTGAAGGCGCTGCTGGGCCCGGCGCGGCCGAGCGCGCCCGGCGGGCCGCCGTTCCAGGGCGGCTTGGCGGGACTGGCGGCCTACGAGTTCGGCGACCGCATCGAGCCGCTGGGGCTGGCGCGGCATGACGACTGGGCCGACCTTCATGTCGGCCGCTATCCCAGCCTGCTGGCCTTCGATCACGAAACGCAGCGCGTCCTGGCGGTGGGCGAGGACGCGGCCGGCGCGGTCGAGGCCGCGCGCTGGCTGGACGCGCCGGGGCGCCGGGCGGCCGATGGCGCGTTGGCCGAAGCGCTCGATGTGTCGACGACGGCGGAAGCCTACGAGGCGGCGGTGGCCGATGTGGTCGCCCGCATCCACGGCGGCGAATACTTCCAGGCCAACATCGCGCGGCTGTGGACCGGGCGGCTGGCCCAGGCCGTGAGGCCCTTCGACCTGATGGCGCGGCTGTTGAAGCAGAGCGCCGCGCCTTTCGCGGGCTATCTGAGGCTCGACGGCCGGGCGCTGGTGTCCAACTCGCCCGAGCGGTTCGTCAGCGTCGGAGCAGGTCGCGAACTGACCGTCGAGACTCGGCCGATCAAGGGCACCCGTCCGCGCGGTGCGACGGCGGATGCCGACGCCGCCCTGGCCGCCGAACTGGCCGCCAGCGACAAGGACCGGGCCGAGAACCTGATGATCGTCGACCTGATGCGCAACGACCTCTCGCGCGTCTGCACGGCCGGCGCGGTGACGACGCCGGAACTGTTCCGGGTCGAGAGCTTCGCCAACGTGCATCACTTGGTCTCGACCGTCCGTGGGCGGCTGGCCCCCGGCCTGACCGCCGTCGACCTGGTGGAGGCCGCATTCCCGCCCGGCTCCGTGACCGGCGCGCCCAAGGTGCAGGCCATGAAGTCCATCGCCCGGCTGGAGCCGCCGCGCGGACCCTACTGCGGCTCACTGCTGTGGGCCGGGTTCGACGGGGCGTTCGATTCCAGCGTGCTGATCCGCACCGCGGGTCTGATGGAGGACGCCGACGGCTGGCGGTTCGAAGCCCGGGCCGGAGCCGGTATCGTCGCCGACAGCGAGCCGCGCGCCGAGCGCCTCGAAACCGAAGCCAAGATCGCGGCCCTGCTGCGCGCCCTGACGGAGAACCCCGCCCGATGATGCCCCTGGACGATCGCGGCCTGCTGCTGGGCGACGGCCTGTTCGAGACCATCCTCGCCATCGACGGCGAGCTGGTGCTGTTCGACGAGCATATCGAGCGGATGCGCGGCAGCTGCGGCGCGCTGGGCCTGCCGGCGCCCGACGCCGACGCGGCGCGGAAGCTGTGCGAACTGGCGCTGGGCGACGCCGGCATGACCAAGGTCCGCGCGGCGGTGCGCCTGACCCTGACCGCCGGCTCCGGCGGCCGCGGGCTGGACAGGCCCGCCGAGCCGGAGCCGCACATCTTCGCCAGCGTCTCCCTGGCCCCCAGGCCCGCCACCAACCTGGCGCTGAAGACCAGCGGCATCCGGCGCAACGAGACCTCGCCGACCTCCAGGCACAAGACCTTGTCCTATCTCGACAACGTCCTGGCCCGGCGCGAGGCGGCGCCGTCCGAGGCGCTGTTCCTCAACACCGACGGCGTGGTCGCCTGCGCGGCGGCGGCGAACGTGTTCTGGATCAAGGAGGGGGTGCTGTTCACGCCCTCGCTGGAGTGCGGAATCCTGGCCGGGGTGATGCGGGCCCAGGTGCTGAAGGCGGCGGGCGACTTCGGGCTGAGCACGCGCGAGGGCCGTTTCCCGCCCCAGGCGCTGGCCGATGCCGAGGCGGTGTTCGTCACCAACAGCCTGGTCGGCGTGCGGCGGGTCTACTGGCTGGACGGCGAAGACCTGCCCGGCCTGCCGATCGTGCTCGAGATGGCCGAGAAGATGGACGAGATCAGCTCGTCTTGGTGACCTTGTCCGACTTGCGGGGCCGCAGGTAGAACTTGCGGCTGAAGTTCACCGCTTTCGGCACGAAGAAGTCGACCGGCGAATTGTAGCCGTAGCTGACCTCCGACATGATCACGCTCTGGCTGTTGGCCAGCACGCTGGTCGGCACCGTCGGCTTGTCGGCCGTGGTGAGGCCCGTCATGCCCTGACCGCTGCTCCAGTCCACGGTCAGGTTTCCGCTGGCGTCGCGCGACAGGCTGGTGACCCGCATCTTCAGGGTGTCGGTCGGGTAGGGCTCCATGATCGTCGTGGCGATCTTGAAGATGTCGGTCAGGTCGTTGGTGCTGACCGACGACGACTGCGCGACCAGATCGCCGACCGCCGAGGCGGCGTGTCCCGTGCGCCGCTCGGCCAGCAGGGCCTGGGTAACCTCGGCCAGGCCGAAGTAGAAGGCGATCATCGCCGGGGCGATCAGGGCGAACTCGACGGCGGAAACGCCGCGACGGTCGCCGGCCAGTCGTTTGATCAGGCGGATCATGACTCGTACGGCTCGTTGCGGAAGGTGGCGGTGGACATGATCAGGCGCTTGCCGCCCGGCAGATTTCCCAGCCCGTCGTTGAGCAGCGGCGTGATCAGGTCCCATTCGTAGTAGGCGCGCACCACGACGATGTCCTCCGGCCCGCCGGGCACGAAGTACTTCGAGGGATCGGTCTTCATGTCGTCCAGCGCCGCCTGGGTCGACGGGTCTGTCACGGCGACGTCGGCGAACTTCGGGAAGGTCTGGACCTGCAGGTACAGATTGGCGTCGCAGCTCGAACCGAGCCAGGCCATGTGGTCGCAGATGGTCGACTTGAAGGTCGCCACCGTGCCGCCGCCGGTCTGGACCTGGCCGGTGCGGATCTGGCGGGCGGCGGTGTCTGTGGCGTTGTCCAGGGTCGTGGAGACCATGAACACCATGCCCAGTTCCAGGATGCCGAACATCAGCGCCAGGAACGGCGCGGCGATCAGCGCGAACTCCACGGCCGTCGCCCCGTCGCGGCGGACGATGAAGCGCCTTAGCAGAGACATGGATTTACGGGCCTTCACGGCCATGACGTCACACCTTCCCCCGCGGGTCGGAGGCGACGATAGCGCCCTGTCCCTAACCGGCCGTTATTGCGTACCCGGATCGGCCGTGGCCTGGGTCGCGTCGCCGCTGGTCCGCTCGCAGGTCGGAGCGCAGGCGAAGGTCGAGGCCTGGCCGCCGCGGTAGATGGTCACCCGGCCGTCGTCGGCGGCGGAGACGACGATCTCGCGGTTCAGCACCGTACGGCCGCGCTGGTCGATGATCAGCAGGTTGGTGATGCCGAACGTCTTGCCGGTGACCAGCACGCTGTTGCCGTCGATCACGGTGACGTCGGCCACGGCCGGATTGCCGACCACGACGTCGCGGATAGCCGAGGACACCGAAACCCGGGCCGCCTGATCGACGCGCACCGGCAGGCTCTGGGCGGTCGCCACGCCGGAAAAGGCGAGGACGGCCACCGCGGCGGCGAGACTGAGGGTGCGGCGCATGTCGACTTCCGGCCTTGTGAAGATGACCCAAGAGTCAACGCGAATGGTCAACAAAGGCTGAAAGAGACTCGCGCGTACGGGCGCGTGATTCCTATAGAGAATCCCGAGGGCTCCCGGAGCGCGTGGTTAAGCGATCGTAATAGTAAACTCAAGTAAACCATAGAAAAATATTGGGGCCACCAGTGCTGTTTACTGGCCATTAAATGCGTCATGCGACATTGGCGTTGTTATCGGGGGCGAGCAGGCCATGCGGCTTGAGCCCGCAAACGCCAAGCTTGCTGATGAGGAGATACCAATGACCAAGTTCATGACCCGCTTCGCGAAGGACGAATCCGGCGCGACCGCCATCGAGTACGGCCTGATCGTGGCCCTGATCGCCGTGGTGATCATCACCGCCGTGTCGACGCTCGGTGACAAGCTGAACGCCGCCTTCAAGAGCATCAACGACGAACTGCCGGGCTAGACCCCGACCTCGTCCTGAAAACAGGGGGCCGCGGAGCAATCCGCGGCCCTTCTGCTATCTGGCTCACCTCTTCACCGAGCGCGTCGTCAACGAAGACTTCACCGTGCGGCGCGATACTTCGGACATCAATGTTCCAAGGCCGGCCATGATCCCCCTGATCCAGCTCGTTCTGCTGTTCTCGTTCCCGCTGATGGTGATCGTCGCGGCGATGCGGGACGCGACGAGTTTCACGATCCCCAACTGGATCTCGCTGGCCATCGTGGGCCTGTTCTTCCCCGCCGCCTTCGCGCTCGGCATGCCGCTTCAGCAGATCGGCGTCTGCATGGCCGTCGGCCTCGCCGGCCTGATCGCCGGCATGGCGATGTTCGCCGTCGGCTGGATCGGCGGCGGCGACGCCAAGCTGTTCGGGGCCGCCGCGCTGTGGCTCGGCTGGAGCGCCCTGGTCCCCTACCTGCTCATCACCGCCCTGGCCGGCGGCGCGCTGGCCCTGGGCCTGCTGTTCGCGCGGTCGCGCTATCTGGCGCCCTACACCACCGGCATGGGCGGCTGGCTCGGCCGGCTGGCCACGCCCGGCGAGAACGTCCCTTACGGCGTCGCCATCGCGGTCGGCGCCCTGCTGGCCTTCCCGGAAAGCGGCATCGCCGGACGGCTGCTCCTGGCAGCTTAGGCGGGCGTTAACCATGGCCGCCGAAGGTGGGCTGCCGCCAGAAGGGACGGCGACGAATCGCCCCTGCGCGTGAACCGGACCGGTTTGGCGCAACGCCATAGTCCCTTTGGGGTCCGTACGACCTTATGAGCGCCGTCCGCCTCTTCATCCTGGTGATCGCCGCCGTAGCGGCCATCGCGCTGGCGTTCGTCGTGCGCGGTGCGTTCTCCAGCAAGAAAGCCCCGCGACCCGTCGCCGCGGCCGAGGCGCCGGTGGCGACCGGCACGGCTTCCGTGCGCGTCCTCGTCGCCAAGCGCGACCTGCCTACCGGCACCACCCTGGCCGCCGGCGACATGGGCTGGCAGGACTGGCCCGCCGAGGGTCTGAACAGCACCTTCACCACCGACGGCGCACCCGCCTCGGTCAAGCAGACCGGCGCCAAGGGCGCGGCCAAGGACGCCGCCGCGGCCGCCGGCGGCCTGTTCGGCGACTCGGCCATCAAATCCTTCGAAGGCGCGGTGGTCCGCGAGCCCTTCGTCACCGGCGAGCCGATCGTCGTCCGCAAGATCGTCAAGGCCGGCGAGGGCAACTACATGTCCGTCGTCCTGAAGCCCGGGCACCGCGCCATGTCGGTGCCGGTGACGGTCGACACCGCGGCCGGCGGCTTCATCCTGCCCGGCGACCGGGTCGACATCATCCTGAGCCGCGACGGCGGCGGCGACAAAGGCATGGTCACCGAGACCGTGCTGCGCAACGTCCGCGTCCTGGCCATCGACCAGACCATCCAGGCCGAGAAGGACGCCAAGACCATGCTCGGCGCCGTGGCCACGCTGGAGATCGCCTCGGGCGACAGCGAACTGGTGGCCCAGGCCCAGGCCCGGGCCAAGGCCGGCGGCACCCTGGCCCTGGCGCTGCGGTCCTACACCGACGCCGGCGCGCCGACGACGCGGGGATCGGGCGGCGGAGGCCGCACGGTCCGGGTCTTCAAGGCCGGAACGCCCACCGAGGTGACGATAACGCGATGAGCAAGATGCGCCTCTTCAAGTCCCTCTCGCCGGCCATCCTCGCCGCCGCCCTGCTCCAGGCCGCGGCGCCGGTCGTTCAGGCCCAGACCGTTCCCGCCCAGGGCGCGGGCCTGGTCGGGGCGCCGGGCGCCGGCGGCGCCAGCCTGCGCGTCGACCTGACCGCGGGCGGCGCCTCTCAGAACCTGTCCCTGCCGCGCGGCAAGTCGGCGATCATCGAGCTGCCGGTCGACGTCCGCGACATCCTGATCACCAATCCGGCCGTGGCCGACGCCGTGCTGCGCACGCCGCGCCGGATCTACGTGCTGGGCATGGCCTCGGGCCAGACCGACGCCATCCTGTTCGACGCTTCCGGCCGTCGGATTTTGTCGCTGAACATCCGCGTCGACGCCGACGCCGGCGCCCTGAGCGAGACGATCAACCGGGTCATCCCGGGCGCCCGGGTGAAGGTCGAGGCCATCTCCGACAGCGTCATCCTGAGCGGCATGGTGCAGAGCCCGATCGACGCCGAGCGGGCGGGCCAGATCGCCGCCCGCTACGTGTCCAAGCCCGAGCAGGTGCTGAACATGATCAGCGTCGCCGGCAAGGATCAGGTGATGCTGAAGGTGCGCATCGTCGAGGTGCAGCGCAGCGTCATCAAACAGCTGGGCGTCAACCTGAGCGCCGTGATCGCCGAGGGCAGCGGCGCGATCACGCTGACCCAGGCGCCCAACTTCAGCCTGAACGGCGCGATGCCGGGCGGCACGACCATCGGCGGCAACTACGCCGAGGCCGGCGACGCCCTGACCGGCTCGATCCGCGCCTACGAGCGGGTCGGCCTGATCCGCACCCTGGCCGAGCCGAACCTGACCGCCGTGTCCGGCGAGGCGGCCAAGTTCCTGGCCGGCGGCGAGTATCCGGTGCCGGTCAACCAGGACAGCACCAACGGCTCGGTGACGGTCGAGTACAAGCCGTTCGGCGTCGGCCTGGCCTTCACGCCGGTCGTCGTCTCAGGCGGCCGCATCTCGCTGAAGATCTCCACCGAGGTGTCCGAGCTGACCACCCAGGGCGCCTTCACGCTCGGCGGCAGCGGCGGCAGCGCCACGGCCCTGACCATTCCGGCCCTGACGGTGCGGCGCGCCGAAACCTCGGTCGAACTGCCGTCCGGCGGGACGATGATGATCGCCGGCCTGATCCAGCAGACCACCAAGGAAAACCTCGACTCCCTGCCCGGCGTCGCGTCGGTGCCGGTGCTCGGCTCGCTGTTCCGCTCGCGCGACTTCATCTCCGGCGACACCGAAATGGTGGTGCTGGTCACCGCCTATCTCGTCGACCCCAACGCCCCGGCCGCGTTCCAGACTCCGGCCGACGGCCTGCGGTTCGCCAACGACGCCGAGACCATCCTGTTCGGCAAGCTGAACAAGACCGTCAACGCCCCGCCTGGGGCCAATACCGGCCGGACCTGGCAGGGTCCGATCGGCTACGTGATCGAGTAAGCGCGATGAAGAAGACCCTTCTCCTTCTGACGCCCCTGGCCGCCCTCGCCCTGGCGGCCTGCGCCACGAGCGGCGGGACCGCTCCGGTCGCCGCGACGCGGGCGCCGACGGTGCTGGACGCCTGGAACGACCGGGTCCAGGTCACGCCGACGCCGGACGAGATCCGCCTGGCCGCCCATCCGACCGGACTGTCCGGCAACCAGGCCCGCGCGCTGAGCGACTTCCAGGCCCGCTGGATGCAGTCCGAGGGCGGCATGATCGTGATCTCGGCGCCCAACCAGGGCGGCTACCGGGTCGGCAGCGACACGCGCGACTTCCTGCTGAGCCTGGGCGTGCGACCAGAGCTGGTGCGGCTGAGCGGCTACGACGCGACCCAGCCCGACGCGCCGGTCGTGGTCGGCTTCCAGCGCTACACGGTGACCACGCCCAACTGCGGCAGCTGGACCGGCGCCCACCGCAGCTTCGGCAACGAGCCGCAGGACAACTTCGGCTGCGCCGTGACCTCCAACATGGCCGCGCAGACGGCCAATCCGCGCGACCTGCTCGGCTCGCGGCCGATGGACCCGGCCGATCCGAACCGCCGCGCGACCGTTTTCGACAAGTACCGGAAGGGCGAGATCACGGCGACGCCGAAGGACGAGCAGGCCGCCGGCACGGTTTCGCAGGCTGTCCAGTAGCATGACCCCTCGCCCCGCAGATCACGATCCGTTCGACCTGGGCTTCGAGGCCGACGACGAGTTCGCGCCGGCCGGCGGCGATCCGTGGCGCGATCAGACTCCGCTGACGCGCCCGGCCGCCGCGGGGCCCGATCCGTTCGCCGATTTCCCGCCGGCCCGTCCCGCCGCCGACGATCCGTTCGGCGACCTGCCGCCGGCCGGCTACGCCGCCGCGCCCGCCCCGGTTCAGCCGGCCTACCCGCCGCAGCAACAGCAGCCGGCCTACGCCCCGCCCCAGAACCCGGTCGGCGAGATGATCGCCGGCGCCGAGGCGGCGCTGGGCGAGGCGAGCGTGCCCCGGATCACCATCCACGTCTTCTGCTCACGGCCCGACACGGCCGAGTCGATCGAGAAGGCCGCCGCCGACCGCCGCATGTCGCGCGCGGCCACCGTCGTGCGCCCGGGCGGCGTGCAGGCGGCGATCGAGCATTACCAGAACCAGCCGACGCCCTCGCTCGTCATCGTCGAGAGCGTCGACGCCGCCCCGCAGCTGCTGGCCCAGCTGGACCGCCTGGCCGAGGTCTGCGACCCGGGCACCAAGGTCGTCTGTATCGGCTCGGCCAACGACATCGCCCTGTACCGCGAGCTGATGCGGCGCGGCGTCAGCGAATACCTGGTGCCGCCGCTGAAGCCGCTGCAGGTCATTCGCGCGATCAGCGGGCTGTACGCCGACCCGGCCTCGCCCTTCACCGGACGCCAGATCGCCGTGGTCGGGGCCAAGGGCGGGGTGGGCGCCTCGACCCTGGCCCACAACCTGGCCTGGTCGTTGGCCGAGAAAATCCAGGCCGGCGTCGTGCTGGCCGACTTCGACCTACCGTTCGGCACCGCCGGCCTGAACTTCAACCAGGATCCGTTGCAGGGCATGGCCGACGCGCTGGGCCAGCCCGACCGCCTCGACCCGGTGCTGATGGACCGGATGATGGTGCGCGTCACCGACCGGCTGTCGCTGTTCGCCGCCCCCGCCACGCTGGATCAGGACTTCGACATCCAGCCGGAAGCGTTCGAGGAGGTGGCGACCAAAATCCGCGCCGCCGCGCCGTTCGTGGTGCTGGACCTGCCGCACGCCTGGAGCGCCTGGAAACGCAAGATGCTGGTCGCTTCCGACGACCTGGTGATCGTCGCGACCCCGGACCTGGCCTCGCTGCGCAACGCCAAGAACATGATCGACCTGGTTCGCCAGGCCCGCCCGAACGACGCCCCGCCGCGCCTGGTGCTGAACCAGGTCGGCGTGCCCGGACGGCCGGAAATTCCGGTGAAGGACTTCGGCGCCGCGCTCGGCCTCGACCCCTCGCTGTGCCTGCCGTTCGAGCCCAAGGCGTTCGGCCAGGCCGCCAACCACGGCCAGATGATCACCGAGGTGGCGCCGAAATCGAAAGCGGCGGAAGGCGTGAACCAGCTGGCCCAGCTGATCGCGCGCCGTGATCCGCCGCCTGTCCAGAAGTCGTCGCTTCTGAGCGGCCTGTTCAAGAAGAAGTAGCGCGCGGTGTTCGGCAAGCGATCCGACGGAGATACGGCCCAGACGCTCAAGGCGCCCCCGCCCGCGCCCGCCGGCGCGCAGATCGCCACGCGTCCGCAGCCGGCGGCCGCGCCGACCGCCAGCGGCACCGCCGCCACCAAGCGGGAAGGCATCGACCCCGCCTCGCTGGCCGGGGGCTCCAAAGCGCGCGAGAGCGGCTCCAAGCCGATGCGCGGCCTCGACCAGCTGCGCGCGGCCCAGGCGCCGACCGCGCAGATCGTCCGCGAGCAGAGCGACTACTACCACGCCACCAAGACCACGATCTTCAACGCGCTTCTGAACACCATCGACCTGAGCCAGCTGGCGCAGCTGGACCAGAAGTCGGCGGGCGAGGAGATCAAGGACATCGTCGCCGAGCTGGTGGCGATCAAGAACGTCTCGATGTCGGTCGCCGAGACCGATCACCTGGTCCAGGACATCATCAACGACGTCCTCGGCTACGGCCCGCTCGAGCCCCTGCTGGCCCGGGACGACATCGCCGACGTGATGGTCAACGGCGCCAACCGGGTGTTCATCGAAGTCGGCGGCAAGGTTCAGCTGACCAACGTCCGCTTCCGCGACAACGCCCAGCTGATGAACATCTGCCAGCGGATCGTGTCGCAGGTCGGTCGCCGCGTCGACGAGAGCAGCCCGATCTGCGACGCCCGCCTTCCCGACGGCAGCCGGGTCAACGTCATCGCTCCGCCGCTGGCGCTGGACGGCCCGACCCTGACCATCCGGAAGTTCAAGAAAGACAAGCTGACCATGAAGGACCTGGTGGACTATTCGTCCATCAGTCCGGAAGGCGCGCGAGTGCTGGGCGTGATCGGCGCCTGCCGGTGCAACGTGCTGATCAGCGGCGGCACCGGCTCGGGCAAGACCACCCTGCTCAACACCATGACCGCCTTCATCGACCCGACCGAGCGCGTCATCACCTGCGAGGACGCGGCCGAACTGCAGCTGCAGCAGCCGCACGTGGTGCGCCTGGAGACCCGGCCGCCGAACCTCGAGGGCCAGGGCATGATCACCATGCGCGACCTGGTGAAGAACTGCCTGCGGATGCGTCCCGAGCGGATCATCGTCGGCGAAGTCCGCGGTCCCGAGGCGTTCGACCTGCTGCAGGCCATGAACACCGGTCACGACGGCTCGATGGGCACGCTGCACGCCAACTCGCCGCGCGAAGCCATCAGCCGGGTCGAGAGCATGATCACCATGGGCGGCTACGGCCTGCCCTCCAAGACCATCCGCGAGATGATTGTCGGCTCGGTCGACGTGATCATCCAGGCCGCCCGCCTGCGCGACGGCTCGCGCCGGATCACGCACGTCACCGAGGTCGTGGGCCTGGAAGGCGACGTCATCGTCACCCAGGACCTGTTCGTCTACGAGATGACCGGCGAGGACGAGCAGGGCCGCGTGGCCGGCAAGTTCCGCTCCACCGGCATCGCCCGGCCGCGCTTCTGGGACCGCGCCCGCTACTACGGCCTCGAACGCGAGCTCGCCGAAGCCCTCGACGCGGCGGAGTAGGACGATGCTGGCCATCATCGTCGCCGTCCTCGCCTTCATCACGGTCGGCGGACTCGGCTGGGTGTTCGCCGGCGGCGACTCGTCCAGCCAGAAGGCGACCAAGCGCGCCCAGGCCCTGGTCAGCGGCGGCGCCCGCGAGCGCCACGGCCGCGCCCGCGCGGCGGTGGCGAACACCCAGGAAGTCCGCCGCAAGGCCATCCTGAAAACGCTCAAGGACCAGGAACGCCAGCAGAAGAAGGCCACGCTCGCCATCGCCGCCCGCCTGCAGCAGGCCGGGCTGAGCATGTCGGTGAGGACCTTCTGGATCGTCAGCGGCGTGTTCGGGCTGGTGCTCGGCGCGCTGATCCTGCTGCTGACCCAGAAGCCGCTGATCGCGTTGGGCATCGCCTTCGCCGCGGGCCTGGGCCTGCCTCGCTGGGTGGTCAGCTTCCTGGCCAAGCGCCGGATCAAGAAGTTCACCGAGGCCTTTTCCGACGCCATCGACATCATCGTGCGCGGCATCAAGTCCGGCCTGCCGGTCCACGACTGCCTGAAGATCATCGGCCGCGAGAGCCCCGAGCCGCTGGCCGGCGAGTTCGTCCGCATGGTCGAGAACGTCGGCATGGGCATGGCCATGGATCAGGCGCTGGAGCAGATGTACGAGCGCATGCCGACCAACGAGCTGCGCTTCTTCTCCATCGTACTGGCGATCCAGCAGAAGGCCGGCGGCAACCTGGCCGAGGCGCTGAACAACCTGTCGGTCGTGCTGCGCGCCCGGAAGATGATGCGCGAGAAGATCAAGGCGCTGTCGTCCGAAGCCATCGCCTCGTCGTTCATCATCGGCTCGCTGCCGCCGGCCGTGGTGGTGCTGATCACCGTCACGACGCCGTCCTACATGGCGCCGATGTTCTCCGACCCCCGCGGCCACCTGATGCTGCTGGGCGCCGCGATCTGGATGAGCATGGGCATCTTCGTCATGCGCAAGATGATCAACTTCAAGTTCTGAGCGGGACGCCATGGATCTCGTCGGAACCCTCACCAACCCGGACAACATCCTGACGGCCTTCGTGGCCATCGTCGCCTTCGCGACGATCGTCACCCTGGTCTCGCCGATGATGCAGCGGAGCGGGCTGGAGGGCCGGTTGAAGTCGGTCGCCAACCGCCGCGAGGAGCTGCGCCGCCGCTCGCGCGAGGAGATCGCAAAGCGCACCTCCGGCGGAGGCGGCGCGAACAGCATCCGCCAGGTCGACTCCGGCCTCTACAAGAAGGTCAACGAGCGGCTTCAGCTGTCGACGCTGCTGGAAGACCCGAAGATCGCCGAGAAGCTGGCCCAGGCCGGTTTCCGCGGGCCCAAGCCGATCAGCACCTTCTACTTCTTCCGCTTCATCACCCCGCCGGCTCTGGGCCTGCTGACGGCCTTGTACCTGTTCCTGATCAACGGCTTCGGCCTGCCGACCATGAGCAAGGTGACCTTCTGCTTCGCGGCCCTGCTGCTCGGCTACTACGCGCCCAACCTCTACATCAGCAACATCGCCCAGAAGCGCCGCGAGTCGATCGTCGCCGCCTTCCCGGACGCGCTCGACCTGCTGCTGATCTGCGTCGAGAGCGGCATGTCGATCGAGGCGGCGATCCAGAAGGTCAGCGCCGAGGTCGGCGGAACCTCGATCGAGCTGGCCGAGGAGCTGACCCTGCTGACCGCGGAGCTCAGCTACCTGCCCGACCGGCGGGTGGCCTACGAGGGCCTGGCCAAGCGGACCAACCACCCGGGGGTCAAGGCCGTCGCCACCGCGATGATCCAGGCCGAGCGCTACGGTACGCCGCTGGGCACCGCGCTGCGGGTGATGGCCAAGGAAAACCGCGAGCTGCGCCTGGCCGCCGCCGAGAAGAAGGCCGCGGCCCTGCCGGCCAAGCTGACCGTGCCGATGATCCTGTTCTTCCTGCCGGTGCTGTTCGTCGTGATCCTGGGCCCGGCGATCATCAAGGTGCAGGACACCCTGGCCCACCGGAGCGGGTAGCGGCTACTCCGTCAGCGCGCCCGACAGCACCGCTTCAGCGAAGGCGCAGTGCATGGCGATGCCGCGCGCCATGACCTGCTCGTCCAGCGTCATGCGGTTGGAGTGCAGGGCGCAGCAGGCGCGCCAGTCGCCGCCGACTCCGGTCGGGGCCGCGCCGAGGAAGGCCATCAGGCCGGGCGCCTTCTGCAGGATGTAGGAGAAGTCCTCCGCGCCCATCATCGGACTCGGCATCGTCATCCAGGCATCCTCGCCGTAGAGGGTCTTGGCCGTGCGTTCGGCCAGGTCGACCTCGCGCTGGGTGCAGACGGTCACCGGGAAACCCTTGATGATCTCGACCCGCGCCGCGCAGCCATGGGCGGCGGCGACGTTTTCGGCCACCCGACGGATGCCGGCGTGCGCCTTCTCGCGAGCCCGCTCCGACAGGGTGCGGAGTGTGCCCTTCAGGTAGGCGTCTTCCGGAATGATGTTGTTGGTCGTGCCTGCGACGATGTTGGCGATGGTGATCACGGCCGGGTCGAAGACCGAAATCGTGCGGGTGACCATGGTCTGGAGCGCGGTGACGATCTCGCAGGCGACCGGGATCGGATCGACCGCGTCCTGCGGCATCGACGCGTGGCCGCCGGCGCCGACGACGCGGATCTCGATCACGTCCGACGAGGCCATCAGCGCCCCGCCCTTGCTGGCGAACACGCCGGTCGGCATGTTGGGCGAGATGTGCAGGGCGAAAGCCGCGTCCGGGATCGGGTCGATCAGGCCGTCGTCGAGCATGAAGCGGGCCCCATGGTGACCCTCCTCGCCCGGCTGGAACATGAACATCACCGTGCCGTTCAGCTGCTCGCGCTTGGCGCAGAGCGCGCGCGCGGCGCCGGCCAGCATGGCGACGTGGGTGTCGTGACCGCAGGCGTGCATGGCGCCGATGGTCCTGGAGGTGAACTCCAGGCCGGTGTCCTCGGTCAGCGGCAGGGCGTCCATGTCCCCGCGCAGCAGCACCGTGCGGCCGTTCGGCGAGCCGCGCAGGATGGCCAGCACGCCGGTGGTCGACGGGCCCTGGCGGATCTCGAGCGGCAAGCCTTCGAGCGCCTTCAGCACCTTCTCCGTGGTCTTCGGCAGATGCAGCCCCAGCTCCGGCTCCATGTGGATCGCGCGGCGCAGCTCGATGGCGTCGTGCAGCAGCGCGTCGCCGGCGGCGGTCCAGCCTTCGCGGTCGATGGAGAGGGCGTTCATAGGGGACTCCGAAATCTGTCAGTCGCACCGTCGCGCTTTTCGCGGGCTCGGTCTAGGCGCGTGGCAGCCGCAAGTGGAAGCCGGTTGCGGCGGCCGCCACGCGCCCAGAATAAATCCGACGAGCCTTTTTCTCCCGGTCGAACTCGACCGGGAAAGGCTCTAGGACTGGTCCATGACCGTGACCTTTGCCGACATCGAAGCCGCCGCCGCCCGCCTTGAAGGCCTGGCCGTCAGGACGCCGCTCATCGAGAGCCCGGCGCTGAACGCCGACCTCGGCGCGCGGGTGCTGATCAAGCCCGAGACGCTGCAGCGCGGCGGGGCGTTCAAGTTCCGCGGAGCGATGAACAAGATCGCGCAGCTCGACGAGACGCAGCGCCAGCGCGGCGTGGTCGCCTGTTCGTCCGGGAACCACGCCCAGGGCGTGGCGCTGGCGGCGCGGATGCTGGGCGTGCCGGCCGTGATCGTTATGCCGGCCGACGCCCCGGCGATGAAGGTCGCCAACACCCGCGAGTACGGCGCCGAGGTCATCCACTACGACCGCTACACCGAGGACCGCGAGGCGATCACCAACGGCCTCGCTCAGGAACGCGGCATGACCATCGTCTGGCCGTTCGACGACGAGGCCGTGATCGCCGGCCAGGGCACGGCGGGCCTCGAGCTGGTCCAGGAGGCGGACGAGATCGGCGCCCGGTTGAACGCGGTGCTGATCCCGGTGGGCGGCGGGGGGCTGGCCGCCGGCGTGTCGACCGCGGTGCGCAAGCTGTCGCCGCAGACCACCATCCTGGGCGTCGAGCCGGCCGACTTCGACGACACGCGGCGCTCGCTGGAGAGCGGCCAGCGCGAGAGTATCGACCCGTCGGCGCGCGGCATCTGCGACGCCCTCCAGTCGCCGTCGCCGGGGAAGGTCACGTTCCCGATCAACCAGGCGAACCTGGACGGCGTGGCGACGGTGACCGACGCCGAGGTCGCCGAGGCGGTCCGCTACGCCTATGCGACGCTGAAGCTGGTGATCGAGCCAGGCGGCGCGGTCGGACTGGCGGCGCTGCTGTCGGGCGTGGTCGACGTCGAGGACGTCACCGTCGGAGTCGTCCTGTCGGGGGGCAACATCGACCCGGCGCTGTTCAGCCGCATCCTGGCCGGCGAGCTCTGAGCATGATCGAGGGTTTCGTCCCGCCGCAGACGCCGCTGCTGATGGTCCGGCGGACCACGCTGGAGAAGAACCTGGCGACCATGCAGGGACTTTGCCGGGCCAGCGGCGTTCGGCTGCGGGCGCATGGCAAGACCCACAAGTGCTCGACGCTGGGTCGCTTGCAGATCGAGCGCGGCGCGGCCGGGCTCTGCGCCCAGACGGTGGGCGAGGCCGAGGCCTTCGTGCGCGGCGGCGTGCTGGACGTTCTGGTCACCGCGCCGCACGCGCCCTGGGGCGCGGCGCGGCTGGCGGCGCTGGCCAGGGGCGGGGCCAGGGTCGGGGCGACCGTCGACGACGAAGCGCAGATCGAGCGGCTGGGCGCGGCGGCGCGGGCGGCGGGGGTGACGCTGGACGTCGTCATCGACGTCGATCCCGGCACGCACCGCACCGGCGCGCGGCCCGAACGGGTCGTGGGGCTGGCGCGGCTGGCCGCCTCGACCGAGGGACTGAACTATTCGGGCATCCAGGCCTATGCCGGGCACCTGCAGCACATCGCCGACGTGGCGGGGCGGAAGGCGGCCGACGACGGCGTGCTGGGCGGTGTGGCGAAGGTGGTCAGCGACCTGACGGCCGCCAACCTGGCGCCCGGGGTGGTGACCGGCGGCGGCACCGGGACGCACAGCTACGACCTGGCCAGCGGCGTGTTCACCGAGCTGCAGGCCGGCTCCTACGCCTTCATGGATGTCGAGTACGAGGACTGCGGCGCGCCCGAGGGCGGCTGGCCGTTCGAGCAGTCGCTGTTCATCGCCGCCAGCGTGATCAGCGCCGTGCACAAGAGTCACGTCGTGGTCGACGTCGGCTTCAAGGCCAACTCCGTCGACGGTCCGCCGGCGCGGCTGGTCGCCGGGGCGGCCAGGGGCTCGCTGTGGCGGCCGATGGGCGACGAGCACGGGATGATCCTGCACCCGTCGGCGATGCCGGCGCTGAAGGGCGGCGCCTTCGTCGACGCGGTGAACGCGCTCGACGCCGATCCGGCGGCCCCCTTCCCCGCCGATGCTCCGAAGCACGGCGACATCGTCTGGCTGCAGCCCGGCCACATCGACCCGACCATCAACCTCTATGACGCCCTGCACGTGGTGGCCGAGGATGGGTCCTATGAGCGCTGGGCGGTCGACGCGCGGCGGGTCAGCTGAGCCCCTTCGCCCTTGCGTTGCCCTCGCGGCGCCCGTTTAAGACGCTTGGATAAACATGCGGGAGGACGCGATGAACGACCTGGATTTCACCGGCAAGCGCGTGCTGGTCGTCGGCGGCACGAGCGGCATCGGCAACGGCATCGCCCACGGCTTCCTCAAGCGCGGCGCCAAGGTCACCGTCTGGGGCACCCGCGCCAAGGATGACTACAGGGTCGAGGACGGCTCCGACCTGTCCGGCCTGGAGTTCTTCCAGGTCGACGCCTCCGACAACGCCCAAGTCGAGGCCGCCCCGGCGCCGTTCGACAGCCTGGATGTGCTGGTGCTGGCCCAGGGCACCGTCCTCTACAAGAAGGGCGAGTTCCAGATGGACGGCTTCCGGAAGGTGATCGGGGTCAACCTCGACAGCCTGATGGCCTGCTCCATCAAGTTCCATGAGGCGCTGAAGGCGTCGAAGGGCAGCATCGTCACCATCAGCTCGACCGCCGCCTATCACGCCACCCGCGGCAACCCGGCCTACAACGCCTCGAAGGCCGGCGCGGTGGCGCTGACCAAGACCCTCGGACAGGCCTGGGCCAGCGACGGCATCCGCGTCAACGGCGTGGCGCCGGGCCTGGTCGACACCAAGCTGACCAAGGTGACCACCGAAAACCCCGAGCGGCTGGCAGGCGCGCTGCGCGGCATCCCGCTGGCGCGTCTGGGGCAACCGGAAGACATGGCCGGGGCGGTGCTGTTCCTGGCCTCGCCGCTGGCCTCCTACGTCACCGGCCAGACGCTGATCGTGGACGGCGGCCTGACCCTGTAGACGGCCTCTTGGCGAACAGGCTTCCCCGGGGATAGGGTCCCGCGCAAAATCGTCCCCTGGGAAGAGCGCCGTTCCATGAAAAAGTACCTGCTGGCCGCCCTGGCCTGCGCCGTGCCGCTGGTCGCCATGGCCGCCGCGCCGGCGCCGAAGGCCCAGCCCGAGCGTCTGCGCGAGGACATCCGCGTCCTGTCCGCCGACGCCTTCGAGGGCCGCGCGCCGGCCAGCGCCGGCGAGGCCAAGACCGTCGCCTATCTGTCCGAGCAGCTGGCGAAGATCGGCCTGCAGCCCGGCGGCGACCTGAAGGACGGCAAGCGCGCCTGGACCCAGGACGTGCCGCTGGCCCGTTTCCAGATGATCGGGACGCCGACCTTCAGCGCCACGATCAACGGCCAGACCCGAGCTCTGTCGCAGGGCGACGACCTGGCCGTGCGCGCGGCGATGACCAACGTCGACCAGGTGACCTTCGCCAACGCGCCGCTGGTCTTCCTCGGCTATGGCGTGAAGGCGCCGGAGCGGAACTGGGACGACTTCAAGGGCGTCGACCTGAAGGGCAAGATCGCCGTCGTGCTGATCAACGACCCCGACTTCGAGGGCGGTGAAGGCGACTTCGGCGGCAAGGCGATGACCTACTACGGCCGCTGGACCTACAAGTACGAGGAGGCCGCGCGCCAGGGTGCCCTGGGCCTGCTGATCGTGCACGAGACGGCCGGCGCGTCCTATGGCTGGGCGACGGTCAAGAACTCCAACACCAACGAGATGTTCG
>JBIICO010000323.1:0-2846 GCA_044238855.1 Caulobacter sp.
CTTCGGTTCGCTGACGCCCCGGTCAGCGGCGGCATCATGGCGGCCGAGGCCGGCAGCCTTGCCTTCATGGTCGGCTGCGACGAGGCGGACTATCCGGCCTTCGAGGATGCCCTGAAGCCGATGGCGCGGGCGGTCTTCCATGCCGGCGCGCTCGGCTCGGGCCAGGCGGCGAAGATCTGCAACAACATGCTGCTGGGCGTGTCGATGCTGGGGACCTGCGAAGCCCTGGCCCTGGCCGAGAAGCTGGGACTGGACCCGGAGCGGTTCTTCGAGATCGCGTCCAAATCCTCTGGCCAGTGCTGGTCGCTGACCACCTACTGCCCCTGGCCGGGGCCGGTGGAGACCGCGCCGTCGAACCGCAACTACGAGGGCGGCTTCCTCAGCGCGCTGATGCTGAAGGACCTGAAGCTGGCCCAGGAAGCGGCCGCGCGGGCGGGAGCCACGACCCCGATGGGCGCCCAGGCCGAGGCGCTCTACGCGCTGTTCGACGGTCTCGGCTACGGCCAGAAGGACTTCTCGGCCATGCTGCAGCTGTTCCGCGGACAGCTCGAAGGTCTCAAAAATCCGGCCTGATGTGACATAGATCACAAACGGCGCAGACCGGATGTGCTTCTCTGTAACCCTTACCTGAGAACCGTTCGCGGAAGACCCGCGTCGATTCACGCAGTAGGTTCCAAGATGAAACTCCCGTAAGTGGACACGGGAGCTCACTGGTGCGAAAAGCCGCGCCGACAAGAACAAGGAGCCGGCCCGGCGCGATCTGGCGCTGTAAAGGACCGGGCATCGTCGATGGACTACAAGGCCGCTTTCCGGAACGCCGTCCAGCAGGTGAAGGACGAAGGTCGTTACCGGGTCTTCGCCGATCTGAAACGCCATCGCGGCGCGTTTCCGCGCGCGACCTGGACGAATGACGCCGGTGTCGAGAGCGACATCGTGGTCTGGTGCTCGAACGACTACCTCGGCCAGGGCCAGAACCCGGTCGTCGTGAACGCCATGCACGAGGCGATCGACGCCACCGGCACCGGCTCGGGCGGCACGCGCAACATCTCCGGCACCACCCATTTCCACGTCGAGCTCGAGCACGAGCTGGCCGACCTGCACGGCAAGGAATCGGCGCTGCTGTTCACGTCGGGCTACGTCTCGAACGAGGCGACGCTGTCGACGCTCTACAAGATCCTGCCGGGCCTGATCATCTTCTCGGACGAGCTGAACCACGCCTCGATGATCAGCGGCATCCGCAACGGCGGCGGCAAGCGGCACATCTTCCGGCACAACGACCTGGCGCACCTCGAGGAACTGCTGCTCGCGGCCGATCCCGAGGCGCCCAAGCTGATCGCCTTCGAGAGCGTCTACTCGATGGACGGCGACATCTCGGACATCCCGGGCACCGTGGCGCTGGCGAAGAAGTACGGCGCCATGACCTACATCGACGAGGTCCACGCCATCGGCATGTACGGCCCGCGCGGCGGCGGCGTCGCCGAGCGTGACGGCGTGATGGACCAGATCGACATCATCGAGGCCACGCTGGGCAAGGCGTTCGGCGTCATGGGCGGCTACATTGCCGCCGACGCGGTGATCGTCGACGCGATCCGCTCCTACGCCTCGGGCTTCATCTTCACGACCTCGCTGCCGCCGGCCCTGACCGCCGGCGCGCTGGCCTCGGTGCGCTATCTCAAGGAGCACAACGAGCTGCGCGAGTCGCATCAGGAACGCGCCGCGACCTTGAAGAAGATGATGAAGGACGCGGGCCTTCCGGTCATGGAGAGCTCGGTCAGCCACATCGTGCCGGTGATGGTCGGCGACGCCGTCCACTGCAAGATGATCAGCGACATGCTGCTGGTCGATCACGGCATCTATGTGCAGCCGATCAACTACCCGACCGTGCCGCGCGGCACCGAGCGCCTGCGCTTCACCCCGACCCCGTTCCACACCGACGCGATGATGAAGGACCTGGTCCGCGCGATGGAAGCGCTCTGGGCCCACTGCAACATCGCCCGCGTCGGCGGCGTGGCGGCCTAAGCCCCGTCCCCGTCATCCTCGCGCGCGTCGCGAGGACCCATGCGTGGTGAGCCAAACGAAGAGGGCGCGGAGTGATCCGCGCCCCTTCTGCATTCGACGCTGTTCTTGGGCCCTCGGAACAAGTCCGAGGGGGACGGCGCGAGGGGCGGTGATGGCTTCCGCCATCAAGCCAAATCAGCTACAACGGCCTCACCGCACCGGAGTCACGACCGCCGCCGAACGCCTTTTCCAAGTCCGATCTTCCTGGCGAAGTCAGAGCGTCGCTCCGCGTAGGCGGGCGCGACCATCGGATAGTCCGGCGGCAGCCCCCATTTGCGGCGATATTCCTCAGGCGACAGCCCGAAGCGCGAGCGCAGGTAGCGCTTCAGCATCTTCAGGTGCGCCCCGTCTTCCAGGCAGACGATGTAGTCCCGCTGAACCGACTTCGAGACCGGCACGGCGGGCTTCTGCTTCTCGCGCGGCGCGGCCACGGGGCCCGCTCCCAGATGGCTCAGGGAGCCGTGGACGGTGCGGATCAGGTCGGGCAGGGCGGCTTGCCCGACGGCATTGCGGCTCACATAGGCCGATACGATCTCAGATGCGCAGGCGAGCAGGTCCGTCTCCGACAGGCCTTCGGTATCGGTACGGTCGGTCATGTCGGGCCACCCTTTTCACGCCATGCACATGGATGTCCTGCTCCGCCAGGGCGGACCGGGTTCGAAACGCAACGCGTCGAGGCGCCCCCGGTTCCCCCGTCGCGCGAGCGTGTCGACGATGTTTTTCGGCCTTCGGAGCGCCGCGGCGCAAAACCGGCCTCCCTTTTTCCGCCACTCACACTAAAGAAGGCG
>JBIICO010000296.1:0-3565 GCA_044238855.1 Caulobacter sp.
GTTGTCGACGAACAGCAGCACGTCCTTGCCTTCGACGTCGCGGAAGTACTCCGCCTGCGTCAGGCCGGTCAGGGCCACGCGGGCGCGGGCGCCCGGGGGCTCGTTCATCTGGCCGTAGACCAGCGCGCACTTGGAGCCGACGGTCGAGCCGTTGTTGGCCTTCGGGTCCACGTTCACGTTGGACTCGATCATCTCGTGGTACAGGTCGTTGCCTTCGCGGGTGCGTTCACCCACGCCGGCCAGAACCGAGTAGCCGCCGTAGGCCTTGGCGATGTTGTTGATCAGTTCCTGCATCGTCACGGTCTTGCCGACGCCGGCGCCGCCGAACAGGCCGATCTTGCCGCCCTTGGTGTAGGGGCACATCAGGTCGATGACCTTGATGCCCGTGACCAGCACTTCGGCCGAGGTCGACTGCTCCTCGAAGCTCGGGGCTTCGCGGTGGATGACGTTGTAGGTCTCGGTGTCGATCGGACCGGCTTCGTCGATCGGCTCGCCGATGACGTTCATGATGCGGCCGAGCGTGCCCGGGCCGACCGGAACGCGGATGCCGGCGCCGGTGTCGGCGACGGCCTGGCCGCGGGTCAGGCCCTCGGTGGTGTCCATGGCGATCGTGCGGACGGTGTTTTCACCCAGGTGCTGGGCGACTTCCAGCACGAGGCGGAACGGCTCGCCGGTGCGCTGGTCGGTGTTGGTGGTTTCCAGGGCGTTCTGGATGGCCGGCAGGTGGCCGTCGAACTCGACGTCGACGACGGCGCCGATGACCTGGACGATGCGGCCCTTCGGACCGGTCAGGACCGGCTTGACGGCCTTCGGGGTCGCGGCCTTGGCGGCGGCGGCCTTCGGAGCAGCAGCGGCCTTCTTGGCGGGAGCCTTCGGCGCCGCGGCGGCGGCGGCCTTCGGGGCGGCGGCGGCCTTGGGCGCCTTGGCGGCGGCGGGCTTCTTCGGGGCGGTGGCCATGGGTCTGGTCTTCCGTGCGGTCTTTATGCGGTCAGAGGGCTTCGGCGCCGGAGATGATCTCGATCAGCTCCTTGGTGATCTGCGCCTGGCGGGTTCGGTTGTACTGGATCGTGAGGCCGCGGATCATGTCGCCGGCGTTGCGCGTGGCGTTGTCCATGGCGCTCATCTGGCTGGCGTAGAAGCCGGCCATGTTCTCGAGCAGCGCGGAGAGGATCTGCACCGTGATATTGCGCGGCAGCAGCGTCTCCAGGATGCCTTCTTCCGAAGGCTCGTATTCGTAGGCCGCGCCCTTCAGGTCCGGCGCCTGGCTGGCGTCGGCGATCTGGGCCGGGATCAGCTGCTGGGCGGTCGGGATCTGGGTGACCACCGACTTGAAGCGGCTGTAGAACAGGGTGACCACGTCCACCTCGCCCGCCTCGAAGCGCGCGATGATGTCCTCGGCGATGGGCTGGGCCACCGACAGGGTCAGGGTCCGCTCGGCCGACAGGTCGTAGGAGGCCACGATCTTGTCGCCGAACAGGCGGCGAAGCGGCGGGACCGCCTTCTTGCCGATCGTGATGATCTTCACGTCCTTGCCCTCGGCGAGCAGGGCCTGGATGCGCTCGCGCGCGGCCCGGACGATCGAACCGGTGAAGCCGCCGGCCAGACCGCGATCCGCGGCGGCGACGACGATCAGGTGACGCTTGTCGCCGCCGGTTCCGGCCAGGAGCTTCGGCGCCCCGTCGCCGGACACGCCGGCGGCGAGGTTGCCGATCACCGCGGCCATGCGCTCGGCGTAGGGCCGGGCGTTCTGGGCGGCGTCCTGGCTACGCTTCAGCTTGGCGGCTGCGACCATCTGCATGGCCTTCGTGATCTTCTGCGTGGCTTTCACGCTCGAGATCCGATTGCGCATTTCCTTGAGGCTGGCCATCGAGGGCTACTCTCTCCGATCGGCCGGCTTAAGCGAACGTGGCCGTGAAGCCCTCGAGCGCGCTCTTCAGCTTGTCCTCGAGATCCTTCGACAGGGTCTTGGTCTCGCGGATCGCGTCGAGCAGGTCCTGATGCTTGCTGTGCAGGCGCGACAGGAACTCACGTTCGAAGCGGCCGACGTTGGCAGTGGCGATGCCGTCCAGGTAGCCGCGGGTGCCGGCGTAGATCACGCAGACCTGCTCCTCGACCGACAGCGGGGCGTACTGGGGCTGCTTCAGCAGCTCGGTCAGGCGTTCGCCACGCGCCAGCTGGCGCTGGGTGGCGGCGTCCAGGTCCGAGCCGAACTTCGCGAAGGCGGCCATTTCACGGTACTGGGCCAGCTCGCCCTTGATCGGGCCGGCGACGGTCTTCATCGCCTTGATCTGGGCCGAGGAACCGACGCGCGACACCGAGATGCCGACGTTCACCGCCGGGCGGATGCCCTGGTAGAACAGGTCGGTTTCCAGGAAGATCTGGCCGTCGGTGATCGAGATCACGTTGGTCGGGATGTAGGCCGACACGTCGTTGGCCTGAGTTTCGATGACCGGCAGGGCGGTCAGCGAGCCGGAGCCGTTGTCTTCGTTCAGCTTGGCGGCGCGTTCCAGCAGGCGGCTGTGCAGGTAGAAGACGTCGCCCGGGTAGGCTTCGCGGCCCGGCGGACGGCGCAGCAGCAGCGACATCTGGCGATAGGCGACGGCCTGCTTGGAAAGGTCGTCATAGATGATGACGGCGTGCATGCCGTTGTCGCGGAACCACTCGCCCATGGCGCAGCCCGAGAACGGGGCCAGGAACTGCAGCGGGGCCGGCTCCGACGCCGTGGCGGCGACGACGATCGTGTATTCCAGGGCGCCCTGCTCTTCGAGCGTCTTGACGATCTGCGCGACGGTCGAGCGCTTCTGGCCGATGGCGACGTAGATGCAGTAGAGCTTGGCGCTCTCGTCGGTGCCGGCGTTGGCGGCCTTCTGGTTCAGGATGGTGTCGATCGCGACGGCGGTCTTGCCGGTCTGACGGTCACCGATGATCAGTTCGCGCTGGCCGCGGCCGATCGGGATCAGGGTGTCGATGGCCTTCAGGCCGGTCTGCACGGGCTCGTGCACCGACTTCCGGGGGATGATGCCCGGGGCCTTCACGTCCACGCGGCGGCGCTCGGCGGCGCCCTTGATCGGGCCCTTGCCGTCGATCGGCTCGCCCAGCGGGTTCACGACGCGGCCCAGCAGGCCCTTGCCGACCGGAACGTCCACGATCTCGCCGAGGCGACGGACTTCGTCGCCTTCCGAGATGGCGCGGTCTTCGCCGAAGATAACGATACCGACGTTGTCACGCTCGAGGTTCAGGGCCATGCCCTTCACCCCGGCCTTCGGGAACTCGACCATTTCGCCCGCCTGGACGTTGTCGAGACCGTAGACGCGGGCGATGCCGTCGCCGACGCTCAGAACCGAGCCGACGTCGGAGACATCGGCTTCTTCACCGAAACCGGCGATCTGAGACTTGAGGATGGCCGAGATTTCGGCGGCGCGGATATCCATTGGACTACGCTCTCTTCAGGGCGAATTTCAGGGAGTCGAGCTTCGACTTCAGCGAAGCATCGAACAGGCGGGAACCGACGCGCACCTTGATGCCGCCGAGAATGGCGGGATCGACGCGGGTCGAGATTTCAGGA
>JBIICO010000013.1:0-42015 GCA_044238855.1 Caulobacter sp.
GTCCAGCTCGGTCCAGTTGGAGATCGGGAACACCCGGATGCTCTCACCCTTGGCCTTGCGGGCGTTGTAGAGCTTCCACAGTTCCGGCCGCTGGTTCTTGGGATCCCAGCGCTGTTCCGCCGAGCGGAACGAGAAGATGCGCTCCTTGGCGCGGCTCTTCTCCTCGTCGCGGCGGGCGCCGCCGAAGGCCGCGTCGAAGCCGTACTTGTCGAGCGCCTGCTTGAGCCCTTCGGTCTTCCACATGTCGGTGTGGGCGGGGCCGTGGTCGAAGGGGTTGATGCCCTTCTCGACCGCCTCGGGGTTCTTGTGCACCAGCAGGTCGAAGCCGAGCTCGGCGGCCATGCGCTCGCGCATCTCGTACATGGCCTGGAACTTCCAGGTCGTGTCGACGTGCAGCAGCGGGAAGGGCGGCTTGCCGGGGTAGAAGGCCTTGGCGGCGAGGTGCAGCATGACCGCGCTGTCCTTGCCGATCGAATAGAGCATGACCGGGCGTTCGGCCTCGGCCACCACCTCGCGCATGATGTGGATGCTCTCCGCCTCCAGGCGCTGGAGGTGGGTCAGGCGGGCGGGCGTCAGGGTCGCGCTCATGGCCTCATCGGATACGGGGACGCGCGGAGGCGCAAGGGTGGTCGAAGCCGAAGCTGCCATCGGAGAACTCTTGAAAGCCCCCGCGCGAGTGCGGTCGGCTTCGTCACCTTGGCAGGTACGGAAGCGGTGTGACGGGCGCAAGCCCGCGAACCTGCGGCGGGAGTCAGAAATCCTGAAGGCGCTTCCTCAGCGCTTGGCGCAGGCCGCGTCCAGAGCCGCGACGGCGGAGACGATGTGATAGAGCGAGCTGCCGGGCGCGGCTTCCTCGAGGAAGATTCCGTCGGGCAGCAGCCGGTCGCGCCAGGTCCCGGGCGTCGGGACGTCCAGATACAGCTTCAACCCCTCGACGGCGGCCGGGATGTCGGCCCAGCGGCCGGTGGCGGCATGGGCGTGGATGCGTTCGGTCTGGGCCCAGAGGCGGGCGCCGCGGTCGCGCGGGGCGAGGTCGCGGCCGAGGCTGAAGAAGGCGACGCCCCGCTCGATGCCATGGGTCTCGGCCAGCTCGATCAGGCGGGCAGCGGCGGGGGCGTCCGGGCGGTGGGCGTGCAGCAGCCAGCCCCATTCGAACTGGTGGCCGGGCTCGACGTCGGCGTCCGCCCGGGGCGTCCAGTCCGGCGCGTACTGCTCGCACAGCGCGCCGGTCGCCGGGTCGATCACGCGGCTGAGGGCGGTGTCGGCGATCGTGTCGGCCAGGGTCTTCCAGCCCGGATCGGCGCCGACACGGGTCCAGGCCTGCACGGCCTCGAACAGGTGCATCATCGGGTTGGCCTGCAGCGCGCCATCCTCCTCCACGCCGCCGTCGGCGCGGACGATGCCCTTGGCCAGCAGGGTCTCGCGCAGGCGCACCGCCCGGGCCTCGAAGTCGCCGCCGAAGGTCGCGTGAGCGGCGGACAGGGCCAGCAGGATGAAGGCCTGCTCGTAGGGGGCGGGCCTGTCGTCGATCAGGACGCCGTCCGCGTCGGCCAGGATGCCGTACAGGCCGTCCGGCCGGGCGTAGGCCTCGATGGCCTGCACGCCGTGCTCGACCGCCGCCCGCCAGGGGCCCGTCCAGCCGAGGACGCCCGCCGTGGCGTAGACCCAGGTCTGCCGCGCCGCGACTCGCGCCCGGCGCGGGCCGGGGACCGCCTGTCCGGCCAGGTCGATGCGCTCGAAGAAGCCGCCTCTGGCGTGATCGGCGCCGACCTCCCACCACAGCGGCAGCGCGTGGTCGAAGAGCCAGGTCTTGAGCTCGTCGTTGAGGGCTTTGATCGCGACCGGTACGGGCACTTTTTACTCCGCTCATCCCCGCGAAGGCGGCGACCCAGGTGTTTTACCGGTCAGCGTGGCGGGTTGAAGGAAAAAAGCCCGGGTCCCCGCCTTCGCGGGACTGAGCGCTTCGATTAGGATTCGCGCATGCCCGATCAGCCCGCCCGCCGTCATGCCGTGATCTTCGACCGCGACGGGGTGCTGAACGTCGATAGCGGCTACGCCTTCGATCCGGACAAGCTGGAGTGGATGCCGGGCGCGCGGGCGGCGGTGGCGCGGGTCAACCGGGCCGGGGTCGTGGCGGTGATCGCCACCAACCAGTCGGGCATCGGCCGCGGCTACTATACCGAAGATCAGATGCACGCGTTCCACGAGGAGATGCTGCGCCAGCTGGAGGCGTCCGGGGGGCGCATCGACCGCATCTACTTCGCCCCGCACCACGAGGACGCGGCGGAGGAACGCTACCGCGTCGCCGACCATCCGCTTCGTAAGCCCAACCCCGGCATGCTGCTGGCCGCGCTGTCCGACTTCGGCGTCGCGCCGGAAGACGCCATCATGATCGGGGACAAGGAGTCCGACATGGAGGCCGCGCGGCGGGCCGGCGTGGAGGGGTTTCTCTACAGGGGCGGCGATCTGGACCTGTTCGTCGCCGAGCGGCTGGCGGCGCTGATCGGGACGGACGTTTCCTGAAATCGCGGGTTTCTGGCTTCCGCCATGCCCTCAGGCGCGTTACGCAGGGGCAAATCCTTTCCTTCGTGGAAGAGCCAGCCTCCGATGACCGACGCCAGCCTGCCCCGCGCCGCGCGCACCTCGCTCGACCTGATCGGCAAGACGCCGATGGTCGAGGTCACCCACATCGACACCGGCCCATGCCGGCTGTTCCTGAAGCTCGAGAACCAGAACCCCGGCGGCTCCATCAAGGACCGCATCGCCCGCTCGATGATCGACGCGGCCGAGCGTGACGGCCGGCTGAAGCCCGGCGGCACGATCATCGAGGCGACCGCCGGCAATACCGGCCTGGGCCTGGCGCAGGTCGCCTGCGTGAAGGGCTACAAGCTGATCCTGATCGTGCCGGACAAGATGGCGCGGGAGAAGATCCTGCACCTGCGGGCCATGGGCGTGGACGTGCGGATCACCCGCTCAGACGTCGGCAAGGGCCACCCGGAATACTACCAGGACATGGCCCAGACGATCGCGCAGCAGACCGGCGCCTTCTACGTCAACCAGTTCGAGAACCCCGCCAATCCCTACGCCCACCAGACCACGACCGGTCCGGAGATCTTCGAGCAGATGGAAGGCGACATCGACGCCATGGTGGTGGGCGTCGGCTCCGGCGGCACGCTGACGGGCCTGGGGCGGTTCTTCAAGGAGGCCTCGCCCAAGACGAAGATGATCCTGGCCGATCCGAAGGGCTCGATCCTCTACGACTACGTCAACACCGGGACCTACGGCGAGGCGGGCAGCTGGATCGTCGAGGGCATCGGCGAGGACTTCATCCCCGACAACGCCCAGATGGACCTGGTCTCCAAGGCCTACGAGATCACCGACCGCGAGAGCGTCGAGACCGCCCGCGAGCTGCTGGAGAAGGAGGGCATCCTGGCCGGCTCCTCGTCCGGGACCCTGCTGGCGGCGGCGCTGAAGTACTGCCGCGAGCAGACCGAGCCCAAGCGAGTGGTCAGCCTGGTGTGCGACACCGGCGGCAAGTACCTGACCAAGATGTTCAACGACATGTGGGTCGCGGCCCACGGCTTCGAGGAGCGGGCCAAGCACGGCGACCTGCGCGACCTGATCGCCCGCGACTTCTCCGAGGGCGGGGTGGTGACGATCAGTCCGGACGACAGCCTGCTGACCGCCTACAACCGCATGCGGTCGGGCGACATCAGCCAGATGCCGGTCGTCGACAGCGGCAAGCTGGTCGGGATCCTGGACGAGAGCGACATCCTCGCGTTCGTCGGCGTTCGCGAGGGGCGCGCCGACCGCTTCGGCCAGACGGTGGCCGGCGCCATGACCCGCGACGTTCACACCCTGCAGGTCTCCGAGCCCCTAGAAAACCTCACACCTGTATTCGAACGCGACCAGGTGGCCGTGGTCGTCGATGGTGAGAAACTGGTCGGCCTGATCACCAAGGTCGATCTCATCAACCACCTGCGCCGGACCGCCTGACCCATGACGAGGCCCAAAAACGAAGGGGGCGGCAAGAACCGCCTCGCCTTCGCCACCCGCACCATCCACGGCGGCCAGAGCCACGACCCGCTGACCGGCGCCGTGATGACGCCGATCTACGCGACCTCGACCTACGCCCAGGAGAGCCCGGGCGTGCACAAGGGCTTCGAGTACGCGCGCAGCCAGAACCCGACCCGCTTCGCGTTCGAGCGCTGCGTGGCCGATCTGGAGAGCGGTACGGCGGCGTTCGCCTTCGCCTCGGGCCTGGCGGCGGCGGCGACGACGCTGGACCTGCTGGACGGCGGCGCGCACGTGATCGCCAGCGATGACCTCTACGGCGGCAGCTACCGGCTGTTCGAGCGGGTCAAGCGGCGGACCTCGGGCCTCGATTTCAGCTTCGTCGACCTCGCCGACCTGACCGCCGTCGAGGCGGCGATCCGTCCCGGGACGAAGATGATCTGGGTCGAGACCCCGACCAACCCGACCCTGCGGCTGGTCGACCTTCAGGCCATCGCCGACCTGGCGAAAGAGCGCGGGCTGATCACCGTCGCCGACAACACCTTTGCCAGTCCCTGGGTGCAGCGGCCGCTGGAGCTCGGCTTCGATATCGTCCTGCACTCAACGACGAAGTACCTGAACGGCCACTCCGACATGGTCGGGGGCGTGGTGGCGGTTGGCGACAACGCCGGGCTGCGCGACCAGCTGAAGTTCCTGCAGAACGCCCTGGGCGCCATCTCGGGCCCGTTCGACAGCTTCCTGGCGCTGCGGGGCCTGAAGACCCTGGCGCTGCGCATGGAGCGTCACTGCGCCAGCGCCCTGAAGATCGCCCAGTGGCTGGAAGCCCGGCCGGACGTGAAGCGGGTCATTTATCCCGGCCTCGAAAGCCATCCGCAGCACGCGCTGGCCAAGCGTCAGATGAACGGCTTCGGCGGCATCATCAGCGTCGAGATCGATGGCGACCTGGCCCGGGCCAGGCGCGTTCTCGAACGGACGCAGCTGTTCACCCTTGCGGAATCGCTGGGCGGGGTCGAAAGCCTGATCGAGCATCCGGCGATCATGACCCACGCCTCGATCCCGCCCGAGCAGCGGGCCGCGATCGGCATCAGCGATACGCTGCTCAGGCTTTCGGTGGGGATTGAGGACGTTTCGGACCTGATTTCCGACCTCGACCAAGCGCTTTCAGGCTGAAGGCGGGTCGCTCCGGGATCGGGGCGGACTGGTCGGATACGCTGGACGGCCGCGGCGGGGCCAACTCGGCCGCCGGGTTCTCCGACAGCAGGTGCGCGGAGAGCATGAGGTCGGTCTTGACCGCCGAGACGTCGTCACGGGTCACCCAGACGCGGATCGCCGCCTGGGCGAAAGCCTCGGTCAGGTCGACGACCTCGATCAGCGGCGGCGGGTCCTTGCGCACCCGGCCGTCGGCGTCGACCCGCTCGCGCAGTCGCTGCAACACGGCGACGATGTCGGACTTGAGCGGCACCTTGAAGACCACGTCCACGCGCCGGCGGCGGTGGGTCGAGAAGTTCAGGATGACGTCGCCGAACACCTTGCCGTTGGGGATCACGACCTTGACGTTGTCGGCGGTCGCCAACTCGGTGACCAGCAGGTCCAGCGCCTTGACCGTGCCTTGCCGGCCCGCGCTCTCGATGAAATCGCCGACGCGGTAGGGGCGGAAGATCAGGATCATCACCCCGGCGGCGATGTTCGACAGCGCGCCCTGCAGCGCCAGGCCGATGGCCAGCGAGGCGGCGGTGAGGACGGCGATGATCGAGGTGGCCTGCACGCCCAGCTGCTGCAGCACCGCCACCAGGCCCATGGCCAGGATGCCGAAGCGGACCACCGAGCCCAGGAAGGTCTGCAGCGTGGGATCCGGTGGATGGCGCTTGTTGTGCAGCCTGCCGATGGCGCCCTGGACGAATTTCGAGGCCCAGCCCGAGATCCAGACGGCGATCAGCAGGATGATCGCGGCCGCGACCAGGTTCACCGCCAGCTTGCCGGCGACGTCCGCCAGCCGGGTGACGATCGTCTCCCAGGCCGTGAAGTGCTGAGTGAGTTGCGGATCGACCGCCTTGGGCAGAGTGTTCATCAGGTCTGGAATCGCCGGTTACGCCCCGGTCCGTCAACGGGGTCACGCTGGAGCCGGTTCCCCAGCGTATTGGTTGGAGCGCGTCCGGGCGGCGGAACCGTGCGCTTCCGCCTGACGGGCCTGGCGCGGCAACAAGCCGTTACAGGGTTTGTGTCGATATGATCGCCGCCCTTCGCTAGGAGCGCCGCCATGAGCATCGCCTTCATCGACCTCGCCGCGCAGCAGCGCCGGATCCGCGACCGCCTCGACGCCGCCATCGGCCGGGTTCTCGACCACGGCGGCTACGTCATGGGCCCGGAGGTCCGGGAGTTCGAGAAGCAGCTGGCCGCGTTCGGCCAGGCCCCCTTGTCGCTCAGCTGCGCCAACGGCACCGACGCCATCGCCCTGCCGCTGATGGCCTGGGCGATCGGCGACGGCGACGCGGTGTTCTGCCCGTCCTTCACCTTCACCGCCACGCCCGAGGTCGTGCCGTGGGTGAACGCCACGCCGGTGTTCGTCGACGTGCTGCCCGACACCTACAACCTCGATCCGGTGAAGCTGGAAGCGGCCATCGAGGGCGTGAAGGCCGAGGGCCGGCTGCGGCCCGCCGTGGTCATCGCCGTCGACCTGTTCGGCCAGCCGGCCGACTACCCGGCATTGCGGGCGATCTGCGACAGGCACGGCCTGAAACTGATCTCGGACTCGGCGCAGGGCTTCGGCTGCACGCTGAACGGCCAGCACCCGATCCACTGGGCCGACGTGGCCACCACCAGCTTCTTTCCGGCCAAGCCGCTCGGCTGTTACGGCGACGGCGGCGCGGTGGTGCTGAAGGACCAGGCGCTCTGGGACCTGATGGACAGCTTCCGCGTCCACGGCAAGGCGGTGGCCCAGGACCTGAACGGCCGCGTGTTCGAGCACGAGCCCAAGTACCTGAACGCCCGTATCGGCATGAACTCGCGGCTCGACAGTCTCCAGGCCGCGATCCTGATCGAGAAGCTGGCCATCTTCGCCGAGGAGATCGAACTCCGTCAGAAGGTCGCCGACCACTATGCCGAGGGACTGAAGGGCTCCGTCCTGTCGACGCCGAAGGTGATCGACGGCGGCCAGTCGGTCTGGGCGCAATACGTCATCGAGCACGAGAACCGCGACGGCCTGGCCGCGCACCTGAAGACCCAGGGCGTGCCGACGGCGGTCTACTACCCGGTGCCGATGCATGTGCAGGAGCCCTACGCCCACTTCCCGCGAGGCGTCGGCGGCCTGCCGGTGACCGAGGCGCTGGCCGGGAAGGTGCTGGCCCTGCCGATGCACCCCTACATGGACGAGGCGACCCAGGACACGATCATCCAGGCGATCCGCAGCTTCAACGGCTAGAGCGCGTCCGGCGGGAGTGTACGCGGTTCCGCCGCCGGGCGGGCTCCGGGACGCTGTGTCGCAGCCGGGATTGCGGCCGTGACACAGACTGGAAACACGAACGGTGGCGAAGCGGCTTAGCGAACGCCGCGATGTCACAGACGACCCTCGCTCCGCCCGCTCCCGAAGCCCTGCAGTTCGTTGCGGCCGAATTCGAGGTGCGCACCCTGTTCCCGACGCCCTTCGTGGTGGCGCCGGTGCATGATCACCAGGCGATCGACGGACCGCTGAAGACCATCATCCTGGCCCGGGCCGCGACCACGCCCGGCGTACGGCTGAGCAACAGCGGGGGCTGGCAGTCGACGGACGACGTGGCGACCTGGGGCGGCAAGCCCGCGCGGCTGCTGCTCGACGCGGCCTGGCGACTGGCCGACAGCCTGACGGCGATGCAGACGCCGGAGGGTCTGCGCGCAATGGCGCCCGAGTGGCGGATGAACGCCTGGGCCAACGTCAACCGGCACGGCGACTTCAACCACCCGCACCACCATCCGGCCGCCTTCTGGTCGGGCATCTACTGGGTCGACACCGGCGACGCGCCGCTGGAGGATGAGGACGCCGATCCTGTCGGCGGCGAGCTGGAGCTGACCGATCCGCGTGGCGTGGTCCCGGCCTTCTACGCCCCCACCGTGCGGATGGCGGTCAAGGACTGCCTGAGCGCCGGCGGCCAGGACTTCTTCACCCCGAGGGCCGGCACGATGGTGCTGTTCCCGTCCTGGCTGGTCCACGCCGTCCGACCCTACATGGGCCGCCGCCAGCGGATCTCGGTGGCGTTCAACCTGTCGGTCTGACCAACTGACGCCAAGTCACCGTCGACAGGCGCGTCGGTTTCGCTAGCGTTGGCGCATGACCGCTCCGACACCGCTGACGCCCTTCGAGGGCATGGACACCCGCACGCTCATCGACGCCCAGGCCCGCCAGCGGGGTGCGCATCCGTTCCTGATCTGGGAGCCGTTCGAAGGCGAGGGCCGGACCTGGTCCTACGCGGAGTTCGCCGAAGCGGTGCGACGCTTCGCGGCCGGGCTGCGGGCGCGGGGCGTCAAGTCGACCGACCGGGTTCTGGTCCATCTCGACAACTGTCCCGAGAGCCTGATCGCCTGGCTGGGTTGCGCCTACGCGGGCGCGGTGGCGGTGACCACCAACGCCAAGTCCAGCCGCGACGAGATCGCCTACTTCGCCACCCATAGCGGCGCGGTGGGCGGCGTCACCCAGCCGCGCTTCGCGGCGCTCGTTCGCGAAGCGGCGCCGGACCTGCCCTGGCTGGCGGTGACGGCGGACGACAACGGCGCGCCCGCCCAGGCGGACGTGTCGGGCTTCGAGCCGTTCGCGGCCATCGACGGCGATCCGGAGACGCTCACCGGACGGCCGCACGATCCGTGGGCGCACTTCGGCATCCAGTACACGTCCGGCACCACGGCGCGGCCCAAGGCGGTGCTCTGGACTCACGCCAATTTCCTGTGGGGCGCGCGGATGTGCGCCCAGAACGAGGACCTGCGGGCCGACGACGTGCACCTGGTCCACCTGCCGCTGTTCCATACCAACGCCCAGGTCTATTCCGTCGCCGCCGCGCTCTGGGCCGGGGCGACGGTGGTGTTGCAGCCGAAGTTCTCCGCCTCGCGCTTCTGGCCGGTGTCGCTGAAGCACGGGGCCACCTGGTGCTCGATGGTGCCCTTCTGCCTGAAGGCGATCATGGAGCAGCCCCGTCCCGAGCGGCACAGCTATCGCCACTGGGGCAACGGTGTCTGCGCGCCGCCGACCGACGCCATCTTCGGGGTCAAGACCATCGGCTGGTGGGGCATGACAGAGACCATGACCCACGGCACGGTCGGCTCGGCCAGCCTGCCCGACGCGCCGATGTCGATGGGCCGCCCCTCGCCCGCCTACGACATCCATGTGGTCGGCGACGACGGCGCGCCGGCGAAGCCGGGCGAAACCGGCGAGCTGCTGGTCGGCGGCCGTCGCGGCGTATCGCTGTTCCTGGAGTACGCGGGCGATCCGGAGGCGACGGCCAAGGCCTTCACCGCCGATGGCCTGTTCATCACCGGCGATCGGGTGCGGGTCGGCGAGGAAGGCTTCCTCTATTTCGCCGACCGGTCGAAGGACATGCTCAAGGTCGGCGGTGAGAACGTCGCGGCTTCCGAGATCGAGCGGGTCGTGGCCTCGGTCGAGGGCGTGGCCGAGGTGGCCGTGGTGGCGAAGAAGCACCCTATGCTGGACGAGGCGCCGGTGGCCTTCGTGATCCCGCGCGACATGGGCGACAGCGGTCTGCCCGAGCGGGTGATGGCGGCCTGCAAGGACGCCCTGGCCAGCTTCAAACAGCCGCACGAGGTCCGCCTGGTGCCCGAACTGCCGCGCTCGACGCTGGAGAAGATCGCCAAGGCGGAGTTGAGGAAGGTCCTGGAGGCGGAGAGGGCCTAGTCCAGCATCCGCTCCAGCGTCGCCAGTTCGTCCGCCTCGCGGGACGGCTTGTCCCAGCGGATGCGGTGGATGCGCGGAAACCGCATGGCGATGCCGCTCTTGTGGCGGGTCGAGCGCTGCAGGCCCTCGAACGCGACTTCCAGGACCAAGCCGAAGTCGAGGTTGGCCCTGACCGACCGGACCGGCCCGAACCGCTCGATGGTGTTGTCGCGCACGAACTTGTCGAGCCGTTTCAACTCCTCGTCGGTGAAACCGAAATAGGCCTTGCCGACCGGGGTCAGCGCGCGGTCGCCGTTGGCGTCCTCGCGCCAGACGCCGAAGGTGTAGTCGCTGTAGAAGCTCGACCTCTTGCCGTGCCCGCGCTGGGCGTACATCAGCACCGCGTCGATCAGGTGCGGGTCGCGCTTCCACTTGAACCAGGGCCCCTTCGGCCGGCCGGCCTCGTAGGGGCTGTCCCAGCGCTTGAGCATAAGGCCTTCGGACAGCGCAGGATCGCCCTCGGGAGGCGCCGCCCGCAGGGCCGAAAGTTGTCCCCAGGTTCCGAACGGTTGGAGCGGACTGAGGTCAATTCGAGGGTTTTTGATGCCCAAAACGAAGGTTTCGAGCCGTTTTCGCCTTTCCCTAAAGGAAAGCGCGCGTAAGTCTTCCTCGCCGTGGAGCAGCAGATCGTAGGCCCGGATGCCGGCCGGGAAAGCCTTCAGCAGTTTGGCGTCGACAGTCTTGCGGTTGAGACGCTGCTGGAGGTCGCCGAAGGCGCCGATGTGTCCGTCGCGCATGACCAGCAACTCGCCGTCCAGCGCGCCGTCGTAGGTCATGGCCTCCAGCACGTCCGGGAAGGTGTGGCTGATGTCGTCGCCGGTGCGGGTGTAGAGCCGCTTCACGCCCCGCTCGCTGACCGCCTGGACGCGGATGCCGTCCCACTTCCATTCGGCGGCGTAGTCCGTCGGGTCGAGCTTGCCGAAGTCGACCGCCTCGTCGATCGGCTGGGCCAGCATCACTGACCGGAAGCGGCCGGGGTTGTCGGCGCTGGGGCGTTCGGAGCGACCTTCCAGCCACGCGAACAGGTCCTCGTAGGGCGGCTTGAGCGCGTGCCAGACCTCCTCGATCTCGGCCACCGCGACGCCGCCGAGGTCCGCGCAGGCCTGTTTGGCGAGCCGCGTCGAGAAGCCCACGCGCAGGCCGCCGGTCAGCAGCTTGAGCAGCGCCCAGCGGCCGTCCGGGTCCAACGCGTCGAGCCAGCGCTCGATCATCCGCTGGACCTCGGACCGGGAGGCCGTGCGCAGGGCGTCGATCACCTCGGACAGTTCCGGCTCGCGGTTCGCGCCCGGCTGGGCGGGCCAGACCAGGGCCACCGTCTCGGCCAGATCGCCGACGTAGTCGTAGGACCAGCGGAACAGCACCGCGTCCATCCGCGCCTCGACGGCCTTGCGGATGGCGGCGGGCTTGGCGGCGGAGAAGCTGAGCTGGCCGGTCAGGGCCGCCAGCGCCCAGCCGCGGTCGGGGTCCGGCTGCTCGGTCAGGAAGTCGCGGACCAGCCGCAGCTTCGCGTTCCGCGAGGCGGTGAAGGACAGGCCGTCGAGAAGGCGGGCGAAGGCGCGCATGGTCCTTCAATGTAGTGGCGGGCTCGAGGTTTCGTCTCCTGCCCTGCGGGGCGTGGAAGTGAGGCGCCCCCTTTTGAAGGATGCGGGCCGGCGCCGCGCGCCGTCATGGTCTTCCGCACAGAGGAGGACCGTCCATGCGTCTCGTGATCGCCGCCGCGTCCGCGTTCGCCGTGCTGGCTTCGGCCGGCGCGGCGCGGGCGGCCTGCACCTTCGACATCGGCCAGGGGCTGAACACGCAGGGCGCGGGCGTCCCCTATCCGGGCGCGGAGGGGCGCGACTGGTTCATGAAGAAGACGCCGATCCAGGTCGCCGGCGCCCGCTACGAGCCCTACGGCCTGCCGCGGGAGTTCGGTGCGTTCGATTTCGGTGGTCTTGAGCGGGCCGGCGTCTACAGCGGCGTCATGATCTTCGCCGAGAAGGGTCAGCCGCGCGAGGTCATCTACGTGCCGGTCAATGCCCAGGCCTGCAGCTTCCAGCCCTACCAGAAGGCCGCGCAGTAGCGGTCAGGCCGAGACGCGCTCGACTTCTTCCGCCGAGCCCAGCACGACGGCGATGCGCTGGTGCAGGCCGGTGGGGACGATGTCGAGGATGTCGCCGTTCACGTCCGTGGCGCGACCGCCGGCCTGCTCGACCAGCAGCGCCATCGGGTTGCCCTCGTACATCAGGCGCAGCTTGCCGGGCTTGGACGGGTCGCGCGCGTCGGCCGGGTACATAAACACCCCGCCCCGGACCAGGATGCGGTGCACGTCGGCGACCATCGAGGCGATCCAGCGCATGTTGAAGTTCTTGCCGCGCGGGCCGGTCTCGCCGGCCAGGCAGTCCTCGATGTAGGCGCGGATCGGCGCCGCCCAGTGGCGCATGTTCGACATGTTGATCGCGAACTCCTTTGTCGCCCGCGGGATGGTCATCCCGGAGTGAGTCAGGAGCCAGGCGCCGGAGGCCGGGTCGAGCGTGAAGCCGTGGACGCCGTTGCCCACCGTCAGGACCATCGTGGTCTGCGGGCCGTAGACGACGTAGCCGGCGGCGCGCTGGTTACGGCCGGGCTGCAGGAAGTCGGCCTCGGTCAGGGCCCTGCCGGTGGCGGGCGAGGGCAGCACCGAGAAGATCGTGCCGACCGAAACGTTGACGTCGATGTTGCTGGAGCCGTCGAGCGGGTCGAACAGCACCAGGAAGGCGCCGTCGTTCGGCGGCGTGGAGGAGGCGACGAAGGTCTCCATCTCCTCGGAGGCAACGCCGGCGACCCAGGGCGTGGCCGAATAGGTGTCGAGCAGCATGTCGTTGGTGATGACGTCGAGCTGCTTCTGCTCCTCCTGCTGGACGTTCCCCGTGCCGGCCGAGCCGAGCTGGTCGAGGATGGCGCCGGCGGCGACCGCGCGGCTGATGCCGGCGCACGTGTCGGCCATGCGGCTCAGCACGTCGCCGAGGCCCTCCGGAACGGAGTTCTGGCGCAGGAAATCTCGCAGGGTCTGTCGCATGGGCTCGGCGTCTCGGAACGGCGGGGGCCGCTTCATAAGCGAAAGAAGGCGTTCGACCTATCCCGTACGTTCGACGAGTTCGCCCAGGATGGTGATCTTCTGCCAGATCTTGCGGCCCATGTCGGTGGTCAGGGTCTCGATCTCGTTGACCGCGCGGACCACCTCCGGGTCGTCCGTCCCGGCGGCGTAGAGGGCGGCCAGCTTGCCGATCAGGGCCAGCATCTCGGCGCAGTAGTCGAGGTAGCGGGCCAGGGCGAACTGGCTCATCCGGTGCTCCGGCTCGGTCGCGCCGATGACCACGGTGGGGTCCTTGGTCAGCTGATGCATGTCGATGACGTGCGCCAGCGACCGGAACTCGTGCAGCGCCTTCATGATCCGGCCGCGCCGGACGCCGTCCTCCAGCTTCCACAGCGACCAGACGAAGGCCCCGATCAGGATCACGAGGTTGACCACCGACTCCATGCCCTGGGTCAGGCTGATCGGGTCGGCGCGGCGGGTCAGGGCGATGATGTCCAGCGACAGGATCACGTAGCCGATGCCGCCCAGCCCGGCGAGCGTGGCCAGCAGGATCGGGATGCGCATCAGCAGCAGCGGCGCGGTCAGCCGCTTCGCGCGGGCGGCGGTCTCGCGGCCGGTCTGGACCAGCTCGCCCGACACCTTGCCCAGGCCCGACTCCGGAAACCGGTCGATGATGCGCTGGTGGACGGCCTCGATCGTGCGGACGATCAGGCCGGGCTCAAGGTGTCGGTAGTGATCTCGCCGGCGCGGCATCGGCTCCCCCCGTTGTCGCTCGGACGGGAGCCTATCAGGCTCGATCAGTCGTCGTCATCCTCGTAGCCGACCAGCGCCAGGGCGCGGGCCTTCTGGCCGCGCAGTTCGCACCAGCGCAGCAGCGCTTCCTCGCGGCCGTGCGTGATCCAGACCTCGCCGGGATTCAGTTCGGTCAGGGTGTCGGTCAGCTCGTCCCAGTCGGCGTGGTCGGAGACGATCAGCGGCAGCTCGACGGCCCGCTGGCGGGCCCGGGCGCGGACGCGCATCCAGCCCGAGCAAAAGGCGCTGATCGGATCGGCGAAGCGGCGGCTCCAGCGGTCCTGAAGCGCCGAAGGCGGGCAGACCACGATCTCGCCGGCAAGCTTGCCGTGGTCGTCGGTGACCTTCTCCATCGGGCCGAGTTCGACGCCGTGTCGTTCGTAGAGGGCGTTCAGGCTCTCCATCGCGCCGTGGACGTAGATGGTCTTCGCGTAGCCCGCCTGGCGCAGTAGCTTGATGACCCGCTGCGCCTTGCCCAGCGCGTAGGCCCCGACGAGATGGGTGCGGTCGGGAAACTGCTCGACCGACTTCAGCAGGCGGCCGACCTCGTCGGCGGCGTCCGGATGGCGGAAGACCGGCAGGCCGAACGTCGCCTCGGTCACGAACAGATCGCAGGGGACGGGCTCGAACAGCGCGCAGGTCGGGTCCGGGCGGCGCTTGTAGTCGCCGCTTACCACGGCGGTCATGCCCTTCCAGCGGATCACCGCCTGGGCCGAACCGAGCACATGGCCGGCGGGGACGAGGCTGAGCTCGACACCGTCGCGCGTGATCTTCTCGCCGTAGGCCAGCCCGAGCGAGCTGACCGCGAAGTCGTCGCCATAGCGGCAGGCCATGATGTCCAGCGTCTGGGGGGTGGCCGCGACGTGGTCGTGGCCGCTGCGGGCGTGGTCGGAATGGCCGTGCGTGATCACCGCCCGCGCCACCGGTCGGACGGGGTCGATGTAGAAGTCGCCCGGCGGGCAGTAGAGGCCGGCGGGCGTCGGACGGAGCAGGTTCTCGGGCTTCATGATCATCTGGATATGGGAACGCCCCACGTTTAAACCTGAAGCATGAGCGACGCCGAACATCTCGAGTTCCTGCGCAACCTGGCGCAAGGCATGAACCAGGGCAGCCCGCACGCGCGGGCTCTGAAGCTGGAAACCATCTCGGTCGATCGCGAGGGTTCGGTGCTGAAGGTGCCCTACGACGAAAAGCTGATCGGCGAGCCGGAGACCGGCGTCATCGCCGGCGGCGTGGTCACCGCCCTGCTCGACCACGCCTGCGGCCAGGCGGTGCATGCGGCGATGACCGAGTTCAAGACCATCGCCACCCTGGACCTGCGGATCGACTACATGCGGCCCGCCGAGCCGGGCAAGGACATCTACGCCAGGGCCTTCTGCTACAAGGCGACCCGCTCGGTCGCCTTCGTGCGGGCGGTGGCCTACGACGACAATCCGGACGATCCGGTGGCGGCGGCCCAGGCCGCCTTCATGCTCGATTCCAGCAAGGGGCGCGGTTTCGGCGCCAACCTCAAGCCGCGGAAGGACGCGAAGTGAGCGACCAGTCCGACGACGTGAAGGCCATGCTGGCCCGTATTCCGTACGCGAACTTCCTGGGCGTGACGGTGGAGCTGGCCGGCGACGAGATGACCGCCATCCTGCCGTTCGGCGAGCACATCATCGGCAACCCGGCGCTGCCCGCGATCCACGGCGGCGTCCTGGGCGCCTTCATGGAGATCACGGCGCTGGCGCAGCTGCGGGTGTCGGAGGGGCCGGCGCGGCAGCCGCGGGTGATCGACGTCTCCATCGAATATCTCCGCTCGGGCCGCCCCCTGACCACCTACGCCCGCGCCGAGATCAAGAAGGTCGGGCGCCGGATCGCCAACGTCCATGTCGAGGCCTGGCAGGACCAGCGCTCCGCCCCGATCGCCGCCCTGCGCGGACATTTCCTGGTGACCCCGACGGAGGGGTAGGGCCGGGGCCAACACGCACGCCCCGCGTCGTCATCCTCGCGACGAGCGCAAGGATGACGGGGGTCTATGGCGGAGTGGGTGGCTGGTGTTTACCACCATTACGCCTATGTAATCGTCGGGGTCTGAACCTTAAACATAGGTCATGACGCAGACTTAACGGGTGTCGACCGCAAGTATTCCCTATATCGAAATCACCGGACGCGCTTCGCAGCGCTCCACTCGATCTCAAGGGGATTTGACTATGTCGGTTCAAAAGTTTGGCAACGCCATGATGTTCGCCCTCGCCGCCATTCCGGCGCTGGCCTTCGCTGCCGCGATCAACGCGGGTCAGGTTTTCGGCAACGTCCTGTGACGTTCGCCGCGAAGCTCCGCCGGGTCTGATTTCCTCCCCCTCACCCGATCAGACCCGGCGGGGACTTTCGAAGCCGGTATCCGGCGCAACCTGAGTTGACCGTTCTGGGCCTCCCGCCGTGGAGGCCTTTTTGCTGTCGGCGGAGGGTCAGAACGCGCTCAGCGGCTTCAGTTGCTCGCCCCTCGCGTCGAAGTTCTCCGCCGCCAGCCAGCCCTGGAGCCGCCGATCGATGGTCGGCCATTCGCGATCGAGGATCGACCAGACCTCGGTGTCCCAGTTGAAGCCCTTCAGCCAGTGGGTCTGTCGCAGCACGCCCTCCAGCGTGAAGCCGAAGCGCCGGGCGGCGCGGCTGGAGGCGTCGTTCTCCGGGCTGCAGCGCCATTCGAGACGCCGATAGCCCTTGGCGAAGATGTCGCCCGCCAGAAGGTGGAAGGCCTCGGTCCCACCGGCGCGGCGGCCCAGGGCGGCGCCGAGATTGAGGCCCAGCTCCGCTGTTCCGGCGTCCGGATTGACGCTCAGCGCCATGTAGAGGCCTTCAGCGCGGGGCGAGCCGGCGCGGGTCTTGTCCATCACCGCGTAGAGCGACTGGCTCGGCCGTTGGCCGCGGTCGTTCAGCCAGTCGAAGAAAGCGACCTCGGTCGGGAAGGGGCCCGACGGGATCCAGGTCCAGGACTCGTCGTTGCCGCCGATCGCCCGCCAGAGGTCCGCTCCGTGCCGCAGCACGTTCAGCCGCTCCAGGTCCACGGTGCGGCCGACGAGGACGCCGGCGTCGACGGGTGGACAGGGCAGGAGGGGCGCTTCGCTCATGCCCCGACCCTAGCCTGCGCCCGGCCGAGACGAAAAGCGGCCCGTGGTCGATTGTCCACCGGGGCGATAGGGTTCTAGGGTCGGGGGCAAATCAGGGGAATCCGATGTTCAAGTCGCTGAGCGTCCGCGTGCTGCTCGCTCTCGCCGCCGGCATCGCCGCGGGCGCCGCCATCGGCGCCTATGGCGGAGACCAGGCCAAGGGGGCGGCCGATCTCGTCGAGGCCGTCGGCGGGCTGTGGCTGAACGCCCTGCGGATGACCATCGTGCCGTTGGTCTTCACCCTGCTGGTGGTCGGCATCGCCTCGGTGGCCGACGCGGCCGCGACCGGGCGGCTGGCGGCGCGGGCCGTCGGCCTGTTCAGCATCCTGCTGGTGATCGCGGCGGTCTACGCGACCTTCGCCACCCAGGGCTTCCTGGCCATCTGGCCAGTCGAGGCTGCGGGGGCCGAGGCGCTGCGCGCGGGGGCCAAGGCGGGCGAGCAGGCGGTGGCCGAGGCTCCGGCCCTGGCCGACTGGATCAAGTCGCTGGCCCCGGCCAACCCGATCAAGGCGGCGGCCGAGGACGCCATCCTGCCGCTGGTGGTGTTCGGCGTGTTCGTCGGCTTCGCGGTCACCCGCCTGCCGGAAAACCTGTCCGCGCCGCTGATCAACCTGTTCCGGGGCATCGGCGAGGCGATGATCGTCATCGTCCGCTGGGTGCTGTGGGTGGCGCCAATCGGGGTGTTCGCCCTGTCGCTGGGCGTCGGCCTGCGGGCCGGGCTCGGCGCGGCGGGGACGCTGCTGCAGTACGTGACCATCGTCTCGCTGGTGACGCTGGGCGTCGCCGTCATCCCCTACATCCTCGTGGCCGTCCGCCGCACGGGCGTCAGCCTGCCGGAGTTCGCCAGGGCCGTGGCGCCGGTCCAGGTGCTGGCGATTTCGACCCAGTCGTCGCTGGCCTGCCTGCCGGCGATGATCGAGCGGGCGCGGGACGACCTGCGTATCCCGGCCCGGGTGACCGGTCTGGTGCTGCCGCTGGCGGTGGCGGTGTTCCGCCTGACCAGCCCGGTGGCGAACCTGGCCGTCGCCTATTTCGTGGCCCACATCTACGGCATCGAACCGACCTTGCCGCAGATGATCGGCGCGGTGTTCGTCGCCTTCGCGGTGAGCGTCGGCTCGGTCGGCCTGCCGGGCCAGATCTCGTTCTTCGCCAGCATGGCGCCGATCTGTCTGACGCTGGGCCTGCCGCTGGAGCTGCTGCCGATCCTGCTGGCGGTCGAGGTGATCCCCGACATCTTCCGCACCATCGGCAACGTGACGGGCGACCTCGGCGTCACCGTGGCGCTGAACCGGCCGGGCGAGGAAGAGGCGCCGGTGGATCCGGCGACCGCGCCGCCGGCCTGATCAGTGCGCATCCGGTGGCGGTGATCCCGCTCCCACCGGCGCCGCCTTCGAGAACGGCACCAGCAGCAGCGCGGCCAGGAACAGGAAGGCCATCAGCCGGAAGGTGTCGTTGAAGGCCAGGGTCAGGGCCTCGCGGGCGATGACCTGGCCCATTTGCGCCTGCACCATCGTCACCGCGTGCGAGGCGTCCGGCGTCCAGGCCATGAAGTGGCCCGCCAGCCCCTGGGTGAAGGCCTGGGCCTTGTCCGGGGCATGGGACATCGCCTCGCTCAGGTGCAGCGCGTGGCCGCGCGCGAAATCGCCGAGCCAGGTGTTGACCATGGCGATGCCGACCGCGCCGCCCAGGTTGCGCATCAGGTTGAACAGGCCCGAGGCGTAGCGCAGCTCCTGCGGCGCGACCCCGTTCAGGGCCATGCCGACCGCCGGCACGATGCAGAGCAGGGTGGCGAAGCCGCGCACCGACTGCGGCAGGAAGAAGTTCCAGAACCCCCAGTCGGTGGTCAGGTTCGACATCATCCAGAGCCCGGCCGCGAACAGGGTGAAGCCCACGGCGATGACGTAGCGCTGGTCCATCCGCGTCGACAGGCGCGCGGCGATCGGCGCGCCGAAGAACATGCAGACGCCGGTGACGAAGACGGTCAGGCCGATCTGCAGGCTGGTGTGGCCCTGGACCCGGCCGAGGAAGACCGGCGTCAGATAGGTGGCCGAGTAGAGACCGAAGCCGATCACCACGTTCAGGATGCAGGCCATCACGAAGGTCGGCCGCTTGAACGGCGTCAGCCTGAGCACCGGGTTGGGCGAGAAGAAGGTGCGCTCGAAGAAGACCACGGCGCCGACGAACGACAGCCAGGCGGCGGTGGTGACGTTGATGTCGGTGAACCACTCGTGCCGCGGCCCCTCCTCCAGCATGTACTGCAGCCCGCCCAGGAACAGGGCCAGCGAGCCGACGTGCGTCCAGTCGATGCGCCTGAGCATCGTCGGCTCGGCCTCGTCGACCTTGCCCAGCATCGGCAGGATCAGGGTGATGGCCAGGCCCGGCAGGATGTTGATGAAGAACAGCCAGCGCCAGTCCAGCGCCTCGGTGATCAGGCCGCCCACTGTCGGGCCGAGCGTGGGCGCCAGGGTCGAGACGACGCCCAGGATGGCGGGCACCATCGCCCGTTTCGGCCCGTCGAACATCGCGAAGCCGGTGGCGAACACGGTCGGCACCATCGCCCCGCCGACGAAGCCCTGGATGGCCCGGAAGACGATCATCGAGTCGATGTCCCAGGCGAAGCCGCACAGCAGGCTGGCCAGGGTGAACAGAGCCGCCGAGCCGGTGAACAGCCAGCGGGTCGAGATCGCCTGCGACAGGAAGGCGGCCAGCGGGATCATGACGATCTCGGCCATCAGATAGGCGGTCTGGACCCAGGCGATCTCGTCCGGCCCGGCGGAGAGGCCGGCCTGGATGCTGTTCAGCGAGCCGGCGACGATCTGGATGTCGAGCAGGGCCATGAACTGCCCGAATGCCATCAGTCCGAAGATCAGGAACTTGGTCCGCTCGGGCAGGGCGCCGGCGTTCACGGGGGTGGTCGAGGTGTCTGTCACGGGCCGCCCTTGCGCCTGCCGATGATTATATTATGTTCGTCATATAAAGGGACGATCCGCGATGCGCTACTCCGACACGCACAAACAGGAGACCCGGGACCGGGTGCTGGCCGTCGCGGCCCGTTCGCTGCGGGCCAAGGGGCCCGACCGCCTGGGCGTGGCCGAGGTGATGGCCGAGGCCGGGCTGACGCACGGCGGCTTCTACGCCCACTTCAAGTCGAAGGACGAGCTGCTGGCCGCCGCCGTGGACAAGGCGTTCGAGGACGGCCGCAACCTGTGGCTCGACGCGACGCGGGATGCGCCGGGGCTGGATGGCCTGAAGCGCTACATCGCATTCTATGTCTCGGCCGGCCATCGCGACCGGATCGACAGCGGCTGCCCGATCGCGGCGCTGGGACCGGTGTTCGCGCGGGCCGAAGGGCCGGCGGCGGACACCTTCCGCGCCAACGTCCAGCGGCTGATGGACGCCATCGCCTCGCGCCTGCCCCTCGAGGACGAGGCGGAGCGCCGCGCCATCGCCGCCTCGCTGCTGGGCGAGATGATGGGCTCGGTCCAGCTGGCGCGGACGGTCGCCGACCAGGCCGCCTCCGACGCCATGCTCAAGGCCGCCCGAAAGAACCTGCGCGCGCGCATCGACGCGTTCGCCTGACCCCTTCCTTTCCTCCCCGAAGGAACGCCAACATGACGCAATCCGCCGTCGCCGAGGCCCCGAAGGCCTTCAAGGACCTGACCGGGTTCGAACAGCTGCAGCAGGTCTTCGCGGGCGACGGCCCGCCGCCGGGCCTGCCGACGACGCTCGATTTCGATCACCGCGAGATCGCCGAGGATCGCATCGTCATCGGCGGCACGCCGGACGAGCGGCACTACAACCCCCTCGGCACGGTCCACGGCGGCTACCTCGCCAGCCTGCTGGATTCGGCTGTCGGCACGGCGGTGCATGCCAGGCTGCCGGCCGGCAAGGGCTATACGACGCTGGAGCTGAAGGTCAGCTACCTGCGCGCGGTGACCAAGGCGACCGGCCCGATCCGCGCCGAGGCGACGGTGACCCAGCTGGGCCGCCGCGCCGCCTTCGCCGAGGGCAGGGTCGTCGACCTGCAAGGCCGGGTCTACGCCACCGCCAGCACCACCTGCCTGGTGTTCGACCTGTGACCGAGGCTGTCCCCGCCTCGAAACCGTCCGGCAAGGCGCGGCTGCGCGTGCTGCTGGTGCTGGCCGCCGCCGTGGTGATCGGCGGCGGCGGCGTGGTCTGGCTGCGCTCGGCCAAGGCGTCGGAGACGACCGACAACGCCTATCTGAAGACCGACAGCACGGCCGTGGCGCCCAAGGTGCGCGGCCTCGTCGCCCGCATCCTGGTGTCGGAGAACCAGACCGTCGTCGCCGGCCAGCCGCTGGTTCAGCTCGACGCCCAGGAATACGACGCCCGCGTCGCCTCCGCGCGGGCCGAGCTCGCCGTGGCCGAGGCGGCTGTTACGGCGGCCGAGGCGGCCCTGTCGCGCTCCGGCGCCGAGGAGAATCTCGCCCGCTCGTCCAGCGCCGAGGCCGCCACCGCCATCCGCGCCGCCGACGCCCAGGCCGAGCGGGCCCAGGCCGACTGGAACCGCTACGCCACCCTCGTCGAGCAGGGGACCGTGCCGCGCCGCGAGGCCGAGCGGGCCCGGGCCGACGCCGCCAGCGCCTCGGCCGAGGCTGAACGGGTTCGCGCCGCTCTCACCGTCAGCCGCGACGGCGCGACGGTCGCTTCGCGCAAGCGGGTGGAGCTGGCGTCCGGTCTCGAACAGGCCCGCGCCGCGCGCGGCAAGGCCCAGGCGGCGCTCGACCTGGCGCTGCAGGACCAGGCGGCCTCGATCATCCGCGCGCCGGTCTCCGGCATCGTCACCGATCGCCAGGCCCAGGTCGGCGACTACGTCCAGCCGGGCACGAAGCTGCTGACGCTGGTGCCGCTGACCACCCTCTACGTCACCGCCAACTTCAAGGAGACCCAGACCGGCCGCATGCTGTCGGGCCAGCCCGCCGAGGTCCGGATCGACGCCCTGCCGGGCGTGGTGCTGAAGGCCCATGTCGACAGCATCGCGCCCGGCTCCGGGTCGGAGTTCGCCCTGCTGCCCTTCGAGCCCGGCGTCGGCAACTTCACCAAGATCGTCCAGCGGGTGCCCGTGCGCCTGACTTTCGACCCCGGCCAGCCGGAGGTGAAGCGCCTGCGTCCCGGGCTGTCGGCGAAGGTGAAGGTCGGGCTGAAGTAGGGCCGGGACCTGTACTCGCGGAGTATGTGTCCCCATCGGCTTGAAGTGAGTGGGACACGCACTGAAGTGCATGTCCCCCGTCAGCCCCCGATCATCCCGCGAATGCGCGTCGCCAGGGTTTCCATCGGGAAGGGCTTGGTGACCATGGCCATGCCTTCCTCCAGGAAGCCGTGGGCCAGCGAGGCGTTCTCGGCATAGCCGGTCATGAACAGCACTTTCAGATCCGGCCGGTCGATCCGGGCGGCGTCGGCGACCTGGCGGCCGTTCAGGCCGGGCAGGCCGATGTCGGTGATCAGCAGGTCGATCCGCTTGCGCGACTTCAGGATCTCGAGCCCGGTGGGTCCGTCCGCGGCTTCCAGGGCGTGATAGCCCAGCTCGTCCAGCACCTCGACGACCAGGTCGCGCACCACCGCGTCGTCCTCGATCACCAGCACCGTCTCGCCGTCATGGGCGATATGGTCTTGCGTCAGAAGGGGTTCGTTCTCCTTCTCATCTTCGATCGCTTTCTCGCGGTGTCGGGGCAGATACAGCTTCACCGTCGTGCCCTTGCCGACCTCGGAATAGATCTTGGCGTAGCCTTCCGACTGGCGGGCGAAGCCGTAGATCATCGACAGGCCCAGACCGGTGCCCTGGCCGAGCGGCTTGGTGGTGAAGAAGGGATCGAAGGCGCGTTCCATGACGTCGGGGGTCATACCGGCGCCGGTGTCGGTCACGCAGACGCAGATGTATCGGCCGGGCCGAACGTCGCCGAGGGCGCGGGCGTAGGCGGCGTCGATGTGTGTGTTGCAGGTCTCGATGGTCAGCTGGCCGCCGTCGGGCATGGCGTCGCGGGCGTTGATGGCCAGGTTGAGGATCGCGGCCTCGAGCTGGTGCGGGTCGCACAGCGTGGTCCAGAGGCCGGCGGCGAGCACGAACTCCAGCTGGTACTTCTCGCCCATCGTCCGCCGCAGCAGCTCCTCCATGGAGGCGATCAGCGGGTTGGCCTTGACCGGGCGCGGGTCGAGCGGCTGGCGGCGGGCGAAGGCGAGCAGGCGGTGGGTCAGGGAAGCGGCGCGGTTCGCCGAGGCCATGGCCCCGCCAACGAAGCGGTCCAGCTCCTGCGTGCGGCCCTGGGCGATGCGTTTCCGCACCAGGTCCAGCGAACCGATGATCCCCTGCAGCAGGTTGTTGAAGTCGTGGGCGATGCCGCCGGTCAACTGGCCGACGGCCTCCATCTTCTGCGACTGACGCAGGGCGTCCTCGGCGGCCGCCAGCGCCTCGGCCTGCTCGCGCTCGGCGGTGATGTCGCGGGCGGCGCCGTAGATGTGGTCGCCGTCGGGCACGGCCATCCAGGACAGCCAACGCCAGGAGCCATCCCGATGCCTGAAACGGTTCTCGAACCGGATGGAGTGTTGGCCGGCCGCCAGCCGGGAGACTTCGTCGCGGGTGCGCTCCAGGTCTTCCGGATGCTGCAGCCAGACGGAGTCACGGCCGACCAGTTCGGCTTCCGTCCAGCCCAGCGTCGCCGTCCAGGCCGGGTTCGCCCGCAGGAACCGGCCATCGGCGTCCGACACCAGCAGCAGGTCCTGCGACGTCCGCCAGAGCCTGTCGAAGTCACGCTCGAGGGTCTCGGCGCGTTCCGTGAGTTCGCCGGAGGCCAGCTTCTGAGCATGGATGTCGGTGTTGGTGCCGATCCAGCGGGTGATGCCGCCTTCGTCGTCGCGCACCGGATCGGCCCGCGAGATGTACCAGCGCCAGTCGTTGGCGGCCGCGTCCCAGAGGCGGAACTCCACCTCATAGTGAACGCCGGCCGCTCTGGCCGCCGCCCATGCGTCGAGCGCCCGCGGCAGGTCGTCGGGATGGACGATCTTGCCCCAGTCCTGGCCGTACAGTTCGCCTTCCTGGCGCCCGGTGGTGTCGTAGACCTTCTGGTTCAGCCAGTAGAGATCGCCGTCGGGCCGGGCGGCCCAGACCTGATGCGGGACCCCCTCGAACAGCAGCCGGAACTGCCGCGCCGCCTCGCGGGCCTCGGCCTCGGCCGCAGCCTGCCGTTGGCCGGCCAGCACGCGCTGGGTTGTCTCGGAGACGATGCACATGACGCCGGCGACCGCGCCGTCCTCGCCGCGCACGGCCGAGTAGGAGATGTCGAAATAGACGTCCTCCAGATAGCCGTGACGCTCGATCTTGAAGGGCCGATCCTTGGCCCAGAAGGTTTCACCCGTCTCGAAGACATTGCGCAGCAGGGGGCCGAGGTCGTCCCAGAGCTCCGCCCAATAGATGCTGGCCGGCCGTCCGAGCGCGTGCGGGTGCTTGTCGCCGATCGTCGGCGCGTAGGCGTCGTTGTAGAGGGCGATGAAGTCCGGACCCCAGAAGAGGACGATCTCGGCCCTCGACGACAGGGCGAGGTCGACCGTGGTTCGCAGGCTGACGGGCCAGCCGGCGAGGGGGCCGAGGCTGGTCGAGTCCCAGTCGAAGCGCCCGATGAGTGCGCCGCACTCGCCGCCGTTCAACGGCCAGTCGGGCCGCGCCGCCGGGGCCTTCGCCACCATGAAGTCCGTATGCACCCGTCCGCCCGCCAGCTACCCTCGATCGCGCATCAACGCGCGAGCGACGATCAGGCTCCCAGCGTCGCCCAGAGCAGGAGGCCGCCGCCGAGCAGTAGCGCGGCGAAGGTCAGGATCGCGCCCAGGGCCCGGGCGATGAAGATGTTCCAGATCAGCCCGATCGGATGCAGGAAGCGCCCGACCGCCAGCGTGCCGCCGACGGCCCACAGCTGCCACCCGGCGGGGCTGGCGGCCTCCAGCAGGCCCAGGACGATCAGGCCGACCGGCACGTACTCCGTGAAGTTGGCCTGGGCGCGGATCATGCGGTTGAAGCGGTCGTCGCCCGCGTCGCCCGCGCTGATGCGCGCCGCGCGGCGATGGTTGGCGATCGGAAAGCTGAGCAGCACCAGGCCGATCGCGGCGGCGCCCGCCAGGATGGCGGTGAAAGGCAGTATCGGCATCGTCTTGTCCCTCCCCGGACATGGCTCTTGAGGCCGCCGCGAGCTTGGACCAAACAGCGTTCGATGCAAGCGCGCCGCCTCCTGACCCGCGTCCGTTCCAGCCTGACCACCCTGCCGACGGCGCGCGGCTGGCGACTGGCGGCGGTGGTGGGCGTGGCCGCGCTGGCGGTCGAGCTGGCGATCGGACTCGGGGGCGGCCTGCTGAAGCCGGCTCCGGCCGACTGGTCGGTCCTGCCGGGCGCCTTGCTGCTGGCGGTGTTCGTGCCCTCGATCGGCGAGGAACTGGTGTTCCGGGGGCTGCTGGTCCCGGGGCGGGCGGAGAGGGCGAACGCGACGGCGGCGATCCTGCTGTCGACCCTGGTCTTCATGCTCTGGCACGTGTTCGAGGCGCTGACCTTCATGCGGCCGGCCGCGCCGGTGTTCCTGCGGGCCGACTTCCTGGCCACCACGGCCGTGCTGGGCCTGGCCTGCGGATACCTGCGCCATCGCACCGGATCGCTGTGGCCGGCGGTGCTGCTGCACTGGCTGGAGGTGGCCGGCTGGCAGATCTGGTTCGGCGGCGGCATGGTGGCGAAGACGCTCGGCTGACCGCTTTCCTTGACCGCGCGGGCTCAGGGCCTATACCGCGCCGCATGTTCCAAGGTCTCTCCCACACCGCCCGCGACGCCAAGGCCTGGCCGTTCGAACAGGCCCGCAACCTGCTCGCCCGTGTCCTGCGCGTCCGCCTGACCGACGCCGAGCGTGATCTCGCCTCGACCCTGATCAATGCGGGGAAGGCGGACGAGGCCGTGAAGACGCTGGAGGCCCTGGGCAAACCGGTGGTGCTGGAGACCGGCTACGGTCCTTCGGGCCTGCCGCACATGGGCACCTTCGGCGAGGTGGCGCGTACGACCATGGTGCGGATCGCCTTCCGCGCCCTGACCGAGGACGCCATCCCCACCCGGCTGATCAGCTTCAGCGACGACATGGACGGGATGCGCAAGATCCCGCCCAACGTGCCGAACGGCGAGATCATGCGCGAGGATCTCGACAAGCCGCTGACCGTGGTCCGCGATCCCTATGGCGAGCACGCCAGCTTCGGCCACCACAACAACGCCCGCCTGCGCGCCTTCCTCGACAGCTTCGGCTTCGACTACGAGTTCGTCTCGTCCACCGACTGCTATCGCGGCGGCCGGTTCGACGCGACGCTGCTTACGGCGCTGGAGCGGTTCGACGCCATCCAGAAGATCATGCTGCCATCGCTCGGCGAGGAACGCCGCGCGACCTATTCGCCGTTCCTGCCGATCAGCCCCAGGACCGGCAAGGTGCTGCAGGTCCCGACGCTGGAGCGTCACCTCGACCGCGGCACGATCACCTTCCGCGACGAGGACGGCGAGCTGACCGAGGTTCCGGTCACCGGCGGCGGCGTGAAGATGCAGTGGCGGCCCGACTGGGCGATGCGCTGGACGGCGCTCGGCGTCGACTACGAGATGAGCGGCAAGGACCTGATCGACAGCGTCCGGCTGTCCAACCAAGTCTGCAAGGTGCTCGGCGGAACGCCCCCGGAGGGGTTCCACTACGAGCTCTTCATGGACGAGAACAACCTGAAGATCTCCAAGACCAAGGGCAACGGCCTGACCATGGAGGAGTGGCTGCGCTACGGCGCGCCCGAGAGCCTCGCCTACTACATGTTCCAGAGCCCGAAGTCGGCCAAGAAGCTCTATTTCGACGTCATCCCCAAGGCGACGGACGAGTACCTGCAGCAGCTGGACGCCTTCAACCGCAAGAAGGCCGAGGGCGCCAACGAACCGGACCTGAACAATCCGGCCTGGCACGTCCACATGGGCAATCCGCCGGAAGCGGGCTCGCCGGTGTCGTTCTCGCTGATGCTGAATCTGGTCTCGGCCGGCAACGCGTCGAGCAAGGACGTGCTGTGGGGTTTCCTGACCCGCTACATCCCGGGCGCGACGCCGGAGAACCAGCCGCTGCTCGACCGCCTGGCCGACTACGCGATGAACTACTACGAGGACTTCGTGAAGCCGACGAAGTCGTTCCGCGCGGCCACCGATCAGGAGCGGACCGCGATGGAAGACCTGCTGCTGCGACTGCGGGCGCTGCCGGCCGGTTGCCAGGACGCCGAGCTGATCCAGAACGAGGTCTACGAGTCCGGCAAGGGCGGCGGCTTCGAGCCGCTGCGGGCCTGGTTCCAGGCGCTGTACGAGGTCCTGCTCGGCCAGAGCCAGGGTCCGCGCTTCGGCTCCTTCGCCGCGATCTTCGGTCTGGACCGCACGATCCAGCTGATCGAGGACGGGCTGGCCGGCAAGCTGCTGGAAGCCTGAACCAAACATAACAGGGCGACCCCGATCTCGTTCAGGTCGGGGTCGCTAGGTTCTTCTCAACGACGGGCGCAACGGCCCGCCGGAGATATCTGAGGAGAACAACCATGACCCATACCAAGAGCAAGATCGCCAAGATCGGTCTGGCCATCTCCGTGGCCGCGACGATGGTCGGCGCCCCGATGGCCGCCAACGCCCAGAGCGCCGGCGTCTTCCGCTGCGACGCCCCCGGCTCCAAGCAGGAAGGCGGCGCGGTGATCGGCGCGATCCTCGGCGGCCTGCTGGGCAACCAGGTGGCCAAGAACGAGCGCACCGCCGGCACGGTGGTCGGCGCGGGCCTCGGCGCCGCGGCCGGCTCCTACATCGGCTGCAAGTCGCAGACGAACGACGGCTACGCCCAGGGCACGTACAACCGTGGCGGCCAGCGCCTGGCCTCCTACGTCCAGCCGGCCCGCTTCGAGAAGGCCAACATCCGCATGGTCGCGGCGACCAACGTCAGCCTGCGGGCCGGTCCGTCGACCTCGACCTCGAAGGTGGGCCTGCTGCAACGGGGCGAGACCTTCCAGGCCGCGGCCTTCGCCAACAACGGCCAGTGGGTCCTGGTGAGCCGCAACGGCGTCGGCATCGGCTACGTCCACAGCGGCTACGTCCAGCCGACGGGCGGCTACCGCAACGCCAGCTGGTAAGCTGGACCATGAACTGACGGCGAGGGCCGGCTCCGCGAAGGGCCGGCCCTTTCCGCGTCTACTGGCTGGCCCAGAGGATGCGGGCGATCCAGGCGATGTCCTTCCGGTCCAGGGTGCGGCCGGGATAGTCGGGGTTGAGCGATTTCAGCTCGACGGCCTTGGCGGTGATGCGGGCGATCTCCTTGGCCAGCACCTCGCCGTCGACGGTCTTGACCACCACCCGGTCGCCCCGACGCGGCTCGCCGCCGGTGGGGTCGACGACGATGTGGTCGCCCTCGCGGTAGACCGGCGCCATCGAGTCGCCGCTGATCTCCAGGGCGTAGACGCCTTCGCGTGCGAGGCCGGGGAAGTCGATCTCGTCCCAACCCTGGCCGACCGGGAAGCCGGCGTCGTCGAAGTAGCCGTCGTCCCCGGCCTGGGCGAAGCCGATCAGCGGCACGCCCGCCGCGCCACGCGCCGGCCCGCCTTCCGCCAGCGCCCCGAAGTCGGCGAACGACACGCCGGTGGCGGCCAGCACCTTGGCCACGCTCTCGGTCGAGGGCCAGCGGGGACGGGCGTCCGGCTCCGGCGAGAAGCGCTTGGAGCGGTTGAAGCTGGTGGGGTCCAGTCCCGCGACCTTGGCCAGGGCCGAGACGGTCATGTCGAACCGCGCCGCCAGCTGGTCGATGGCGTTCCAGATCTGAGCGTGGGACGGACGCGACATCGCGGGCTCCGGTCAGGTGTCCGCAGGAAAATAATCCGGACCGATAGGAATGTATACCCAATAATATACTTGCCGTACCCAAAAACATCGCTATGGTAAGTCCCATAAGGGATTGAACCATGTCGAACCTCTCCGCTCCGCACTTCCACAACGAAGAAGCCGCCTACGCCTACATCGAGGCGCGGGTCTGGCCGCAAGGGGCCGTCTGCCCCCACTGCGGCGGCTATGAGCGCATCGGCAAGATGGGCGGCAAGTCCACCCGCATCGGCGCCTACAAGTGCTACCAGTGCCGCAAGCCCTTCACCGTGAAGGTCGGGACCATCTTTGAGGCCAGCCACGTTCCCCTACGCCATTGGCTGCAAGCCATGTATCTCATGGCGGCGTCCAAGAAGGGTGTGAGCGCCAACCAGCTTCACCGCACCCTCGGCTGCACTCCGAAGACCGCTTGGTTCCTGGCCCACCGCATCCGCGAAGCCATGCGTGACGGCTCGCTGGCGCCCTTCGGCAGCTCGGGGAAAGTCGTTGAGGCTGACGAGACCTACTATGGTCCCGTGGCCAACCCGACCATGACCCGCACCGACGGCACCCCGCGCAAGTTCAAGAACAAAGGCCCTGCCAACAAGCGCGCCATCGTCGCTCTGGTCGAGCGCGGCGGTCGGGTTCGCAGCTTCCACGTCAAGCACGCAACCAAGGAAGCCGTCACCCAGATCGTGACCGCCAACGTGGCCAAGGAAGCCGTCCTCTACACCGACGAGAGCAAGCTGTACGGCAACGCTCACGCCCACGTCGCTCTGCATGACAGCGTGCGCCACAGCGGCGGCGAGTACGTCCGGGGCGACGTCCACAGCAACACTGTCGAGGGTGTGTTCTCGATCTTCAAGCGCGGGATGCGCGGCATCTACCAGCACTGCTCCGAGAAGCACCTGCACCGCTATCTGGCGGAGTTCGACTTCCGCTACAGCAACCGCGTCGCGCTGGGGGTGAACGACATCGAGCGGGCTGATATCCTGCTGGCCGGTGTGGTCGGCAAGCGCCTCACCTATCGAACAGCTCGTGAGCAGGTCTAAGAGGGACCATGGCCAAGGCCAAGAAACCGAAGATCGAGGACGAGGAGCAGAGCCGGCGCTTCATCGAAGCAGCCGAGGCCGCTCAAGCCGATGGCGGACGAAGCCCCACCGGGGCTGAAGCCGTGTTTGAACGGTTGCTGAGTAAGGCCGCGCCGGTAAGGGTGCCTAAGAAGTGACAAAGGGCGCACTCGCGAGAGTGCGCCCTTGATAATCGACAGCCTCAGCCGCTTGTCATCGCCCCTGAGGCCCGCCACCCCCTCAAGGGAGGTGGTCTCAACGCCCGATGCTTTCGCAGAGCGGGATCGCCTCGAAAATGGGGCTCTACAGGTGCTGTGTCAACTCACGAAGGGTTAATGCGCAGAGCACACCCGCCCGTATCGCCTTCAGCTGACCGGGCAAAACATGCGGGTAGATGTAGCGCCGCTTTCCGTCAGGCCCTCGGCCGATGCCAATAGGGGAGAGGCGACCGTAGCCAACTGTCGAAAGCATATCGCACTTGGCCCACTTCCTATCGCCCTCCCAGGGGCGCGGAAGCTCGCGCGCGAACTCGACCTCGAAATGGTAGTCCTCCACCGGATCGGGAGCGGTCGTGCTCAACGGGACCACGGTGCATAGGCCGTCGCGCCGACGTAGGCGGGGGGTGATCACAACGCATAGGCGCGTCTTGACCATCTCAGGTTCGATAAACCCGGTCTGATAATTGCAGACGAGGACTGCGCCCGGAGTCGGGTGAAAAGTGATCGCCATCGGTGGCGGATTCCATCGCGATCGTGAGCATGCTAAGATGCCCTGCGTCCGGCTCGCGAGACCGGACGCAGGACGAAGTGGCGGATTGGTCTGGCTCTATGTCATGTACCACCTACCCTTCGGGCCGCTTGCCGGCGGCCTCCAACAAGTTGCTAGTCGTTGAACTTCAGGAGCCGGGGCCGCCACAGCCCCGGTTTCCGCTTGCGCGGATTGTTTGCCGATCATCATGAGGAGCCCCCGGATGACGGCTTTTTCTTCAGGTAGAGCAGCAGGGTCCAAACGGCCTGCTGCTCATCAGCAGACATTGATTCAGGATCCAGCAGGGCAAGCAGCACTTGCTCCGGCGGTTGCTCTTTGGCTGGTTGGTGGTGCGTATGATCCGATCCGCTCCCAACGTGGTCATCCTTCGCAGGAGCGGGCGGCTTCGGCTTGGCATCGACCTTCGGCGCGCGCTTTTTGGTGGGGCCCAGCCGCGGCTTCTTGTTCTGCATGATGTAGGAGCTGATCGGCACCTGCGCCTCCTTTGCGGCGCTCAGGAAGAACGTGACGCATTTGCGGAAGGTGTCGCCTTCGGCGGCGAAGGCTTTTCGGAACAGATCATTGAACTGAGCGGGGGAGGCCGATTCCAGCCGGAGTTGGAACAGGGGCGCGTATGCCATTTGCAGGACGGACGCGAGCGCGGAGGGCCACGCGTCCGTGCCATACGACCCAACGAGCGCAGTCAGGTCGTCAGTAGGGTGCCCGGCATCGTCCGTGAGGCCCATGAAGCGGAGTGCGGTCAGAAGCTGACCAGCGACCCCACCAGAGAAATTCTTCAACATGCTCCGGTCGATACGCCCCGGAAGGCCGTTCTCCTTGAGCGTTGCGATGAGCGTCTTGAACGAGGGAAACGACGTGTAGGGAGGCGTCGGCCCCTTCCCGCTATCTTCACCTGCCATGTCGCTCCCCCTCGGGCCCGCTGCGATGGCAGATGATATGCCATATGCCATACCAACTTTCAATACCCGGCATCGGCGCAGCCTTAACCGCGCTTGCGAGTTGGGGAGGCGGGCGCGAGAACCCTTGTGCAGAAAGGAGTTTCCCGATGGATATGGACCACGTCATCGTCCGTGACTGTCGCGGCAGGCCGCTACACCGGGTAGTGCATGGCGCCCATGGCGGACGAATTTTCGTGTCGTCAGAGCGAGCGATTCGAGCGGCAAAAACCGGAGAGTTACCCGCCGTAGGGTTCCCTCCCGAAGACGTATTCGACTTTGATGGGGAGCAGCTAGCCGCCGCTGAAGCGGCGCTTGCGGCTGGAAATCCAGTCAGGTGGGACCATCTTCGGCGCTACGAACCGGACTGGGTACGCGAAGTATACTAGCGCCAATGTATACCTGAATCAGCGGGCCTTGTTCGGCAGCCAGGCGCCGAGGGTCAGGACCATAACCACCGCGAAGCCCAGGGCGCCGATGAAGGTCAGGTACAGGCGGGTGTCCAACCCGGGCGAGACCAGCGCCGCGAGGTCGGCGGCGACGGCCAGCGTCTGCAGGCCGCAGGCATAGACCGGCCATGGGCGGCGTGACTTCCAGGTCAGGGTGACGAGCCCGGCCAGCACGCCCAGGTCGATGGCCAGGAACCAGGCCGGCAGCGGCCCGTAGCCGCCGAAATACTGCGCCGCCAGCGAGGTCAGCCAGCCGGCGGTCAGCAGGCCGACCCCGCGCTGCTCCACCGGACCGCCACGCAGGACGGCGCCGAGCGCGGCAAGCGCCAGCAGGATGGCGAAGATCGCGGAAATCAACGGACGGTCAGCTCGCCTGACGCAGGGCGGCTTCGGCTACGGCGGGGTCGACCGGCGGGATGCCGAGTTCCTCCCGGATAGCGCCCAGCTCGGCGCGCGCCTTCACCAGTTCGCGCTGCGCCTCGCCGAGGAAGGAGACGATGGTGGTGACGCGGCTCATCGCCGGCTCGCCCGGCTTGACCGGCAGGCCCAGTTCGCGCCGCGCCTCGATCATCCGCCGCATCAGCCGCACGGCCTGGGCGAGGGCGTCTTCCACGACCTCCTCGGTCGCCGTCAGTTCGCCCGCTACGTCACGCGCCACCGCAAGCCGCTGTTGCATTGCTTCTCCCCAGAACAAGCGGGCGGAGGTCATCACGGGGCGTCCTGCGATGCAATCGCAATCTATGGTTATCATCACGCATTTGGGATTGCTGACGTTGACGTAAAGGGCATATACCCACGGCAACAAGAAACGGTGGCTACAGGGAGGAACCAAGATGCCGACCGAACTGCGTCGTCCCGAGCGGACCTTCACCATTCGACAGCTCTGCACCGAGTTCAAGGCGACGCCCCGCGCGCTTCGCTTTTACGAGGACAAGGGCCTGCTGACCCCGGCCCGCGACGGCATGAACCGGGTCTATTCCTACAAGGATCGCGCCCGGCTGATCCTGATCCTGCGCGGCAAGCGCGTGGGCCTGTCGCTGCAGGAAATCCGCGAGATTCTCGAGTTGTACGACGAGGGCGACGAGGCGGCGCAGCAGAACGCCCACTCCCTGAAGAAGTTCAAGGAGAAGATCGTCGTGCTGGAACAGCAGCGCGAGGACATCGAGGGCGCCATCGCCGAGCTCCACGCCGCGTGCAGCCGTCTCGAAATGCACCTTTCCACCAGCCGTCCTGACCTGCTGCCCAAGGCCGAGGCCTATGAGCAGATGATGCGCTCGCGCGTCGATGGTCACGCGGAGCCGGTCGGCGCGAAATAGCGCCGGCCTTTTCCATCCAGACCCCCACCAGAGCCAACGGAGCGCCCATGGCCTACCAGCCGCCGGTCCGCGATCACCTGTTCCTCCTGCGCGATGTGCTGGAGCTCGACCGCTATTCGAACCTGCCCGCCTTCGCCGATGCGTCCATGGACGTGGTCGAGCAGATCGTCACCGAGGCGGGCCGGTTCACCGGCGAGGTCCTGGCGCCGCTGAACAGCGTCGGCGACAAGCAGGGCTGCAAGTGGAACGCCGACAACACGGTCACCACCCCGACCGGGTTCAAGGCGGCCTACAAGCAGCTGTGCGAAGGCGGCTGGACGGGCCTGGGCTCGGACCCGACCTATGGCGGCCAGGGCCTGCCCCATGTCGTGAACCTGTCCTTCTCGGAGATGTCGAGCAGCGCCAACATGGCCTTCTCGATGTACCCGGGCCTGGCGCACGGGGCCTACTCGGCCATCCACACCGGCGGTTCCGACGAGCAGAAGCAGACCTACCTGCCCAAGATGGTGTCCGGCGAATGGACCGGGACCATGAACCTGACCGAGCCGCAGTGCGGCACGGATCTGGGCCTGCTGCGCACAAAGGCGGTCCCGCAGGCTGACGGCAGCTATCGCATCAGCGGCCAGAAGATCTGGATCAGCGCCGGCGAGCACGACATGTCGGACAACATCGTCCATCTGGTGCTGGCCCGCATCGAAGGCGCCCCGGCCGGCGTGAAGGGCATCTCGCTCTTCATCGTGCCGAAGTTCTTCCCCAACGCCGACGGCTCGGTCGGCGCGCGCAACGAGGGCGTCAAGTGCGTCGGCCTCGAAGAGAAGATGGGCATCCACGGCAACGCCACCTGCGTGATGCAGTACGAGGACGCCGTCGGCTACCTGATCGGCGAAGAGAACAGCGGCCTGAAGCTGATGTTCGTGATGATGAACGAGGCCCGCCTCGGCGTCGGCCTGCAGGGCATCGCCCAGGGTGAAGCCGCCTACCAGGCCGCCCGCGACTTCGCCAAGGATCGCCTGCAAGGCCGTTCGCTGACCGGCCCGAAGAACGCCGACGGCCCGGCTGACCCGATCATCGTCCACCCCGACGTGCGCCGCATGCTGCTCGACAGCCGGGCGGTCATCGAGGGCGGCCGCGCCTTCCTGTTCTGGACCGCGCTGCACGGCGACCTCGCCCACGCCCATCCGGATGAGGCGGTGCGCCAAAAGGCCAACGACTACATGGGCCTGCTGACCCCGGTCCTGAAGGGCTACCTGACCGACAAGGGCTTCAAGGCCTGCGTCGACGGCATGCAGGTGCACGGCGGCAGCGGCTTCACCGAGCATTTCCCGGCCAGCCAGTACCTGCGCGACTGCCGCATCGCCCTGATCTACGAGGGCACCAACGGCATCCAGGCGCTGGACCTCGTCGGCCGCAAGCTGGCCGCCCAGGGCGGCCGCGCGGTGATGAGCTTCTTCGCCGAGATCGACGCCTTCGTCGAAGCCAACGGCAAGGACGAGCAGCTGAAGCCGTTCATCGAAGGCCTGGCCGGCGCCAAGGCGCAGCTGCAGGAGGCCACCATGTGGCTGATGCAGAACGGCCTGGCCAACCCGGACAACGCCGGCGCCGCCTCGACCGACTACATGCACCTCTTCGGCCTGACCGGCCTGGCCTACATGTGGGCGCTGATGGCCAAGGTCTCCCTGGCCAAGATCGCCGCGGGCGACACCGATCCCTTCTACGAGAGCAAGCTGGTCGTCGGCCGCTACTTCGTGGAGCGCATGCTGCCGGAGACCGGCGGCCATCTCACCAAACTCAAGACCGGCTCGGCCACCATGATGGCCCTGCCCGCGGAGGCTTTCTGACCATGGGTGTGCTGCAAGTCGAACGGCCGGCGTTCATGGCCGAGGAAGACCTCGTCATCTTCGAGGACGCGGTCGGCAAGTTCTTCGACGAGCACGCGCCCGAGTCGCGGGTCGCCAAGTGGCGCGAGGACGGCATCGTCGAGCGCGCGCTGTGGACGGAGTCGGCCGAGGCGGGCCTGTCGTGCCTGTCCATCCCCGAGGAATACGGCGGCATGGGCGGCGACTACCGCCACGAAGTCATCCTGATGGAGCAGCTCGGCGCCAAGGGCGTCGACGGCTACGGCCTGTCGCTGCACAACGCCATCGTCGCCCACTACATCCTGCAGTACGGCACCGAAGAGCAGAAGCAGCGCTGGCTGCCGCGCATGGCGACCTGCGAGCTCATCTCCGCCATCGCCATGACCGAGCCGGGCGCCGGTTCCGACCTGCAGGGCATCAAGACCACGGCCCGCCTGGAAGGCGACGAGTACGTCATCAACGGTTCCAAGACCTTCATCACCAACGGCCAGACGGCCAACCTGGTGATCGTGGTCTGCAAGACCGACCCGACCCAGGGCGCCCGCGGCACCTCGCTGATCGTGGTCGAGACCGACGGCGCCGAAGGCTTCGAGCGCGGCCGCAACCTCGACAAGCTGGGCATGGAGGCGGCCGATACCTCCGAGCTGTTCTTCAACGACGTGCGCGTGCCGGCAGCGAACCTGCTGAGCGGCGGCGAAGGCCAGGGCTTCTTCCAGCTGATGGGCCAGCTGCCGCAGGAGCGCCTGAACATCGCCGTCCAGGGCATCGCCGCCATCGAGCGCGCGCTGGCCCTGACCATCGACTACGTCAAGCAGCGCGGCGCCTTCGGCAAGAAGATCATCGACTTCCAGAACACCCAGTTCGTGCTGGCCGAATGCAAGACCGAGGCGACCGTCGCCCGGGTCTTCGTCAACCACTGCATCGAGCAGCACCTGCAGGGCAAGCTCGACGCCGCGACGGCCTCGATGGCCAAGTACTGGGTCACCGACCTGGAAAACAGCATCATCGACCGCTGCCTGCAGTTCTTCGGGGGATTCGGCTACATGGCCGAATACCCGATCGCCCGCATGTACCGCGACAGCCGCGTCCAGCGGATCTACGGCGGCGCCAACGAAGTCATGAAGGTCCTCATCGCGAGGACGCTCTAACGCTTCGGGAGACCGGCGAATGGCGAAGTATGTCGCCACGATCGACTGGACACTGACGGCGCCCGGCGAGGACTTTCTCGCCGGGCGCTACTCGCGTGCGCACACGATCGCCTTCGATGGCGGAATCACGCTTCCGGCGTCTCCGTCGCCCAGCGTGGTCCCGGTTCCCTGGTCCGATCCTTCCGCGGTCGATCCCGAGGAGATGCTCGTGGCGGCGCTGAGCAACTGCCACATGCTGACCTTCCTTCATAAGGCCCGCGAGGCCGGCTTCGTCGTCGGCAGTTATCGCGACGAGGCCGAAGGCGTGATGCGCAAGAACGCCGAGGGCAAGATCGCGGTTACCAAAGTCGCCCTGCGACCCCATATAGTTTTTATTGGAAACTCACCCGACGAGGCGCAGCTGGAAGCCCTGCACCACGCCGCCCACGAAGACTGTTTCATCGCCAGCTCGGTGAAGACCGAGGTGGTCGTCGAACCCGCTAACCCCGCTTTCCTCTAGAGGACGCCATCATGGCCGAAGCCTATATCTACGACGCCGTTCGAACGCCCCGCGGCAAGGGGAAGAAGGACGGCTCCCTGCATGAAATGACCTCGCTGTCGCTGGCGACCCAGGTGCTGGAAGCGCTGCGGGACCGCAACGGCCTGGACACCTCCAAGGTCGACGACGTCGTCCTGGGCTGCGTCTCGCCGGTCGGCGAGCAGGGCAGCGACATCGCCCGCACCGCCGTGCTGACCGCCGACTACGCCGAGACCACGGCGGGCGTGCAGATCAACCGCTTCTGCGCCAGCGGCCTGGAAGCCGTGAACATGGCCGCGGCCAAGGTCATCTCGGGCGAGGCCCAGATGGCGATCGGCGGCGGCGTCGAGAGCATGAGCCGCGTGCCGATGGGCAGCGACGGCGGCGCCTGGCCGACCGACCCGTCGAGCGCCTTCAAGACCTATTTCGCGCCGCAGGGCGTCAGCGCCGACCTGATCGCGACGCTGTACGGCTTCAGCCGCGACGACGTCGACGCCTACGCCGTCGAGAGCCAGCGCCGCGCCGCCGCCGCCTGGGCCGACAACCGCTTCGCCAGGTCCGTCGTGCCGGTGAAGGACCAGATGGGCCTCATCCGCCTGGCCCATGACGAGACCGTGCGCGGCTCGACCACCATGCAGACCCTGGCGTCGCTGAACCCGTCGTTCACCGGTCCGGGCGAGATGGCGTTCGACGCGGTGGTGCAGCAGCGCTACCCGCAGGTGGAGAAGGTCAACCACGTCCACCACGCCGGCAACAGCTCGGGCATCGTCGACGGCGCCGCCGGCGTCCTGATCGGCAGCAAGGAAATGGGCGACGCCCTGGGCCTGAAGCCCCGCGCGAAGATCAAGGGCATGGCCTCTATCGGTTCGGAGCCGTCGATCATGCTGACCGGCCCGGCGCTGGTCACCGAGAAGCTGCTCGGCCGCCTGGGCATGAGCGCCGCCGACATCGACCTGTACGAGCTGAACGAGGCCTTCGCCTCGGTCGTGCTGCGCATGATGCAGGCGCTCGACATCCCGCACGAGAAGATGAACGTGAACGGCGGCGCCATCGCCATGGGCCACCCGCTGGGCGCCACCGGTGCGATGATCCTCGGCACCCTGCTCGACGAGCTGGAGCGCACCGACAAGCAGGTCGGCCTGGCCACCCTGTGCGTCGGCGCCGGCATGGGCACCGCCACCGTTATCGAACGCGTCTAAGACCTCAGGAAATAGCGATATGGAAAACTTCAAGATCGAGGTCGACGGCGACGGGATCGCCCTGGTGACCTTCGACGTCCCCGGCCGCAGCATGAACACCCTGACCGGCAAGGTCATCGCCGAGATCGGCGAGGTGGTCGAGCGCATCAAGACCGACGCCGACATCAAGGGCGCGGTCTTCGCCTCGGGCAAGGCGACCGGCTTCTGCGCCGGCGCCGACCTGGGCGAGCTCGGCGGCACGGCCGGCGCGGCGGGCGAGGACACCCGTTCGGAGCAGGAAAAGCTGCAGGCGGCCTTCGACGGCGGCTTCGCGCTGAACAAGGCGTTCCGCGCCCTGGAGACATGCGGCAAGCCGGTGGCCACCGCTCTGGAGGGCCTGGCCCTCGGCGGCGGCCTGGAGTTCGCGCTCGCGACCCACTACCGCGTCGCGGCCAACAACCCCAAGCTCCAGCTCGGCCTGCCGGAAGCCAAGGTCGGCCTGCTGCCGGGCGCCGGCGGCACTCAGCGTCTGCCGCGCATCATGGGCGCCATGAACGCCGCGCCCTACCTGCTCGAAGGCAAGTCGATGACCGCGCAGGAAGCCCTGGCCAAGGGCGTCGTCGGCCAGGTCGTCGAGCCGGGGCAGACCGTCGCGGCGGCCAAGGAATGGGTGAAGACCGGCGACCCGGTCGCGCCCTGGGACAAGAAGGACTTCCGCCTGCCGGGCGGCGGTCCCTACAGCCCGACCGGCGGCCAGGTGTTCATCATGGGCAACGCCATGCTGCGCAAGCAGTCGTTCGGCAACTATCCCGCCCAGCTGAACATCCTGAAGTGCCTCTATGAAGGCCTGCAGGTGCCGATCGACGCTGCCCTGCGCATCGAGACCCGCTATTTCCTGAAGACCATGCAGTCGCCCCAGGCGCGCGGCATGATCCGCACCCTGTTCCTGTCCATGCAGGAGCTGGGCAAGGGCGCCTCGCGTCCGGCCGGCTACGCGCCGTACGACGTCAGGAAGGTCGCCGTGCTCGGCGCCGGCATGATGGGCGCGGGCATCGCCTACGTTCAGGCCCAGGCCGGCATCGAGACCGTGCTGGTCGACGTTTCCGCCGAGGCCGCCGAGAAGGGCAAGGGCTACGCCCGCACCCTGGTCGAGAAGTCGGTGAAACGCGGCAAGCTGACCGCCGAAAAGGGCGAAGCCCTGCTGGCCCTGATCCATCCGACGGCGGACTATGCCGACGTCAAGGGCTCGGACCTGGTCGTCGAGGCGGTGTTCGAAAGCCGCGAACTGAAGGCCAAGGTCACGGCGCTCGCCGAGGCCCAGCTGGCCGAGACCGCCGTGTTCGGCTCCAACACCTCGACCCTGCCGATCACCGGCCTGGCCGAAGCGTCGGTGCGTCCGGCCAACTTCATCGGCATCCACTTCTTCTCGCCGGTCGACAAGATGGGTCTGGTCGAGATCATCACCGGCAAGGAGACCTCGGAAGAGACCCTGGCCAAGTCGATCGACTACGTCCTGAAGATCCGCAAGACGCCGATCGTCGTGAACGACAGCCGAGGCTTCTACACCTCGCGCTGCTTCGGCACCTTCATCCAGGAAGGCCTGGAAATGCTGGCGGAGGGCATCGCCCCCGCCATCATCGACAACGTCGGCCGGGCGACCGGCATGCCGCGCGGCCCGCTGGAGATGAACGACGACGTCGCTCTGGACCTCGCCTACAAGGTCCGCGAGCAGACCAAGAAGGACCTCGGCGACCAGTACGTCGGCGGCCCGGTCGATGCGCTGATCACCAAGATGGTCGTCGACCTGGAACGCTTCGGCCGCAAGAACGGCAAGGGCTTCTACGACTACGCGGCCGACGGCAAGGGCAAGACCCTGTGGCCGGGCCTGAAGGACCTGGTGGCGGTGAAGACGCCCGACGCCGATCCGAAGCTGATCGAGGAAATCCGCACACGCCTGCTGTATCGCCAGGCCGTGGAAGCCGCGCGCTGCTTCGAGGAAGGCGTGGTCACCGAGGCTCGCGACGCCGATGTCGGCGCCATCCTGGGCTGGGGCTTCGCGCCCTGGACCGGCGGCCCGATAAGCCTGATCGATTCGGTCGGCGTGGCCGCCTTCGTCGCCCGGCTGGACGAGCTGACCGCCAAGTACGGCTCGCGCTACGCGCCGCCCAAGCTGCTCCGCGAGATGGCGGCCAACGGCGAGACCTTCTACGGCCGCTTCGGCCCGAAGGCGGCCAAGGCGGCGGCGTAAGCCACGGCCGACGCTCACGGGACGCGCGCCCCTCGGGGTGCGTGTCCCCGGCAATGGGAAAGGCCCGGCGGCGACGCCGGGCCTTTCTGCATCGCGCAAGTTGTCGCAAGGAGTCATTCCTTCACCTCGTCTTAGGGTCGATCCGTCATGGTCCGGCCCCGACAAGTTCGGGATGGGTGGCATGATGGTCATGGCGGAGGACAGGTTTGGTCTGGCGGGCGCGATCCGTACGCGCCGCAAGCACCTGCCGCTCCGAATGGTCTCCTGCGTGGTCCAGGCCACCCTGCTGCACGCCGTGTTCGGCTGGTGGGGCATGTGGTTCTGGGCCGCCGCCTACATCGCCGTCCAGTGGCTCGAAGTGTGGGCGGCGCCGAAGCTGATGCGGGAGGCGCCGCCGACCGCCGCCGCCGCCGCGAACATCGCCGTCGTCCTGTTCTTCCCCAGCGCCCTGCTGTTCGGCGGCCTGGCCATGGCCCTGTGGGTCGGGGCCGGGGTGTACGGACCGGCGCTCGGTGTCGCGGCCATAGCGGGCGCGATGACCAACCTGATCGTGCTCAGCCGGGGATCGCGGATCGCCTTCGCCGCCTCGGCGACGCCCTACGGCCTCTATCTGCTGGTCATGCCGCTGACCGACGTCGGCAAGGTGTCCAGCCCGCTGCTGACGGCGATGATGATCGCGGTCGGGCTGACCATGCTGAACATCATCGGGGCCTGGATCGCCACCGAGGAAGCCCGCAAGGCCCAGGACGAGGCGACCCATGAAGCGCAGCTGCGCCGCGCCGAGGCCGAGGCCGCCGTCGAGGCGAAGAGCGCCTATGTCGCCGCCATCAGCCATGAACTCCGTACACCGATCAGCGCCATTCTCGCCGGCGCGGCCGAGCTGGAACGCACCACGGCCGGCGCGGGCAAGGCGCAGGCGCGGCTGATCTCGGGCGCCGGCCAGATGATGCGGGCCCTGCTCGACGACCTGCTGGACCTCGCCAAGCTCGAGGTCGGGCGCATGGAGGTGGAGCAGATCCCGTTCGACCTGCGCGCCACGCTCAGCGACTGTCTGCGCATGTGGAGGGCCCAGGCGCGCGACAAGGGCCTGCGGTTGCGGATCGAGGGCGCCCACGCGGTCCCAAGGTGGGTGGTCGGCGATCCGACCCGCCTGCGCCAGGTGCTCAACAACCTGCTCAGCAACGCCATCAAGTTCACGGTCGAGGGTTCGGTGACGCTGCGCCTGTCGGCCGACGCCGACGCCGGGGGTCGCTCCGCCGTGGCGCTGTCGGTCGCCGACACCGGGCCGGGCATGACCGGCGACCAGATCTCGCGCCTGTTCACGCCGTTCGATCAGCTCGACAGCGGCCAGGCGCGCAAGCACGGCGGCTCCGGCCTCGGGCTGGCGATCAGCCGCAACCTGGCGCGCCTGATGGGCGGCGACCTGACCGTCGCCAGCGCGCCGGGCGAGGGCGCGACCTTCACGCTCCGGCTGGCCCTGCCGGTGGCGGACGCGCCAACGGCTCCCCAGGCGCCGGACTCCGTCGAGGCGCGGGTGATGGTGGTCGACGACCACGCCGTGAACCGTCAGGCGCTCACTCTGGTGCTGGCCCCGCTGGGCATTGTCCCGACCTGCTGCGCCTCGGCCGAGGATGCGCTGGAATTGCTGGGGGCCGAGCCTTTCGACGTGGTGCTGATGGACGTCTACATGCCCGACATGGACGGCCGCGAGGCGACCCGCCGGCTACGCGCCACGCC
>JBIICO010000087.1:0-12249 GCA_044238855.1 Caulobacter sp.
TCATCAGGATATTCTGCGTGCCGCCGCCCAGCAGCACCGCGTCCGCGATCGGCCCGTCGCCAAGGCCTTCGCCATCCATCCAGGCGGCCAGAGCCGCCAGATCCACACCCGTTTCCACCCGCGCGCCCTCTCGGCGTCTGAAATTAAGTCATTTGGATAAATCAGTTGACGCGGGGATATGCAATGGCCTTTCTCACGATCGATGAGCCGACTCGAAGCCAAGCCGTCCACGGAGGCCGCCCGCCGCCTGAAGCAGGTGGCCTGCCGCCTGTTCGCGGAGCGGGGGGTGGACGGGGTGACGGTGCGCGAGATCGCCGAGGCGGCCGGGCAGAAGAACCACGCGGCCGTCGGCTATCACTTCGGGTCAAAGGAAGCGCTGATCCGCGAGCTGGTGCTCGACGGCGCGGTGCTGATCGACCAGCGCCGAAACGCCGCTCTGGACCGGCTGGAAGCCGAGGGCGGCCCGCGCTCGGTGCGCGAGGTCGTGGCGGTGCTGATCGCCACCTCCATCGGGCTGGAGGGATCGGGGCTCGAGGAGAGCTACAACCGCTTCGTGGTGATGCTGGCCATGACCCACCGCGAGTTCTTCATGGAGGCGCTCGGTGGGCGCTGGAACTCCGGCTACCAGCGGTGCCTGGACCACCTGCGCCGGCTGATGCCCGAGATGCCGGCGGCGATGAAGAACGAGCGGCTGGTGTTCCTGGGCGCCTACCTGGGCAGCGTGCTGGCCGGCCGCGAGGCGGCGCTGGCCGACCAGTCGCGGGACCACCCGACCTGGGGCTCCGACGAGACGCTGGCGCACTTCGCGGCGACGATGACGGCGCTGGTGGAAGCGGCGCCGTAGCCTACGAGGCCTGTTCCATCCCCTCGTCGCCGACGTCGATGCCCTGTTCGCGGACCTTGCGGTACAGCGTCGAGCGGCCGATGCCGAGACGGCGGGCGACCTCGCTCATGTGGCCGGCGTAGATCTCGATGGCCAGCTGGATGAGGTCGCGTTCGATGTCTTCCAGTGGGCGGACATGGCCTCGGCCGTCGAGGATGCGGACCGGCGCGTCCTTGCTGATCTCGGCGATCAGCTGCTGGGCGGTCGGGGCGTCGACGGGCATCGACAGGGCTTCCGGCGCGATCTTCACGCCCGAGATGGCCGGGAAGTCGTGCGGCTGCAGGTAGGGGGCGTCGGCCAGGACGATGGCGCGATACACCGCGTTCTCCAGCTGGCGCACGTTGCCGGGCCAGTCGAAGCCGCTGAGGATCGCCAGGGTCTCGTTGCTGGCGCCGGCGACCCGCTTGCCTTCCTCGACGTTGAAGCGGCCGATGAAGTGGCTGACCAGCGAAGGGATGTCCTCGCGGCGTTCGCGCAGCGACGGGGCCTCCACCGGATAGACGTTCAGGCGGTAGAACAGGTCCTCGCGGAAGCGGCCCTCGGCGACGGCGGTGGTCAGGTCGCGGTTGGTCGCCGAGACGATGCGCACGTCCACCCGCACCGAGCGCTTGGCGCCGATGGGGTCGATCTCGCTCTCCTGGAGGGCGCGCAGCAGCTTGACCTGCATGTCGAGCGGCAACTCGCCGACCTCGTCCAGGAACAGGGTGCCGCCGTCGGCTTCGCGGAACTTGCCGAGGTGCTTCTCCGAGGCGCCGGTGAAGCTGCCCTTCTCGTGGCCGAACAGGATCGACTCGACGAGGTTCTCGGGAATGGCGCCGCAGTTCACCGCCACGAACGGCTTGCCGGCGCGGTCGGATGAGCCGTGCACGGCGCGGGCGATGACTTCCTTGCCGACGCCGCTTTCGCCGGTGATCAGGATCGGGATCGACGACTTGGCGGCGCGTTCGCCGAGCCGCTTGACCATCTGCATGGCCGGGCTGTCGCCGATCAGGTCCTTGAAGGTGGTGCGTCCGCTGGTGTGCTTCTTGAGGCGGTCGACCTCGGTGCGCATCTCGCCCATAGACAGGGCGTTGCGGATCGAGACGATGATGCGCTCGGGGCTCAGCGGCTTGACGAAGAAGTCGCTGGCGCCGGCCTGCATGGCCTTGACCACGGTCTCCACGCCGCCGGCGGCGGTGGCGACGATCACCGGCTGCGAGAGGCCGCGCGCGCGCATCTCCTTCAGGGTGTCGTGCCCGTTGAGGCCCGGCATCTGCAGGTCGAGCAGGACCACGTCGGCGGGCTCGCCGGAGGTGAGCCGCTTCAGCGCCGCGTCGCCGTCCTCGGCCTGGGCGACGGCGAAGCCCTCGCGCTCGAGAACCGCCTGGATGAGCCGCCGCTGCGTCGGATCGTCATCGACGATCAGGACCGTCTTGGTCATATGAAAACATCCCACCGTAACCGGCGACGCTCATCGTGGAGCAGCGCTCTTGTTGATCCGTATTGATACAGAGGCGGGGTAAAGACCGGGTTTCGGAGACCTGAGTCGGGGGTTAACGCCGACCGGGCCTCAGGCCGCCTCGGCGAGGCGGTCCCGGGCGACGTCGGCGAGGGCCGCGGCCAGCACGGACACCTGGATCGGCTTGGGGACGTAGCCGCGGAAGCCGAGCGCGTTGTAGCCGGCCTGGTCGTGAGACAGCACGTCGGCGGTGACCGCGATGGCCGGGACCGCGCGGTTGGGCCCATCCTGCAGTCGCATGCGGGCGAGGGTCTCCGGACCGCTCATGCCCGGCATCTGGATGTCGAGCAGCACGATGTCGACGGCGCGCTGGGCGGTGATCTCCAGCGCCTCCGGGCCGCCGCGGGCGCAGACCACGGCGTGGCCGAGGGCGGCGAGCACCTGTTCCAGCACCGTCAGGTTCACGGCGTTGTCGTCCACCACCAGGATGGACAGGGCGCGGGGCGTGTCGTCGTCCTCTTCCAGGGCGTCGGCGTGACCTTCGGCCGAGGCGGCGTCGGTCAGGCCGAGCGGAAGTTCGACCGTGAAGCAGGAGCCGAGGCCGACGCGGCTGTCGGCGGCGATCGTCCCGCCCATCAGGTCGCAGAACTGGCGCGAGATGGCGAGGCCTAGGCCCGCGCCGCCGAAGCGGCGGGCCGTCGACTGGTCGGCCTGCGAGAAGCGCTCGAACAGGCGGGCCAGAGCCTCCGGCTCGATGCCGATGCCGGTGTCGCGCACGGCGATGCGCAGGGTGACGACGCCGGCGCCGGCCGGGACGGCAGAGGCCTCGACGGCGACGCCGCCGACCTCGGTGAACTTCAGGGCGTTGCCGATCAGGTTGAACAGCACCTGGCGGACGCGCTGGGCGTCCATGCGCAGGCTGGCGGGGACGTTGTCGGCGATCGCGAGATCCAGGGTCAGTCCCCGGGATTCGGCCGACGGACGCCAGAGGTCGACCAGGCCCGCGAGCACGGCGCGCGGGTTCTCCGGCTGCTCGCTGAGCTCCAGCTTCCCGGCGTCGATCTTCGAGATGTCGAGGATGTCGTTGAGGATCGACAGCAGGAACTCCCCGCTGTGGATCAGGGTGTCGACCTGGGCGCGCTGCTCTTCCTGGGTGACCGAGCGGCGGAGCATCTGGGCCATGCCGAGCACGCCGTTCATCGGCGTGCGGATCTCGTGGCTCATGGTGGCGAGGAAGGCGGCCTTGGCCTCTCCGGCGCGGCGGGCTTCCTCGCGGGCGCGTTCGGCTTCCTCGCGCTCGGTGCGCAGGCGGGCGATCAGTTCGCTGTTCATCTCGCGCACCGACGTCCAGTCGCCGATCACGCGCCGGGCGCTGCCGGCCAGCAGCGAGAGGAAGGCGGTGAGCAGGGTGAGGCCGCCCATGAGGATGACGGCCGTCGCGGGCTCGAAGCCGGCGACGATCACCACGGCCACGCCGAGCGCCACGGGACCGGCCGAGGCCCAGAAGGCGCGCTTCGACATCGAGCCCTGGCCGGTCGCGACGCTGAGCAGCAGGCCGACCATGATGCACAGCGCCAACAGCTCGGGCTTGCCGGGACTGGCGAGGACGGCGGCCACCGGGCCCCACATGGCGATCGCCGAGCGCAGCGTCATGACCGTCAGCACCCGGCCCACGATCGGGGTCTCCGGCTTGTCGAGCAGCGGCGCGCGCCAGCGGCGGTAGAGGGTCTGGGCGACCCAGTCGGCGATGATGGCGGTGAGGGTCGAGGCGACGGCGATGACCGGGTGGCCGAGCAGGGCGAAGAACACGCCGAACGGAATGCTCATGCCGAACAGCAGCGGCAGCGGGGCGATCAGCCCCGTCATCATCAGTTCGACATTGCTGAGCTGCGGAAGTTCGCCCTGGTTCCGTTCGGTCCAGATGGCGACCATGCCCTCGCCGAGATGATGGTTGTTGTCGGCCAATGCCCCTGCCCCATTCCCCGGGGCAGTGTCCGTGACCGGGGTTAAGGTGGCGTCACCGCGTTCGACGATCCACCGGAGGCTTAACGACGCACCCTTCGCGGATTAGAAAGACACCGGTTTCCTGGATCGAGGCTTCCGCCATGTTCGACCTGACCCGTCGCCGCCTGATCGCCGCCTCGCTGGCGACCGGTATCGCCGCGCCCGCGGTCGCGCGAGCGACGCAGGAGCGGGAGGTGCTGAGGGTCTGGCCGGTCGAGGCGCCGGGCGGCGAACGTGTGACGGTCGTGGAAGAGGTGATCGAGCGGCCGCTGTCGCCGGGCGGTCTGCGCGACCGCATCGTCAAGGGCGTGCGGCGACCGACGCTCACGGTGTTCGAGCCCGCGAAGCCGAACGGCGCCAGCCTGCTGATGACGCCGGGCGGCGGCTACAAGTGGGTGGTCATGGACAAGGAGGGCTACGAATGCGCCGAGCGCTTCGCGGCCGCCGGCGTGACCGTCTATGTCGCCAACTACAGGCTGCCGGGCGACGGATGGGCGGCGGGACCGGCCGTGGCGCTGCAGGACGCCCAGCGGTCGCTGCGGCTGATCCGTGTCCTGGCGTCCGCCAAGGGGCTGGATCCGGAGCGCGTCGGGGTGATGGGGTTCTCGGCGGGCGGGCATGTCGCCGGGTGCCTGAGCCTGATGTGGGACCGCGACGTCTATTCGCCCGAGGACGGGATCGACGAGCTGTCGGCGCGGCCGGACTTCAGCGTGCTGGTCTATCCGGTGGCGACTCTGCATCAGCGGTTCGCGCACCCGGGGTCGCGGGAGCGGATGTTCGGACCCTCGCCGACGGCCGAGCAGGGGCGGGCCTGGTCGCTGGAGGAAAACGCCCGGCCGGACGCGCCGCCGACCTTCCTGCTGCACGCGGCCGACGACGCGGCCGTGCCGGTCGAGAACAGCCTGATGCTGGAGGCCGCGCTGCGGGCTGCGAAGGTCCCGACCGAGCTGCACGTCTTCGAGGAAGGCGGACACGGCTTCGGCCTGCGCTTCGCCAGAGGCAAGCCCGTCGAGGCATGGCCCGACCTGGTTCTGGCCTGGGGCAGGAGGAAGGGCTTCGTCTAGAGCCCGACCAGCCCGGCGCTGTTGTCCCAGAGTTTCGCGGCCAGATCAGCGTCGTAGGCGACGGCCGAGGGGCGCGCCTCCACCAGGGCTCCGGCCCGCACGGCGACGTAGCCGCCACGCTGGCTCGACCAGGCGGGATCGGTCGCCAGATCGGCGAGCAGCCGGCCCGACGTCTCCGGCGTGCTGACGCGGTCGGTGCGCCGCACCAGCCTGGGAAGCAGGAAGCGGAAGATCAGGCCCGCCGGGCCGGGATAGTCCCGCGCCAATCCGGTGCCGGGCGTGAAGCCTGGATCCAGAGCGGCGGTCGAGACTCTGGAGCTTTCGCCCAGCCTGCGCGCCAGCTCCATCGTCGTCATGATGTTGGCCAGCTTCGAGGCCGTGTAGGCCCGGCGGCCGCGCGTCATTCGTCGCCGGTCGAGGTCCGGGTCCTGGCGCGGCCAGGCCAGCTTGGCCGCGCAGACATGGCGGGGCGGCGGCAAGCCGGTGTTCTCCGCCGGATCATGCGTGCCACTGGAGGTCAGTACGATGCGCCCGCCGGGTGCGATCTTCGCCAGCAGCAAACGGATCAGCAGGTAGTGAGCGAGGTGGTTGACGGCGAAGCTGAGCTCGTAGCCGTCGGCGCTGACCGCGTCGGTGACATTCTGGATGCCGGCGTTGAGCACCAGCGCGTCGATCGGCGGACCATCCGCGAATGTGCCCGCGAAGGCACGGACCGAGGCGAGACTGGCGAGGTCGAGGTCGCGGAACTCCGCGCGGCCGCGCAGCGATGCCGGCGGCCGGTCCGGCGAGCGGGCGCCGACGACCAGAGCCACATCATCCTCTTCCACAAGCCGGCGGGCGGCTTCCAGTCCGATCCCGCCGGTCGCGCCCGTCATCACGATCCGCATCTTTTCGCCCTACGTTTGGTTGGTCGACCAACCAAACGTAGGGCGGGGCGTCTCCGCGCGCAAGGGGCGTCAAGCTGTCCAGGCGCGGACGGCCCGTTCGACGTCGGCGGCGGCGGCGTCGATGGGGAAGCCAGGGTCGTTGAGCCAACTGAGAAAGACGCCGTCGAAGGTGGCCTTCAGCAGGAGGCCGATCTCCAGGTCGCGATCCGTGGCGGAGTCATCTCCCCGGGCGGCGGCGAGGGTCAGGGCGGTCTCCCGCGCGGCCGCCGCGTTGAGATCGCGCATGACGGCGGCCAGGTCGGGGTTGGTCAGGGCGGCGGCGGCGAAGGCGAGCCGCACCTTGAAGAAGTCCCGCTCGACGTCGATCGAGGCGCGGGCCCACCGGAACATCGCCGTGATCTGGTCCTTCGCCGGCGTGCTGGTCCGGCGCTGGTGCGACGCGGCCAGGTAGGCTTCGAGCGATTGTCGCAGCACGGCCTCCAGCAAGGCCGCCTTGGTCGGGAAATGATAGTGCAGCAGGCCGGGCGTCAGGTCCGCCTCCGCCGCTATGGTCTTCACGCTGGCCGCCTCCAGGCCGTCGCGCGCCACCACCCGGAAGGCGGCGGCGATCAGGCGGTCGCGCGTGGTCTGGGGCGGCTGGTCGGTGGCGGGCGCGGTCATGAAGCGGGACCATAGGCTGGCGCCGGGTTCGGGGAAACAGGGCGATGCGCCCTCCCCACGACGGGTGGGGAGGGCTATATCCCCGGTCATGAACGCTCCCGTGAAGCCGCCCGCCGCCTCCGACCTTCCCGAGTGGAACCTGGCTGACCTCTATGCCGGTCGCACCGACCCGCGCATCGAGCTCGACCTGGCCGAGGCCAGGAAGGCCAACGACGCGCTGGTCGAGTTGCAGGGCGCGTTCGTGGGCGCGAGGGCCGACGCCAAAGCGCTGGGCGCGCTGATCGACGAGGGGCTGCGGCTGTACGAGGCGGCGACCAACGGACTGTGGTCGGTCGGCGCCTACGCGTCGCTGGCGGCGTCAACGGCTCGCGATGACGGGGCCTGGGCCAAGTTCGAGAGCGACCTGCGGGCGCGGTCGTCGCAGATCGCGGCCGAGAGCCTGTTCTTCACGCTCGAGCTCAATGAGCTCGAGGACGCCGAGATCGAGGCGGCGCTGAAGGCCGTGCCGGCGGCGGCGCGCTGGAAGCCGTGGATCCGCCGCCTGCGCCTGGCGCGGCCGCACGAGCTGTCCGCCGACCTGGAGCGGCTGCTGATCGACCGCGCGCCGGCGGTGGCCAACTGGGCGCGGCTCTATGACGAGACGCTGGCCAAGCTGACCGCCAAGGTCGGCCGCGAATACCTGACCCTGCCCGAGGCGCTGAACCGGATGTCCGATCCGTCGGCGGCGCGACGGAAGGCGGCGGCCAACGGCCTGGCCGAGGCGCTGCACGACCGGACGCCGACCATGGCCCTGGTCATGAACACCCTGGCCTTCGAGAAGCAGGTCGAGGACCGCTGGCGTCACTACGATTACCCGGCCCAGTCGCGGCATATCGGCAACGAGGTCGACGCCGAGGCGGTCAACGCCATGGCCGAGGCCGTCGTCGAGAGCTACGCCGACACCTCGCACCGCTACTACGCGGCCAAGGCCCGGGCGATGGGCCGCAAGACGCTCGACTATTGGGATCGCAACGCGCCGCTCGATAGCGCCGCGCCCCGCACCTACGACTGGCGCGAGGCCAAGGGCATCGTGCTCGACAGCTTCTCGGCCCTGGCCCCGAAGTTCGCCGACACGGCGCGGACCTTCTTCACCCAGCCCTGGATCGACGCGCGGCCGCGTCCGGGCAAGCAGTCCGGCGCCTACAGCCATCCGGTGACGGCGACGCGGCATCCGTACGTGTTCATGAACTACATGGGCGAGCGGCGGGACGTGCTGACCCTGGCCCACGAACTGGGCCACGCCGTGCACCAGACGCTCTGCGCGCCGCTGGGCACGCTGCTGGCCGACACGCCGCTGACCCTGGCCGAAACGGCCTCGATCTTCGGCGAGGGGCTGGTGTTCGAGCGGCTGCTGGCCGAGGCGAGCCCCACCGACCGCAAGGCGCTGCTGGCCGGGAAGATCGAGGACGGGCTCAATACCGTCGTCCGGCAGATCGCCTTCCACCAGTTCGAGACCCGCTTCCACGACGCCCGCCAGGAAGGCGAGCTGTCGCCCGATCAGATCGGCGGCCTGTGGCTGGAGGTGATGGGCGAGAGCCTTGGGCCTGCGATCAGGCTGAACGACGGCTACGAGCACTACTGGGCCTACGTCAGCCACTTCGTCCACGCGCCGTTCTACGTCTATGCCTACGCCTTCGGCGACCTGCTGGTGCGGGCGCTGATGGAGAAACGGCGCGAGGATCCGGAGGGCTTCGCGCCGCTGTACGAGGAGTTGCTCGCCGCGGGCGGGACGAAGACCTACGTCGAGGCGCTGGCGCCGTTCGGGCTGGATCCGCGCAAGAAGGAATTCTGGGCCGCGGGCGTGCGCGACATCGCGCGCATGGTCGAGGCGTTCGAAAAGCTGGTTTAGGCGTCCCGATCCTCCGCCACCGTCATGGCCCGGCTTGTCCGGGCCACGACGAACAAGGGAGGGGTCGGGCGCGGCCGGGAGTCCGTCGGCGATCCTTCTTGGCGTGACCTTTCAGTCGCCCCCATCCCGTGGGTCAGGCCGCCATCGGCGGACCGACCAGTTCGATGCGGTTGCGCAGACAGGCCTTCGCCAGTTCCTCGGCCATCCGCTGCGTCACTTCCTTCGGCTCGGGCAGGCCGAGGTGCGAGGCCGGGCGGCTGAAGTCGCGGATCAGGCCCTCGAAGCTCTTGCCGTTTGTGATGACCAGCGCCCGGGCGCCCTGCGGGGACTCGACGCGGAAGGCATGTGGCACGCCGCGCGGCGCGACCAGGGTGTCGCCGGCCTGGGCGATGAATTCCTCGTCGCCGATCCTGAAGCGGATGCGGCCTGACTTGATGTGGAAGATCTCTTCCTCGTCGTGGTGCACATGGGCCGGCGGGGCGTCGCCGAAGGGCATGTAGTGGTCCGAGATCGCCATGCCGGCCGGGGCGTCGGCCAGGGTGACGTGGCTGTTCAGGAACCAGAGGCCGTTTCCGGCGGGGAGGGGGGCGTTCATTGGCGTTTCTCGTCTCGTTGGAACGCCCGACGAAATATGCGCGAACAGCGGTCGCTGGAAATCGGATGATTGTATCTCTACTATTCACAGCATGAATTTCGCTGCCTTCGATCTGAACCTGCTGCGGGTGTTCGACGCGCTGATGCGCGAGCGGGGCGTCACGCGCGCCGGCTCGCGTATCGGACTCAGCCAGCCGGCGGTCAGCTCGGCGCTCAATCGTCTACGCGCGATCCTCGACGACCAGCTGTTCGTCCGCTCGGGAACGCAGATGGTCCCGACGCCGCGCGCCGAGGACATCGCGCCCGCCGTGGCCGAGGCGCTGGCGAAGGTCGAGGCGGCGCTGTTCGGGGATGTCCTGTTCGACCCGGCGGCGGCCGACCGCACCTTCACCCTGCAGGGCGCCGACTTTTTCTCGGTGCTGCTGATGCCCAGGCTGGCGCGGCGGATGGCTGTCGAGGCGCCGCTGGCGCGGGTGCGCATGCTCGACACGGCGCGGGGTGAGGTCGAGCGGCTGCTGCGCGACGACGTCATCGACCTGTCGCTCGAGCCACGCACGCCGATGCCGGACTGGGTCGAATCCGAGCCGCTGATGACCTCGCCGTTCATCGCCGTCGCCGCGAAAGGCGAGCCGGCGCTGGCGGCGATTCCGGAGGGCGAGGTGATCCCGCTGAACCTCTACTGCGCCCTGCCGCATGCCATCCGGTCGGTCGACGGGTCCATGGACGGGGTGATCGACACGGCGCTGGCCCGGCTGAGCCGCACGCGGCGTGTGACCCTGGCGCTGCCCAACTTCCACGCCGTGGCCACCGCCGTCGCGGCCGGCGGGCTGATCGCGGTCCTGCCCGAGGAGTTCGCGCGGGCCCGGGCCGGGCGAGACGGGCTGGCGCTCTACCGTCCGCCCGCCTCGGCGGTGGCGACCGAACTGAACATGTACTGGCGCAAGCGGAACACCAACAATCCTGCTCACGCCTGGCTGCGGCGGCTGGTGCGGGAATGCTGCGACGAGTTTCGGGTCATCCCGGCGCTTTCCCCCGCTTCAAACGCTCGTTAGACTCGGCTCATGTCCGACGACCTCACAGAAGCCCAGGCGGGCGATATCCCGGCGGGTTTCAAGCCGCTGAACTGGACCCGCGGCTTCGGCCGGCAGATCGGTCCGCTGTATGAGAAGTACGAGGAATTCGACTGCACCCTCGGCTTCCGGGTCGAGGAGCACCACACCAACGGCCTCGCCAACTGTCACGGCGGCATGCTGATGACGGTGGCCGATGTCGCCTGGGGACGGGTGATCTCGGTGCACAAGTCGCACTTCTGGGTCACGGTCCGACTGACCTGCGACTTCCTCTCCGCCGCCAAGCTGGGCGACTGGGTCGAGGGGCGGTCCGAGATCGTGCACGAGGAGGACGACGTCTACACCGTGCGCGGCACGCTGTGGTCGGGCGACCGCATGCTGATGACCGGCACCGCCGTCTACAAGGTGATCGGGCCGCGCGCGCCGCGGCCGGGCGAGAAGGCCTATGTCGAGGCGAAGGCCGATGCCTGACGGACAGACGCGCCCCCCCGAGGTCGCCGCCCCGCTGGCCCGCTTCAACGGCGAGAAGCCGGAAGCGCCGGCCTGGTTCGACAGGGCGCTGGAACAGGCGCCGGAACGGACCACCTTCGATTTCGAAGGCGCGGAGATCGAGCTGCTGACCTGGGGCGAGATCGGCAAGCCGGGTCTGCTGCTGATGCACGGCAACGGGGCCAGCGCCGATTGGTGGACCTTCATCGGGCCATTCTTCGCCGAGCACTATCGAGTCGCCGCCTTCAGCTGGTCCGGGATGGGCCGCTCGGGATGGCGCGAGACCTACAACGCCGACCAGTTCGCGCGGGAGAGCTTCGCCGCGGCCGAGGCGGCCGAACTCTACGCGGCCGGCAAGCCGGTGTTCGTGGCCCACAGCTTCGGCGGCTTCCCGACCATGCTCGCCGCCTCGCGCTACGGCGACCGGATGAAGGCCGCGGTGCTGGTCGATTCGGTCGTGCGTCCGCCCGAACGCGAATGGCGCGGGCCGCCGCGCCGGGTGAACCCGAACAAGGTCTACGCCAGCCTGCCCGAGGCCCTGGCCCGTTTCCGGCTGGCGCCGCCACAAGGCTGCGAGAACCTCTACATCGCCGACTGGATCGCCCGGAACGCGTTGATGGAGGTCGAGGGCGGCTGGACCTGGCGGTTCGACCCCTTCATGTGGAGCGGCTTCCAGATGGAGGATCGCGGTCCGCTGCTCGGCGCGGCGACCTGTCCGGTCGCGATGATCTGGGGCGACCGGTCCGGCCTCGTCGACCAGGAAATCCTCGACTACATGATCTCGCTGCTGCCGCCAGGATCGCCGCGTTTCGCCATTCCGGACGCCGACCACCATGTGATGATCGACCAGCCGCTGGCCTTCGTCGCCGCCCTGCGCGGATTGCTCGCGGCCTGGCCGCTTGAGCCCTGACCGCTCGCGTTGTAAAGCCGCGCCAACGAGATCTTGGGAACTGACAATGGCTTCCGATTACCACCGCGGCGAAATGGACATCTCCGAGCAGGCCTCGACCTATGACGCGTTCATGGTCATGACCAAGTGGGGCTCGCTGGCGATCACCGTCGCGATCACCTTCTTCACCCTGCTGTTCTGCACCGCCGCCGGATTCTTCGGCGCCGCCGCGACCGCCGTCGTGCTGACCGTGGCCGGCATCGTCCTGCTGCGCGACAAGAAGAGCGGCGGACACTAGGTCTGCTCCGGATGGTGCGATGCGGGAAATAATCTTCCGCGTCGCAGCATCGACGGGCTCGACAACGGGCAAGATCATCCCCTAA
>JBIICO010000088.1:0-12196 GCA_044238855.1 Caulobacter sp.
CTTCGAGCGCCACGACGGCGAGGCCACCACGGTCGAGGCCTTCATCCAGTGCTTCGCCGACGCCTCGGGCCGCGACCTGACCGACTTCTTCGGCTGGTACGAGCAGGCCGGCACGCCGCGGGTCACGGTCACCCAGCGCTGGCGCGAGGCGGAAGGCGTGCTGGAGATCGACTTGGCACAGGTCACCGCGCCGACGCCGGGCCAGCCCGACAAGAAGGCCCTGCCCCTGCCGGTCGCCTTCGGCCTGCTGGACGAGGACGGCAAGGTCCTGCGCGAGACGGAAGTGGCGGTGCTCGACGGCGATACGGCCACGGTGGTGATCGACGGCCTCGAGAAGCGTCCGGTGCTGTCGGCGCTGCGCGGCTTCTCGGCGCCGGTGAACCTGACCACGGACGTCGCGCCGAAGGACCGCTACGTCCTGCTGGCGGCCGACACGGACCTCTTCAACCGCTGGGAAGCCGGCCAGACCCTGGCGCGCGAGCTGATCCTCGCCCGGGCGGCGGGCGCGCCGGACGAAGTGGCCGAGGAACGTTACGCCGAGGCCGTGGGCCGGGCGCTGGCCGACCAGGCGGCGGAGCCGGCCTTCAAGGCCCTGATCCTGACCCTGCCGAGCGAGCCGGACCTGGCCATGGCGATGAGCCCGGCCGAGCCGGCGGCGATCCACGAGGCCCGCGACGCCCTGCGCGCGCGGCTGGCGGTGCATCTGGGCGAGGACCTGCGCCGGCTGCACGGCGGCCTGGCCGACAGCGGACCGTTCTCGCCGGACGCGGCCTCGGCCGGCCGGCGAGCGCTGCGCAACGCCTGCGTCGAGCTGCTGGCCATCGACGGCCATGTCGAGAACGCCGACCTCGCCGCAGCGCACTTCGACGGCGCGACCAACATGACCGACGCCATCGGCGGCCTGAATGCCCTGATCGAGCTCGGCGGCCCGGCTCGCGATCGCGCGCTGGCGACCTTCCACGCCAAGTGGAAGACCGAGCCGCTGGTGCTGGACAAGTGGTTCGCCGCCCAGGCGCGCGATCCGTCGGACGAGGCCCTGGGCCGCGTCCTCGGTCTGACCGCGCACCCGGACTTCGACGCCCGGAACCCCAACCGCCTGCGGGCCCTGGTCTCGACTTTCGCCAACTTCAATCCGGCGCGGTTCCATGATCCGTCGGGCGACGGCTACCGCTTCCTGGCCGACCAGATCATCGCCACCGACACGGTCAACCCGATGACCGCCGCGCGACTGGTCGAGCCGCTGGGCGGCTGGCGGCGCTATCCGCCCGAACTGGGCCAGCTGATGAAGGCCCAGCTGGAGCGGATCGTGGCGGTCGAGGGCCTGTCCAAGAACGTGTTCGAACTGGCCAGCAAGGCGATCGCCTAGGTCTCCGCGACCCAGTGACTCACATCTGTGCAAAGACCCGTTTCGTCCGTGACGCGGCGGGAACGCTTCCGTAAGATTCCCCCGCGGGTGGAAGTGACTCGGGCGCGGGGATTCGTGGGTCTTGTCGGACAGGCGGCGTAAGGCAGGAAAGGCCGGCGAACCCGGCGGCGCCGTGTCCGCGATCCGCGCGCCGGGCGGCGCCTTCGTGCGCGTCGCGATCCTGGCCACCATCCTGCTACTGGCCGTCTACACCGCGTTCGGCGTGCAGCGTCTGGAGCGCAACTGGACACGCCCCGGCGACGCCGGTCCGGACGCCACGGCCCAGGTGCTGGCCGCGAAACTCGACGCCATCGTCGCCCAGCGCTCCGGCGGCCTCGCGGCGGGCGCGCAGCTGCTGAACCGCAACCCGGACGAGCCCATCGACGCCGCCGAGGCCGCCCTGGGCGCCGCCGGCGCCGACGTGGCCGCCACGGCCGTCGTTTCGGGCGACACCATCACCGCCTCCGCCGGTCGCCTCGAAGGCGCCGACTGGAAGGGGGCCGCCCGTCTGGCCCAGGCCTCGGGCCGGGCCACCTGGGTCGGCGTCACCCCGGGCGATCCGCGCCGTCTCTATGTCGCCCGCCAGGCGGACGGCGGCGCGACGCTGCTGACCGCCCAGGAGCTGGTCCGCCTGCCGCTCCAGGCCGGCAAGGACGGCGGCGTCGCGGTGACCACGGCCGACGGCCGGCTGCTGGCCGTGGCCGGCGCGGGCGGGATCACCCAGGCATCGAGCGTGCTCGAGGCGTTCGGCATCCCCGCCTCCGATCTCAGCCCCAATCAGCTGATCCGCGCCCACCGGCCCGACGGCTCGTTCGTCGACCTCGCCGCGCGCCCGGCCGCCGGCGGGGCGCTGTTCGCCATCGCCGCCGCGCCGCCCAAGAACGTCGTCGCCGCCAACAGCGACAAGATCGACGGCGTCGTCTCCCTGCTGGTGCCGCTCGGCATCGGCATCGCGCTGGCCCTCCTGCTGTTCAGCCAGAGCCGCAAGGCCGAGGCCGCCCAGCGCGCCTTCGTCGAGAGCGAACAGCGCTTCCGCATGGCCGTGGAGGCCGCACGCTGCGGCATCTGGGAATGGGACCTGAACCAGGACCAGGTGTTCATGTCGGACGTGACCGGCGTGATCTTCGGCTGGGGCGGCGGAGGCGTCGTGGGCGGCCAGGAGGTTCTGGACCGCGTCGCGCCAGACCACCGCGAGCGTGTCCGCCAGGCATTGGCCCACGCCGCCGCGCACGGCGCGTTCGACGTCTCCTTCCGCGTGCCGAACCCGCAGGGCGGCCGGTCGATCTGGATCGACGCCCGCGGCCAGGGGCTCGGCAAGCCGGGCAGCGACGGCTACGGCCGGATCACCGGCGTGGCGCTGGACGTCACCGAGGAGCGCCTCGCCCAGGCCCGCGCCCAAGCCGCCGAGAATCGCCTGCGCGACGCCATCGAGAGCGTATCGGAGGCCTTCGTGCTGTGGGATCGCGGCGGCCGGCTGCTGCTCTGCAACCGCAACTACCGCAACGTCTTCAACCTCGAGCCCAAGATCCTCAAGCCGGGCGCCTCGCGCGATCAGGTCAACCGCTTCGTCCAGCTGGCGATCAAGCAGGAGGTGGTCGGACCCGACGGCCATCGCGGCATCCGCGAGGCGGAGCTGAATGACGGCCGCTGGATCCAGATCTCCGAGCGTCGCACGGCCGAGGGCGGCCTGGTCATGACGGCCGCCGACATCACCGCCATCAAGCAGCAGGAAGAGGCCCGCCGCCTCAACGAGGAGCAGCTGCAGCTCGCCGTCTCGGGCCTGGAGCGCAGCCAGGAGCAGTTGGCCGAGCTGGCCCGAAAGTACGAGGCCGAGAAGGTCCGCGCGGAGGCGGCCAACAAGGCCAAGTCCGAGTTCCTGGCCAATATGTCCCACGAGCTGCGCACGCCGCTGAACGCGGTGAACGGCTTCAGCGAGATCATGATCGCGGAGATGTACGGCCCGCTCGGCGACAAGCGCTACAAGGAATACGCGACCGACATCCACAACAGCGGCCAGCACCTGCTCGCCCTGATCAACGACATCCTCGACATGTCGAAGATCGAGGCCGGCAAGATGAACCTGAAGTTCGAGCCGATGAGCCTGGAGGACGTCACCGAGGACGCCGTTCGTCTGGTCCGCAACCGCGCCGAAGCGGCGGGGCTGGAGCTGCAGGTCGACTTCCCGTTCCTGCCGGAGATCGAGGCCGACTACCGAGCCGTCAAGCAGGTGCTGCTGAACCTGCTCAGCAACGCCATCAAGTTCACGCCCAAGGGCGGCCGCGTCACCGTGCGCGCCGAGGTCCGCACCGACGCCCTGGGCGAGCGGGCGCGGGTCTCGGTGACCGACACCGGCATCGGCATCGGCAAGGAAGACCTCGCCCGCCTCGCCAGGCCGTTCGAGCAGGTCGAGAGCCAGCACAGCAAAACCACCCAGGGGTCGGGCCTGGGCCTGGCCCTGACCAAGTCGCTGATCGAGCTGCACGACGGCGCGCTGGAGATGGACAGCGCCCCGGGCGTGGGCACCACGGTAAGCTTCACCCTGCCGATCCGCCGCGGCGCCGCCGTAGCGGCGGCCTAGGCTCGACCGGCGCGGGATGCTAGGGAACGGCATGATCCGATCCCTGATCAGCTCGCGGTTGCTGGCGGCGCTCTTCGCGCTGCTGGTCGGACTGCTGTCGCTGACTCCGGCCCTCGACGCGGTCGCCTGCGCTCCGGAAGCCGGAACCAGCCACGCCGCCGCCGACCCGCATGGCGACGGCGAGCTTCACGAGCCTGGCGACGAACCCGCGGACGGCTCCGGCCACGGCGTCTGCGCCCACGGCCACTGCCACCACCATTCCCCGTCGGCCGCGCCAACGAGCATGGCGGTCGATCATGCCGCCTACGCCGTCGGCAGCCGACCGGCCCGTCCCGGCGACGAAGCCGCCGCCTCGCGCGAACCCGACGGACTTCTGCGCCCCCCGAGGGGCTGACGCGCCCGCGCCTTGAGCGCGCCTGCCGTCAACCTCATCGGGATTTCAGAACCATGCTTTCGCATCATCGCGGACGGCCGTCATGAGCCGTCGCCCCCTCCTGCTCGCGGGCGGGGCCGCCGCCCTGCTCCTCGCCATCGGCGGCGGCTACGGCGTCGCGCGCCTGACCGACCCGCACACGGCCGCCGCTCCAGCCCCGGCCGAACATAAAGAGGCGGAAGGCGACCACGTAGCGCTGACGCCCGCCCAGGCCGCCGCGTCCGGCATCACCATCGTCGCGGTCGGTCGTGGCGGCGGCGGTGAGACCCGCCTCTCCGGCCGCGTCGAAGCCGCCGTCGACGCCCGCGCGCCGGTCTCCGCCCTGGTCGAGGGCCGTATCGAGCGCCTGCTGGTCGCCCCCGGCCAGCGGGTGCGCGCCGGACAGGTCGTCGCCGTGCTCGTCAGCCCGGACGCAGCTACCCTCCGCGCCGACGCCGACGCCGCGGCCGCCTCCGCCGACGCCGCGCGCGCCGCCTGGGAGCGCGACAACCGCCTGCACGGCCAGGGCTGGATCGCGACCCAACGACTGGATGTCACCCGTGCCGAGCGCGTCCGCGCCGAGGCCGTGGCCCGCGCCGCCCGCGCTCGCGCGGACGCCGCCGGAAGCCCCGACGCAGCCGGCCGCATCAGCGTGCGCAGCCCGATCGGCGGCATCGTCCTGGATGTGCCGGGCGCGCCGGGCGGCTTCGTCGAGGCCGGCGCGCGGATCGCCGAGGTGTCCGATCCGTCGCGCGTGGAGCTGGTCTTCCAGTCGCCGCCAGCCCTCGCCGCGCTGGTCAAGCCCGGCGATGAACTGGACGTCGAAGCACCGGCCGGCCGTTTCCGGGTCGTGGTCGTGGGGGTCGCCGCCGACGTCCGAGAAGCCAGCGGCGCGACGGTGATCCGGGCCCGGCCAGTCGGAGGCGCGGCCTTGCCGCCCGCCGGCTCGGCCGTCACCGGCTCCGTGGTCAGCGGCGGCGACAGCGCGGCCCTGACCGTTCCCGCCGAGGCGGTGCAGACGGTCGAGGGACGCACTGTCGTCTTCCTCGCCGACGGCCCGGGCTTTCGCCCCATCCCGGTCCGCGCGGGCCGCGAGGCCGGGGGACATATCGAGATCCTCGAAGGCCTGACCGGCGGCGAACGCATCGCCGGCCCCGGCGCCTTCCTGCTCAAGGCCGAGCTCGCCAAGGGCGACGCCGGGCACGGGCACTAGGGGCGCGCCATGTTCAGCTGGATCATCGAAACATCCGTGCGCCTGCGGGCGCTGGTGGTGCTGGCCGTCGCGGGTCTGGCGGGCTGGGGGCTGGTTGAGCTCACCCGCCTGCCGATCGACGCCGTGCCCGACATCACGAACCGCCAGGTGCAGATCACGACCCTCGCCCCGGCCCTGGCGCCGGAACAGGTCGAACGGCAGGTCACCTGGCCGCTGGAAACAGCGCTGGCCGGCATCCCGGGCCTGACCGACGTGCGGTCGCTGTCGCGGAACGGCTTCAGCCAGGTCACCGCCGTCTTCACTGACCGCACCGACATCTGGTTCGCCCGTCAGCAGGTCGCCGAGCGGCTGCGGGAGGCGCGGGACGACCTGCCCGACGGCGTCGACCCACGGCTGGCCCCCGTCACCACCGGGCTGGGCGAGGTGCTGATGTGGACGGTGGACTATGCCTCCGTCGACGCGAAGGCCTATCGACCCGGCCGTCCCGGCTGGCAGAACCCCGACCTCTACCTCACGCCGGAGGGGGAGCGTCTCGCCACCCCGGAGCAGCGCGCGACCTACCTTCGCACGGTGCAGGACTGGTTCGTCGCCCCGCGCATGCGGTCCACGCCCGGCCTGGCCGGCGTCGACAGCATCGGCGGCTATGTGAAGGAGTATGCGGTCCGGCCGGACCCGGCGAAGCTCGCAGCCCACGGCCTGGGCCTCGACGACCTGGTCGAGGCGCTGGAGCGCGCCAACGCACAGGCCGGCGCCGGCTTCATCCGTCGCGGCGGCGAGAGTCTGGTCGTCCGCGCCGACGGCCTGGCCCGCACGGTCGAGGACCTCGCCCAGGCGCCGGTCATCAACCGGGCCGGGCTGGTCGTCCGCGTCGCCGACGTCGCGACGGTGGAGATCGGCCAGGCCCCGCGCCTGGGCGCCGCCAGCCGGGACGGCCACGAGGTGGTGCTCGGCACCGCGCTGATGATGGCCGGCGGCAACAGCCGCACGGCCGCCCGCGACGCCGCCGAACGGCTGGAGGAGATCAACCTCGCCCTCCCCCCTGGCGTCGTCGCCACCCCGGTGCTGGACCGCAGCGAGCTGGTCGACGCCACCATCGCCACCGTCGCCCGAAACCTGGGCGAAGGCGCGCTGCTGGTGGTCGTGGTGCTGTTCCTGCTGCTCGGCAACGTGCGGGCGGCGGCCATCACCGCGTTGATGATCCCGCTGGCCTTCCTGTTCGCCGTCATCGGCATGAACCGGTTCGGCATCAGCGGAAACCTGATGAGTCTGGGCGCGCTGGACTTCGGCCTGATGGTCGACGGCGGCGTGGTCGTGATCGAGAACACCCTGCTGCTGCTCAGCCGCCGCAGGAGCGAACTGGGCCGCGCCCTGACCGTGGCGGAGCGGCTGGAGGCGGCGGCGCTGTCGGCGAAGCAGATGGTCCGCCCCGCCGCCTTCGGCCAGCTGATCATCCTGCTGGTGTTCGTGCCGCTGCTGGCGCTGGAAGGCGTCGAGGGGAAGATGTTCCAGCCCATGGCCGCCACGGTCATGCTGGCGCTGGTCGGGGCCTTCGTCCTGTCGTTCACCTTCGTGCCGGCCATGGCCGCGCTTCTGGTGAAGGAACCGAACGTCGCGGACACGGGTGGGGAGGCGCACGAGACGCGGCTTCTCGCCTGGACCCGGCGCGCGGTCGAGCCGGCCATCGCCGCCGCCGTCGGCCGGCCGGGCGTGGTGCTGGCCTCGGCTTTGGCGGCCTTTGCTGTCGGCCTGGTCACCTTCCTGTCCCTGGGGCGGGAGTTCACACCCACCCTCGACGAGGGCGACGTCGCTGTGCAGGCCCTGCGCGTCCCCTCAGCCTCGCTGGAGCAGTCCCTGGCGATGCAGCAGGCGCTGGAGCGGGCCATCCGCGCCCAGCCGGAGGTGGAGACCATATTCTCGCGCACCGGCACGGCGGAGGCGGCCGTGGACCCGATGCCGCCGAATATCTCCGACGGCGTCATCATCCTGAAGGACCGCCGCGACTGGCCCGATCCCAAGCTCGCGAAAGCCGAGCTGATCGAGCGCTTCGAGACGGTCGCCGGCGGCCAGATCGGCAACGCCCTGGAGTTCAGCCAGCCGATCGAGCTGCGCTTCAACGAGCTGATCTCGGGCGTCCGCACCGACGTGGCGGTGATGGTCCAAGGCGACGACTTCGCCACCCTGCAAGCCACCGCCGACAAGGTCGCGGCGCGACTGCGACAGGTAGAGGGCGCCGCTGACGTCCGGGTCGAGCAGGCCAGCGGCCTGCCCACCGTGACGGTCACCGTCGACCACTTCGCGGCGGCGGCCCAAGGCCTCTCCGCCGCTGACGTCGCCGAGGCGCTTTCGACCGGCATCGGCGGCACGGCGGCGGGCCGGATCTTCGAGGGCGACCGTCGCTTCGACGTGGTGGTTCGCCTGCCCGAAGCCGCGCGCAACGACCCCGCCGCGCTGGCCGCCCTGCCGGTCGTTTCGGAAACCGGGGTGACCGTGCCGCTGTCATCCGTCGCTCGCATCCAGACGGCCGAGGGCCCCAACCAGATCAGCCGCAACGACGGCAGTCGCCGGATGGTGGTCCAGGCCAACGTGCGCGGCCGCGATCTTGGCGGCTTCGTCACCGAGGCGCAGGATCAGGTGACGAAGATCGAACTGCCGACCGGCGTCCGCCTCGACTGGGGCGGTCAGTTCGAGAACCTGCAGCGGGCGGAGAAGCGTCTGGGTCTGCTGATCCCGGTGGTGTTCGCGCTGATCGCCCTGCTGCTGTTCATGGCGCTGGGTTCGGCGGCGGAGGCGGGTCTGGTGTTCGCCTGCGTGCCGCTGGCCCTGGTCGGCGGGGCGCTGGCGCTGCTGGTGCGGGGGATGCCGTTCTCGGTCTCGGCGGCGGTCGGCTTCATCGCCGTCTCCGGCGTGGCGACGCTCAACGGGCTGGTGCTGATGCAGGCGATCCGCGAGCGGCTGGCCGCCGGAGCGACGCCCGTGGAAGCCGCCGTCCAGGGCGCGGCGGGTCGACTGCGCGCCGTGCTGACCACGGCCCTGGTCGCCATCGTGGGCTTCGTGCCCATGGCCCTTGCCCACGGCGCGGGCGCGGAGGTGCAGAAGCCGCTGGCGACGGTGGTGATCGGCGGCCTGCTGACCGCCACCGCCCTGACCCTGCTGGTGCTTCCGGCCCTGGCGGCCCGGACGATGCGGAGGCGGCCCTGCCCAAGCCCGCCCTGAGCGGCCGCGAAGCGCCTACTTCAGCGTCCGCTTGTAGAGCCGCAGCAGTTCGGCCCAGGCCCGCTCGGCCTGGACCTCGTCGTAGACCTGGCTGCCCTTCACGCACCAGCCGTGGGCGGCCGGGTAGACCTCGATCCTGGCCGGACGGCCGGCTTCGTCCATGGCGCGCTTGAGGCGGACCTTCTCCTCGGGATCCTTGTCGTCGTCATTGCTGGCCCAGAGGATCAGGTACTCGGCCCGGGTCCTGTCCAGCAGCAGATGCGGACTGTCGGGCTTGTCGGTCGCCAGGCCCCCGCCGTGGAAGCTGGCGACGGCGGCGATGCGCTCGGGCGCGGCGGCGGCGGTGATGATCGAGATCGCCCCGCCCATGCAGTAGCCCTGGACGCCGACCTTCCGGTTCTTCGCCGTCTGGGGCTGGGCGTCGAGGAAGGCGACGTAGGCCTTCGCGTCACGGGCGGAAGCGTCGGGCGTCACCGTCTTGCGCATCTCCATGATCTTCGCCCGATCGTCCGGGTTGGCGAAGTTGAAGCTGCTCTCGACGACCGGCGCCTTGCGGGTGCGATAGTAGAGATTGGGCACGAGCACGACATAGCCCTCGCCGGCCAGCCGACGGCCCATCTCTCGGAAGGCCGGTCGCAGGCTGACCACGTCGGGCCAGATCAGCACCGCGGGCCAGGGCCCCTTGCCCTCCGGATAGTAGAGCGCCGCGTCGGCCTTGCCGTCGGGCGTCGGAATCTCGACGTCCTTCTCGACGACGGGCACGGCCGCCGCGGCGACGCCGGCCGCTCCGGCGACCGCGCCGGCGGCCATCAGGCCGAGTGTGCGGCGAGAGACGGTCGGGTCGACGATCAGGCCGGGATGGATGTCGTCATCGCACATGGGAAGGCCTCCTGCGGGGGTGGACGCAGGCGAACTGTCGCCCCGATCCAGCCCGAGGGGAAGCCTCAGGCGGTCCGGACCGTTCCCGTGCGTGGCTCGCCGGGGCCTGGACCACCGATCGTTCGGAGCCTGTCGGCGGTCTAGCGGCCGGGCTCGCCCTGTCCATCCTCGCGCGCGGTGTTCTGGAGGCGGTTGCCGGCCAGCCGCGTCATCGCCGCGCGCAGGGACTCCGACAGCGCCACCCGCTCCCGAGGCGGCAGGGTGGCCGCGAAGGCGGCGATATCCTGTTCGAGCCGTGTGCGTGACTTGAATTCGAGCGCCCGCGCGGCTTCCAGATCGGCCGAGACCGCCTTGGGGTCGTAGGGGTCGGAAGCCATGGCCTCGAAGGCCTTGCGCTTCAGTCGCCGCGCCTCGGCCATATCCCCGCGCGTGGATTGCAGGGCGTTGCGCAGAACCTGACGATACGCCGGCCGGTACTGTTCCGACAGGCCGCCGCCGGCCCGCCACAGCGCGCCCCGCCGCTGGCCGGGCGCCTGCTGCGCTTCCGTGGCGCGCGAGCCGCCCCCGAACAGCAGCGCCCCCGCGCCGAGACCGACGAGGAACAGGTTCAGCGCCAGCGAGACGACCAGCGCGATCAGCAGTCGGCGGTTGTTCACGACGCGTCCCCTTCGTCGCCGATACCGTTGTCGTAGATCGACGCGAGCAACTGCTCGTCCTCGCTCGGCGGGGCGTCGGAGAGGCTCAGGTTCACGCCCGCGATCAGGCCGGCGGCCGTGGCGGCGGCCAGCCCGGCGCCGACGCCCGCCCCGGCCATCCAGCGCCACAGCGATGCGCGCGGCGCCTTCGCGGCGGGAGCCGCGGCGATCACCCGCGCGCGCAGGGCATGAGACACCGCCGGCGCGAACGCCGCGTCCATCGCCTCGTCCAGCGTCCGCGCCCGCGCCAGGATCGCGTCCGCCGCTTCCGGCGAGGCGGCCATGAACGCGAACGCCGCATCCTGCTCGGTCGCCGGCCAGCGGGTGATCGCGCCGCCCCAGGCCTCGGCCAGCTGCTCAAACCGTTCCGCGTTCATCGTCCTACTCCCTAAGGTCGGCCAGCGCGGCGCGCAGGGCCCGCCGCCCCCGCGCCAGCAGGCTCTCCAGCGCCTCGACGGAGACGCCCATCACGCCCGCCGCCTCGATGTTTCCCAGGTCCTGGTAGTGGCAGAGCGCCACCGCCTCGCGCTGGCGGTCCGGCAGCGCGGCCAGCGCCGTGGCCACCCGCCGCCCGATGTCGTTCGCCACCAGCCCCCGGTCGGGGGCCGGCCCGGTGTCGACCTGCTCCGGCGGCTCGGCGGTCGGCCTCTCGCGCCGTCGCCGGAGCCGATCGTAGCAGAGGTTCATCGCCACCCGGTGCAGCCAGGTGTCGAACCGCGCCGCGCCAGGCTTCCAGGTCGGCGCCTGTTTCCAGGCGCGGAGCATAACTTCCTGGGCCACGTCCTCCGCCTCGCCGGTATCGTTCAGCATGCGATGGGCGAGCGAGAGCATGCGCGGCAGTTTGCGGGCCACCAGGGCCTGGATGGCCGCCGGATCGCCGCGCCCCACGCGCGCCACCAGGTCTTCGTCGGGATCTGTTCCCGTCAAAAGCTGCTCCACGCCGCCGGCGCATCCCCCAGGCCGCCGCCGCCCCCTCGGGGACGGCCTGCCGGCGCCCGTCAGTCCGCGCCGCCACCCTGGCCGCCCATCGGCCCGCGCTTGCCGGACTGCAGCTCGGCGGCGCTCAGCGAGCCGTCGCCGTTGACATCCATGCGCTGGAAGCGGCGCTCGACCATCTTCTCCACTTCCGGCTTGGTGAGGAAGCCGTCGTTGTTGGCGTCGACCATGCCGAACATCCGGCCGCCGCCGCCGGCGCGCTTGCTTTCACCGCCCTTGCGTTCACCGAAGGCTTCGAGCTCGGCTTTGGAGACCTTGCCGTCCTTGTTGGTGTCGGCGCGCATCATCATCGCCACCCGGGCGGTCTTGAACTCCGCCAGCGTGACCTTGCCGTCGCCGTTGGCGTCGGCCTTGGGCATGCCCTGGGCGGTCGCGGCGCCGGCGGTCAGGGCCAGAAGGGCCGCCGCCAGGGTGATGGTCTTCGTCGTCATGGGAACTCCTGTCTGCCCCTCGCCTGGTTGAACGGGCCGGGTACGGAGTTCCGTCGGCGGGCTCTGAGGCGGAAGTATGCGCGGTTCCGCCGCCGAACGCGTTCCGGGTCCTTGAACCTGGAGCACGCTGATCCGGTCGGATGATTCCCATCTGAACCGGGTGTGCTCTAGGCGCCCGGCCGCTTCCACGCCGCCTGTTCGAGCTCTGTCAGCACGCCATCGCCGTCCCCGTCCAGCGTCTTGAACCGGCGGTCGACGGCCGTCTCGGCCTCGGATCGGTCGATGAAGCCGTCGTCGTTGGCGTCGATGGCGTGGAAGACCCGATGGCCGTCGCCCATGCCCGGCCGCCCGGCCTGGGCGTAGGCGGCCTTGCT
>JBIICO010000089.1:0-12138 GCA_044238855.1 Caulobacter sp.
GGTCGCTCGCGCGATGGTGACGCACGCCATCCGCCGGATGATCGCGCCGAGCACCGCCTCCTTGCCGAGGTCGTGCAGGGCCTTGAAGTCGTGCTCCAGCAGCGCCTTCCACGGCTGGCGCGTCTTCATCGACGGATCGGCGGCGACCCAGTCGCGCAGTTGCGACTGGGCGTAGAGAACCTGCACCTGCAGCGGCTGCTCGCACCAAAGGGTGCCGTCGTTGTCGAACACGGCGATCCGCTCGGGGGCGGGCAAGAAGTCCGGCCCGCCCTCGGTCGTCACGGCCTCCACGAAGGCGACGATGGCGTCCCGGGTCGCCCCGGGGCGCCATGAGGGAAGCGTCTCCGCCATGGGCTAGCGACCCGGTCCCTTGGCCGCCGCGTCGCCGAGGCCGACGCGACCGTCGGGCAGGCCGACCTGGAGCTGGCCGGCACGGAACGGATCGGCGTTGTCGTCGGCCATGATGAAGAGGATGTTGGGCTTCCCGTTGGGCATGGCCGCCTCCGTGATGTGCGAGGCCGTCAGGGAACCACCGGCGCCCTGAGGTCGCGATCAGGTGAACCCCTGAGGGGCGGGCGTCATGAACCCGGTCGTCGCGCAACGAAAAGGCCGGCGGGTTCGCCGCCGGCCTTCGTCGCCACGAGCAGGAGGGAGGCGATCAGCCGCCGCCCTGGGCCGCCTGCATCTTCTGGATCGCGTCGCCGATGGTGAAGGTGTTCGGCTTCTGGACCGGCGGGAAGTCCTTGAACGTGTCGGCGAACTGGGCCGCCAGACCCCACGCTCCGTAGAGGATGTAGGCGTGGTAGAGGAACCAGTCGTAGTAGCTGTTCGAGGTGGTGTCCGCGAACTCGTACGGGTCGGTGCGCAGATTGAAGATCTTGGGCAGGCGCAGCGGCGTGAACGGCTCGGCCCAGATGGCCATGGTGCCCTTGCAGCGCTGCTCCATGAACACGACCTTCCAGTTGTCGTACCGGACTCCGAGAATGTCGCCGTCGTCGCTGATGTAGACGAACAGCTTCCGCGGGCTCTCGGCGACCTCGCCGGTCAGGTAGGGCAGCAGGTTGTAGCCGTCGATGTGGTTCTTGTAGGTGCGGCCGCAGGCCTTGTAGCCCGTCTTGAGCTTGTCGATCACGTCGGAGGCGCCGGCCGCCGCGAGGAAGGTCGGCATCCAGTCGTGATGCTGGACGATCTCGTTAGAGACGCTGCCGGCCTTGATCTTCCCCGGCCAGCGGATGAGTTCGGGAATGCGGTAGGCGCCTTCCCAGTTGGAGTTCTTCTCGCTGCGGAACGGGGTCATGCCGCCGTCCGGCCAGCTGTTGCGGTGCGGGCCGTTGTCGGTCGAGTAGACCACGATGGTGTCCTCGGCGAGGCCCAGCTCGTCGAGCAGGTCCAGCATCTGGCCGACGTTCTTGTCATGGTCGATCATGGTGTCGTGATAGGGCGACTGCCAGCGGCCGGCCTGGCCCAGGCTCGACTTCTTGGTGTGCGTGAACATGTGCATGTGCGTCGTGTTCAGCCAGACGAAGAAGGGCGTGTCGGCGTCGTTCGCCTCGTTGATGAAACGCGTGGCGTGCTCGACGAACTCGTCGTCGCAGGTCTCCATCCGCGCCTTCGTCAGCGGCCCGGTTTCCTCGATCTTCTGCTTGCCGACCTTGCCCCAGCGCTCGTGCTCGGTGGGGTCGTCCACGTCGGTCGCCCAGCTGTGGATCACGCCGCGCGGGCCGTTCTTGGCCCGGAAGTTCGGGAAGTCCTTCTCCGGATAGTAGTCGTACATCTCCGGCTCTTCCTCGGCGTTCAGGTGGTAGAGATTGCCGAAGAACTCGTCGAAGCCGTGGTTGGTCGGCAGCATGTGGTTGAGGTCGCCCAGGTGGTTCTTGCCGAACTGGCCGGTCTTGTAGCCCTGCTCCTTGAGCAGCGCGGCGATGGTGACCAGCTTGTCGTTCATGCCCACCGGCGCGGCGGGGGCGCCGACCTTGCTGAGGCCCGTCCGCAGCACGCTCTGTCCGGTGATGAAGGACGAGCGGCCGGCGGTGCAGGACTGCTCGCCGTAGCTGTCCGTGAACAGCATGCCTTCGTTGGCGATGCGGTCGATGTTGGGCGTCTGGTAGCCCATCAGGCCCTTGGTGTAGCAGCTCAGGTTGCTGATCCCGATGTCGTCGCCCCAGATGACGAGGATGTTCGGCTTACCGTTCGGCATGACGGTCTCCCTTTCAAACGATGGTGCAGGGAACCATGCGGGCGGGCGCTTTCGGCATCGGGTGAGTCCCCCAGGGGGCGCCCCGCGAGTCCCAAGGGTTCGATCAGGTCTTCGCCGCCTCGAACGGGAAGACGCGGTTCCAGTCGTTCTTCATGCTGACGACCTGCCAGCCCCACTTCGGCGCCTCGTCCAGGGCTTTGTCGAGCGTGCCGATCCTGCCGGCCCGATCGTAGGCGTACTCCCGCACGCCGTCGTCGTGGCGGACGATCAGGCCGAGGCGCGGACCGTCGCCGCTCGTCGTGTACTGCAGCATCTCCAGGTCGCCGTCCGAGTTGCCGAACGCCAGGATCGGGCGACGGCCGATGTGCAGGTGGATGTTCACCGGCTTGCCGGCCTTGTCGTCGATGCCGCCGATCCCGGCCTGGCTGACGATGACGCCGCGATCGTCGCGCAGTTCGTAGGTCGTCTTGCCGCTGGAGCCGATCACCTGCTCCGGCGGGATGCCGTAGGTCTTCAAGGCGAAGGTCCGCATCAGAGCGATCGTGCCGCCCGATACGATGAAGGTCCTGAACCCCGCGGCGCGCAGGAAGGCGAGCAACTCCAGCTGCGGCTGGTAGACGAGGTCGGTGAAGGGCCGCTTGAACCGTTCGTCGCGGGCCGTGGCGATCCAGTCGGCGGCGATGGCCTCATAGGCCTCGACGTCCATGCCCGCGTGGATATCGTCTATCATCTTCACGAGGTCCGCCTGGGGCGTCTTCGCCAGCGCGGCGAGATCCTTGTCGACCACGGCCTTGTAGGGCTGCTTCTGGCGAAGGTCGGGATTGGCCTCGACCAGGGCGCGGATGCGGTCGGCGAGGAAACGGGCCTCGGTGTAGATCGGCTGTTCGAGCCAAAGGGTGCCGTCGTTGTCGAACACGGCGATGCGCGCCTCCGGGGGCACGAAGTCGGACCCTGGCGTGGTCACACGGCGCACGAAGTCTAGCAGCCGATCACGGCTCTGGCCGTCGTTCCAGCTGGGCAGCGGTCGGTCGCGGGGCTGGGCCAGGACGGGCGTGGCGGAGACGGCGGCGAGGAGGGCGACGAGCCCCCGGCGGGTCAGGTGCGACATGGCCGGCTCCTAGAGGCGGAAGGCGACAGCGGCCATGGCGGCGAAGCCGATCAGCAGCAGCACGACGGCGACGATGAAGGTGGGTGTGGCCGAGTACTGGATTGTCCGTCGCAGCAGGTGCAAGCCGTACAGCCGCTCGCGCCGCTGGGTCAGTTCGCGGTTGAACTTCCACTGACTGAGGATGCCGAGGATCAGCAGGCCGACGCCCAGATAGAGCAGCGATACCCCGAAATATCGCGCCGCATGAGCGCCCTCCAGGTGCGTGACGGGGCTCTCCTTCAGCGCCTCGAACGCCTTGTAGATCGTGAAGCCGAAACTGATCAGCGAGAGGCTGGTCCGGACGATCGCCATCAGGGTGCGGTCGGCCGCCATCCGCGTGCGTTCGAACGACAGGCTGGTGCGGTTGGAGGCCAGTTCCGTGCCGGCGTCGTTGTCCACCATCTCGGTCGTGGCGCCGGAGGACTGGCCGGCGGCTGGAGAGTTGTCGGCCATGGCTGCCTCCGTCGGGGCGTGACCTAAAAAGAGGCCCCGCACGGCGGCGGGGCTGAAAGTCAGAAGGGAAGGGACGTAAGCGTCGGAGACCGCACGGCCTCCACAACCCGAACAGACCACCGGGGGCGTGGCGCGGCGATCCGGTGACTCCCCTAGAGGTCGTTGCCAAAGGCCCCAGCGAGGCTGGCTTCCGGCGCGTACCGGAAGGGTCTCCGAGGGTTTCGCCGGATGCCCCGCGCGCGGTCTTTGTGGCCCCCTTTCCGGCCATGGAAGAGCAGCTTCTCAAAGAGGTCGCGGGCTGGGTCGGCCTGGCCTGTGAGCTGGCCACCGTTCTCGTCGTCGCCATAGGCGCGATCAAGGCGATCGCCCGTCTGGCGCTGAACTGGAAGCGGATCAGCGGCCAGGGCGTGAAGAAGGTGATCTGGGTGCGGTTCGCGTCCTGGATCCTGCTGTCGCTGGAGTTCGCCCTGGCGGCCGACATCGTCCGCACCGCCGTCGCGCCGACCTGGGAGGACATCGGCATGCTGGCGGCCATCGCCGGAATCCGGACCTTCCTGAACTACTTCCTCGAGAAGGACCTCGAGGCGTTCGGCGCCGAGGGCGGCGACAAGCCCAGATAGAAGCGGGGCGCCGGTCCTGCACGACCGACGCCCACTCAAGCCCTATGCCGTTCTGGAGAAGGCTATCGGGCGGGAGGCCCGGCGATGAAGGAGGAAACCATACTCCATCCACCGGGCCCGCCCGCACGTCCTCGATCCTGGGGGCCTAGGCTTGCGTCCGTCGGCCTGTCGGGGGGAAGCGGATCGAAGACGCTTCCGACTTGCTCAGGTTCGCAAATTCCCGTGGCGCGCGATATCAGGTCGAGGCCCCATATTGACATTGGGCCCGCGCCCTAGGGTGGTCCATGACCAACCCCTTAATGGCGTGCGTTCTGCCATAATCTTTTGTTTTCAATTGGTTGTCGTTGTTATGGCGACTCGGGCCTCAGAAGGCCTCGCCGATGTAGAAGTAGATGGCCTGGCTGTCCTGACCCCAGGCGGCGTCCAGGCTCATGTTGACGCGATACTTCTTCGAGGCCGCGAACCGCAGGCCTATGCCTGCTGCGGGCAGCACCGTGCTGTCGCCGATGTCGCCGATGTCCGGCGCGATGCCTCCGACACCGACGAAGGCCACGGCGCCGAAGCGCCAGAACAGCGGACGGCGGTATTCAGCCTGAACCGCCCACATCGCGCCGTCGCGGTACTGACCCGTTTCGTAGCCGCGCAGATCGTTCTGCTGGCCGTACATGCAGAGATCGTAGAACGGCGCGCCGTCGCCGGCCGCGCAGAGCGAACCGCGCCAGGCGATGACGCCCTTCTCGCCGGCCGCGTGGTAGCCGTTCACCGCGCCGGTGAACTTGCCGTAGTCGAAGTCGCTGCCGATAGCGTCGCCGTTCCACAGCCACTGCGCCTGGGCGTAGATTCCCTTGGTCGGGCCGTACTCGGTGTCGCGGCTGTCGTGCTCGGCGGCGATGCCGAGGCCCGAGACCTGACTCTCCAGCTCGAGCGGGGGGAGGTCGAGGTCCGGGAAAGGTGGCGGACCCGAGAGGTTCAACGAGGTGTCGACGCCGAGGTAGCGGTACTGCGCCCCGATGTAGAGGTTGGGGCGCACGCGGTACAGGCCCTGGGCCAGGGCGAAGGTCCCCTTCTGGTTCAGGCCGATCGAGCGGTCGCGTTCGCCCGCGTCAGGCCCGACGCCGTAGAAGTTCAGGTTCATGTCGCCATAGCCGGCGGCGGCGGTCAGGCGGAACCTGTCGTCGGCGAAATGCGCCTTCTGGAACACCGCCGCAGCCCAGCTGTCGGTGTCGGTATAGAGGCCGCCCGCGCCCGTCGTCCAGACGCCGCCCGAGCCCTTGGGCTGGTAGAGGGCGATGGCGCCCAGGGCCAGGCCGTTACCGAGCGCGGGGTTCGACTGCGGGATCGGCATGACCACGAAGGTCGGCTTGCCGCCTTCCCTCGACTGGGCCGCGGCCTCGCCGCTGGTCTGGGCCGTGTTCGCCGCCTGCTCGGGCCCGGCGACGCTGCCCGCGAACGGCGTCGACTGGGCATGCGCCGTCCCGGCTCCCAACACCGCCAGCAGCGGCAGGAGTGCGTACGCTCGGACCATGGATTGAACTCAGTAGGGCTGGTTGACGACGACGTAGGTCACCGACGAGCCGGAATAGCGGGGCTCGTACCAGACCGATCCGCACCGTGAATAGCTGACGCCGGCATAGACCTGCGTCACGCAGCCCGTCGGCGGCAGGCTGTAGATCATCGAGCCGACCACCGCCGAGGTCACCGCCGCCGCCGTCCCGAAGGCGACGCCCGCGGCCACCGGATGGTGGTCCCAGTCGTTGTCCCAGCCGCGGTCGACGTCGATGTTCACGTCGTTGCCGATGTTGATGTCGCCGGTGTTCACGCGATTGCCGCCACGGTTGTTGACGGTGTTGCCGCCGCGATTGCCGCCGGCGTTGATGTTGGTGTTCGGGCGCTGGACGCCGCCGCCTCCGCCACCGGGGCGACCGCCGGGCGCGGGCCTGGAGGCCGTGGGGCGGGACGCGGCGCCTCCGCCGCGCGCGGCGACGCCTCCGCCTCCGCCGCCGCGATGGACGCTGGGCGGAGCCCCGCGACCGCCGCCGCCTGGACGGGCCTCGGCATTGCTGAGCGGCGCGCCGAGGCTGATCGCCAGGATGGCGGCGGCAAGCGTCGCCAGGTGGAAGGGGGTGTGGGAACCGGCCCGGGTCATGACGGCGCTCCTCATTGCTACTGGCCTTCGCCGGTCGAGGCGAAAGTGATGGTCTTGGCGCCCGGGGGCGGGGTGAAGGCGAAGTCGGCGTCGGTGAACGACGGCGCGACGTTCCAGGTCAGGTTGGCCTGAAGCTGCGGCCTGGCGGAGTCGCCCGCGTCGGCGATGACGATGCGGACCGGCACGGGACGCTCGCCGCGCTGGACCCAGATCTGCCAGTCCACCTCGCCCGAGCTGTAGGCGTACTGGTCGGTCTCGACCCCGTTGATCCGCGCCGGGCCGACGTAGAGGCCGCGGTCGAGCGGCGGCGTGTCCGTATCCGGCTGGCCCCACTGGAACAGGTCTTCCAGCGGGATCTCGACACCCTTCTCGTGCAGGACGTCCAGCGTCGCCCGGATCGTGGCCGGGGCCGAAACCTGGGCGTAGTAGCCGGCGCGTGGGGCCGAGACGGTGACTTTCTTGCCGTCGTAGTAGACCTTCCGGACCTTGCGGTCGGAGACCAGGTCGATCGTGAAGCCGTTCGGTGCGCGGACCTTGTAGGTCGTGGTGCTCGGCACCTGGACGGTGCGGTCCTCGTCGAGGACGACGTCCGTCAGGATGTCGGCCCGAACCTCGAACGCCTTCAGTGTCCGCAGGTAGGCGCTCATCTTCTTCAGCGCCTCGGCGGAGGCCGGCGCCACGGCGGGTTCGGTCGCGGCGGGCGGCGGCGCGGCCGGCTCGGCCGCGGGCTGTGGCGTCGCGACGGCTGGGACCAGCAGCAGGGTCGCGCCGAGCGCGGATGCGGCCAGAAGTCGGGCTACTCTCATTACATGCCTCCCTGCATGGACGTCGGTCCGGCGGCGAAGGCCCAGCCGGCCAGTCGAGCACGGCGGCGCGTGCCCGCCGTGAACACCGTCGAGGCGCCGCGAGCGGGGCCCAGATCCTTGAGCCGGGGCGGCGCCCAGCCGCCGTCCAGCGCGGCCCCCCGCGGCCAGCACATCTGCAGCCGCAGCGAAAAGGCGCCGGTCGGAGTCACCAGCCAGTTGCCCGAGTCCCGGGCCGGGCGGCGACGCTGGATCGGCACATGGAGATCCTGGTTCGGGCCCCAGACGACCGCGCCGCGGTCGCTCAGCCCCGCGCGGCCGTACTCGACCTCCTGCGGGGCCCCGCCCGGGCCGAGCACCTCCAGCGACCAGAAGGCTTCCGCCGGCGGCGTGTGGCTGGCGTCGAACCGAAGTTCGTAGCGGTGCGAGCCGTCCAGGGGGCGGCCGTTGTCGTCGGCTTCCGCCACCAGGGACAGGATGTCCTCGCGCGGCGGCGCGCCCAGGGTCGAAAGGCGGTGGCCGGCGCCCCTCAGCGTCGCATCCGCGCAACGCCAGCCGGGGATGAGGTCGGGTTGGACGGCGAGACGGGCGCGCCCGTCCTCCAGCCCCTGCACCAGCGCGGCGAAGCAGTCTTCCGGCCAATGGGCGCATTCGAACGGCTGGCCCGGCCGTACGCCGATCAGCGCCAGGGTCTCCAGCGACGTCCGCTCCTCCCGGGCGGGCGGCGCGCCGGCGAGCAGTCCCGCCAGGCGGTGAAAGAAGGTCTGGGCCGACAGGGCGGCCAAGGCCTCATGCAGGGGCGTGGCGGGGACCAGCGGGGCCGTGTCGGTCAGCGGCGGCCGGCTGCGCGGATCGAGCAGCGGCGTGACGAAGAAGCGCCGGTGCAGCTCGCGGGCGGCCTCCAGATCGGGGGCGCCGTTGGCCCACAGATGCAACGTCGCCCAGGCGCTGCGGCTGGGCGAGCGGACGGCCGAAAGCTGGCCCTGCAACTCGCCGCGCCAGTCCGGCCCGACCACGGCCACGTCCCGACCGCGACCGCCGACCGTGCGCGAGCCGAGCGAGGCCAGCGGCCGGCCCCAGGCGTCGAACAGCGCCACCACGGCGTAGCGGCCATGCAGGTCCGGCAAGCTCAGCACCAGCGGCCCCTCGGCCAGATCCAGCCATGCGCTCGAAGCGAAGAGGGTGTCGCCGCCGCCGCGCGGCAGGCCGGGCGCCAGGGCGGCGGGGTCCGGCGGCAGTCGGACGAAGCGCGCGCAAGGACTGGTGTGGGCCCGGCGGACCAGGTCCATCGCCACCAGCGGAGCGCCGAAGAGGAAGCCCTCCGTCGCCAGCATGCGGACCTCGTCCGCCTCAATGCCGATCACGTCCGTCCGCAGCATCGAACCTATCCCTGAAGCCCCGCCACGAAGGCTCGCAGGGGCGCGGGAAGGCGGGTATCCGGTCAAACCCTAGGCGGCGGCTCGGGGAGTCCCGGCGAGGCCGGAAAGCGCGCGCCGATCAGGCCTGGATCAGGTTGTGCTTGATGGCGAAACGGACGAATTCGGCCGCCGTCCGCACGCCCGCCTTGCGCATCGCGGCGGCGCGGTGGCTCTCCACCGTCTTGACGCTGATCCCGAGGTTGCGGGCGATCTGTTTGTTGCCGCAGCCCTCTGCGATCAGCTGGGCGACCTCCAGCTCCCGGGCCGTGAAGCTTTCGAGCCGCGACTTCTTGCGATCGTGCAGCGGGGCGTCCAGCAGCAGTTCCGAAACGCAGTCCGAGAAGTAGGGGCGGTGGGCGCCCAGGGCGGCGACGGCGTTGACCAGCTGTTCGTCACTGTCGCTCTTCAGCACGTAGCCACGCGCGCCGGCGGCCAGGCCGCCGCTGACCGTCTCGTCGTCGTCGTGCATCGTGAACAGCAGCACTTCGGTCTTCGGCAGCGCCTGCCGAAGTTGCCGGGTGACGCCGATGCCGTTGAGAAGCGGCAGGGAGACGTCCAGGACGGCGACGTCCGGTTTCTCCTTCAGCGCGAGTTCGACAGCCGCCCTTCCATCCGCGGCTTCGCCGCAGATTTCCCAGCCGGGCTGGCTCTCCAGAACATCCCGCACCCCTCGGCGCACGACATCGTGATCATCCGCGATCAGAATACGTAGCATTCCTGCGCCCCTCGTTTGCGCCGAGCGTATCCTGACAGCGCTTGGGAAAGCATCGCATCAGGGCAACTACGGAGTCGCCCTCTTTTTTACTCCCCCATGATTAATGCGGATTAGCGATTTTGTCCGGCTGTTGCGTTATGTTGCAATCAGGAGTCGGGACGTGGGCAATCGGGGCGATCCAAGTCTTCGACATGGGATGGAGGATTCCCGATGGCCGGTGAGCCGGCTGCTTCGACGCCCTGGACCGCTATTCGCGCGGAAGTTGACTATAGCGCTGTCTTTCAGGCGCTGGGTTTTCCGCTCGCCCTGATCCTGGTCCGTGACGACAATCTGGTCAGCTTCGTCTCTATCAACGAGACCCTGACACGCATGTCGGGCCTGACCGCCGCGGACGTCGACGGCCGCCTGCTGGCCGAGGTGCTGTCCGCCGAGGTCGCGATGACCGTCGCCACCGGCGCCGCGCGGGCGGCCAGCCTGCTGGAACCCGTCCGGGTGGAGACGATGCTGGCGCTGCGCGGCGAACCGCACGGCGTGCTGCTGACCCCCATGGAGAAGACCGACGGCGGGCGGCTGGTGCTGCTCGACGCCGAGCGGCGCCGCGCTTCCCGCCTGCCCGGCGAGCGGGGCCACAGCCTGGCGTTCGACCGGCTGGCGCGGGTCAACGAGGGCCTGATCTACATCTTCGACGTCCAGAAGGAGCGGACGCTCTACATCGCCCGCCGGCTGGCCGAGATGTTCGGTCGCGCGCGCGGCGACGCGGTCACCAAGGCCGACCTGCTGCACATGGTGCACCCGGACGATCGCGCCGTGCTGGAAACACATGTCGAGCAATTGTCAAAAATGGACGACTGGGGCGTGGCGACGGATTCGATCCGGCTGCCGCACCCGGACGGCGGTTGGCGCTGGCTGGAAATCCGCGCCCGGGTGCTGGCCCGCGACCGGCGTGGCAAGGTCCGCCGCGTTCTGGGCGTCGCCACCGACATCACCGAGCGCCGGTCCATGGCGGAGGCGCTGGAGACCGCGTCACGCGCTCTGCTCGACGCCGCCGAGTCGGAACGACGCCGGGTCGGCCGCGAGCTGCACGACTCGACGGCCCAGCATCTGGTGGCCATCGACCTGGGCCTGGGGGCGCTGCAACGGCGGTTGCCCGAGGGAAGCCGCGACACCGACCGCATCTTCCGCGATCTGAAGCTTTCCCTGGCTGCGGCCCATCGCGAGATCCGCGCCTTTTCCTATCTGCTGCATCCACCGCTGCTGAAGCGGCGCGGCCTGATCGACACGCTGCAGAGGTTCGTCGAGGGCTTCGCGCGGCGGTCGGGGATCACCCTCGACCTGCGCATGCCCAAGCGGCATCCGCAGCTGCCCGAGGACATCGAGATCGTGCTGTTCCGCGTGGCCCAGGAGGCGATGATGAACGTCTATCGCCACGCCGAGGCCCAGCACGTCCGTATCGAGCTGATCGCCGGAAAGAACGCCGTTTCCCTCGAAGTCGAGGACGACGGCGTGGGGATCGCGGAGGCGACGCCGGGCGTGGGCATCACCGGCATGCGGGCCCGGCTGGCCCAGCTGGGCGGACGGCTGACCATCTCCTCCCAGCTGGTCGGGACCAAGCTTCGCGCCTCGATCCCGCTCGGCCAGCGCCGCGTCTGACTACCTGGCCGGCGGCGGCGCGGCGAACCGGCTCAGCACCGAGCTGACCGCCAGGTCGATCTGCTCCTGCGTCACCTGCTTCGAACCGACGTTCTGGGTGGCGACGCCGTTCCAGACCGGCTTCTTCGTGCCGGTATCGTAGATGTCGATCGCCAGGGTGCCCTCGGTGACGTTGTTCACCTCGACGTTCGAATAGGCGGGCGCCCAGCCGTAGCGATAGCCCCGGCCGTAGCCGGGATAGAAGCCGCCGTAGGGGCCGAAGTCGTTGACCTCGACCTTGTCGCGCCTGCCCAGTGTGAAGCCGATTGCGAAGTCGCCGGGCGAGGCCTGGGTATAGCCCCGGCTCGCCATGTAGCCGTCGATCGACTGCCGGACCCGCTGGTAGGTCAGCGGGTTCATGCCGCGCGGCGCGTCGCTGTAGACCCAGGAATAGGTCCGGTAGGCCGCCACATTCGCCGACGGGTCGCTGTCGACCTTCACGTCGGGCCCCGTGGCGCAGCCGACGAGCAGCAGCAGCACGAAGGCGGTGGGCGCCAGCTTGCGGATCATGGGAAGCCTCCTGTCGCGATCCTGAACGCGCGCAGGCTCTCTCCACGCCGTCCCGCCGTCAGTCGGGCGAAACCCTGACCGTCCGGCGGGATGCTCCGCAGAGCGTCAGACCTTCAGCTTCCAGCCCGTGCGGAAGATGGTCCAGACCGCCGCCATGCACAGCGCCAGAAACCCGCCCGTGGCCGCCAGGCTGATGCCGACGTTGACGTCCGACACCCCGAAGAAGGCCCAGCGGAAGCCGCTGACCAGATAGACCACCGGGTTGAACAGGGTGATCTTCTGCCAGATCTCCGGCAGCATGCTGATCGAGTAGAAGCTGCCGCCCAGGAAGGTCAGCGGCGTGACGATCAGCAGCGGCACGATCTGCAGCTTCTCGAAGCCGTCCGCCCAGACGCCGATGATGAAGCCGAACAGGCTGAAGGTCACCGAGATCAGGATCA
>JBIICO010000322.1:0-2846 GCA_044238855.1 Caulobacter sp.
GGGCCCGGACGTGGTCCTCAAGCGTAACCCCAAGCTGGTGTTCGGCCGGATGACCGGCTGGGGCCAGACCGGCCCCTACGCCAAGGCCGCCGGCCACGACATGAACTACATCGCCATCACCGGCGCCCTGCACGCCATCGGCACCGAGGACAAGCCGGTGCCGCCGCTGAACCTGGTCGGCGACTTCGGGGGCGGCGCGTTGTACTTGGCGTTTGGTCTCATGGCCGGCATCATCAGCGCCCGCGAGACCGGCAAGGGCCAGGTCATCGACTGCGCGATGAGCGACGGCGCCGCCTCGCTGATGGCCATGTTCTACGGCTTCAAGGGCGCCGGCATCTGGCAGGAGAAGCGCCGCGCCAACCTGCTCGACGGCGGGGCCCACTTCTACGACACCTACCAGTGCGCCGACGGCAAGTGGATCTCGATCGGCTCGATCGAGCCGCAGTTCTACGCGCTGCTGCTGGAGAAGACCGGCATCACCGATCCGCAGTTCCAGCAGCAGATGGATCGCGGCGTCTGGGATGAACTGCGCGGCAAGCTGGGCGAGGTCATCAAGACCAGGACCCAGGCCGAGTGGTGCGAGATCATGGACGCGACCGACGTCTGCTTCGCCCCGGTGCTGACGCTCGACGAAGCGCCGAACCATCCTCACAACGCCGAGCGGCAGACCTTCGTCACCGTCGAGGGCGTGGTCCAGCCCGCACCCGCGCCGCGCTTCTCGGCCACGCCGGGCGCGATCCAGGGCCCGCCGCCCAGGATCGGGGGCCATAACGAAGAGGCCCTGGCCGACTGGGGCTTCTCGGGCGAGGCCATCGCCGCGCTGAAGGAAAAGGGCGCCCTCTGATGAAGATAACGGTGGCTGACGGGTTCGTTCAGCCACCGTTCAGGCAGCGAATACGACAGTCACGTTCGTAGACGGCCGCCACGCTTTCCCGTCCCTCGTTGTGGAAGCCGGCTACCAGGACGAAGGCAAGGTCATCCTGTCAGGCGCGCCGCGGCAAACCCCGCGGCGCGCCTTTGCCGTTGCGCCGAAGGGGCGACTTGGGCAGGTTCCGCGCCATGTCGGACATCAAAGGCCCCGCGGCTTCCACGCAGCTCGATCTCGATCCCGTGCACTGGCTGCGCGCGACGCTGGACGTGCTGGGCAAGGCGCTGCAGCGCCTGTGGGGGCGCGACGTCATGCTCTATGTGGGCGGGGTGTCGTTCTGGATCATGCTGGCGGTGTTTCCGCTGCTGGTTATCGTGATCGGCCTGTACGGCATGCTGTCCTCGCCCGAGACCATAGCGCGTCAGGCGGAAACCGCGGCCCAGGTGCTGCCCGCCGCGGCGCGAGGCATTTTCCAGAGCGAACTCGAGCGGCTCGCTCACGCCCCGTCGGGCTCGCTGAGCGTGCAGAGCATCGTGGCGCTGGTGATCGGCGCCTACGCCGCCCATCGCGGCTTCAAGGCGATGCTGGCCGGGCTGTCGTTCATCCACGACGAGGAGAATCAGCGCGGCTTCTTCGCCTTCAACTTCATGGCGCTGATCGTGCTGGTCGCCGCCCTTGTGCTGATGGGCGCGGTTTCGGTCGTGTTCCTGACCCTGCGGGTCATGGCGCTGGCCTGGAACTTCAAGCCGCTGGAGGGGATCAACTGGCTGTTCAGCGAATGGACCTGGGCCAGCCTGGGCCTCGTCCTGGCGATGACGCTGATCTACCGCTTCGCCATGTCGCGCGAGGTCGTGGCGTGGCGGGCCTCGATCGCCGGCGGGGTCGCCTCGGCCCTGCTCGGCATCTGCTTCTCGTGGCTGTGCGCCTTCTACGTCGAGCAGATCGCGCATCTGGGCGCCACCTACGGCTCGGTGGCCACGTTCGTGGTGTTCCTGATCTGGCTGAGCTGGAACGTGAACGCGCTGTTCTTCGGCGGGGCGCTGGCGACCGAGATGGAGATCGCCCTGCACACCCGGAAGATCAAGCCGGTCTTGAAACGACGAAAATCAGCGCCCCGTCCGCCTCGTCCTTCGTGATCAGTTCGTAGCCCTTCTCAGCCACGAAGTGCGGCACGTCGATCCGCGCCATCGGGTCGTCGGCCAGAAGCCTGACGGGCACGCCCGGCGCGGCGGCCTCCAGCGCCCGGCGCAGTCGCAGCGTGGGAATGGGGCAGTGGTGCCCCCGCGCATCGACGACGATCTCGCTCACCCGGCAACTCCCTTCGCCACCCCGGCGTTCAGCCTCCTGAAGCTTCTCAGGAGACGATCATGGCGCCGCGTCCGACCTGGCAGGGCCACCTGCGCCTGTCGCTGGTGACCTGTCCGGTGGCTCTCTACACTGCCACCAGCCCCGCGGGCGACGTGCATTTCAATCTTCTGCACAAGGACACCCACAACCGGATCCGGATGATCCCGACCGACCCCGAGCTGGGACCCGTCGAGCGCTCGGACCTGGTGAAGGGCTTCGAGTACGAGAAGGGCGAGTACATCGTGGTGACCCAGGACGAGATCAATTCCGTCCGGCTGGAAAGCACCAGGACCATCGACATCGAACGCTTCGTCGACGAGGCGGACATCGACCGGCTGTACTGGGACAGCCCGTACTTCCTTGCGCCCGACGGCAAGCTGGCGCTGGAGGCCTACACCGTGATCCGCGAGGCCATGGTGAAGACCGGCAAGATCGCGCTCGGACGGGTGGTCATGCACCAGCGCGAGCGCCTGCTGGCGCTGGAGCCGCGCGACAACGGCCTGATGGCCTGGTCGATCCGCAGCAAGGACGAGGTCCGCGATCCGGCCGACGTCTTCGGCGACATCCCCGACAGGAAGCCCGACAAGGCGATGATCGCGATCGCCGAGAAGATCATCGAGCAGCAGGAAGG
>JBIICO010000297.1:0-3491 GCA_044238855.1 Caulobacter sp.
CGACCCGAGCGAATTCAACGACCGCTACGAGGACGCGCTACGCGACCTGATCGAGGAGAAGAAGAAGGGCAAGGGACGCAAGGTCCACGCCGAGGAGCCCGCGGACACCAACGTGGTGGACCTGATGGAGGCGCTCCGCCGCAGCCTGGGCGAGAAGGGCGCAGGGGCGAAAAAGGCGCCGGCGCGCAAGCCCGCCGCCAAGGCCGCCGCGAAGAAGCCGGCGAAGAAGCGCGCCTGATGACGACTCAGGTCGCCTGATCTAGCGTCCCGGCCTCACACCCCGGGGCCAGCCATGCGTGATTTCCTGTTCCTGCCGAGCCTGTCGCGCCACCAGGATGCGGCCCAGCTGGCCTTGCGGCTCGTGACCGGCGGCTTCCTGGTTTGGGGTGTCTGGGACAATGTCACCAGCCCGGCGGACATGGCGAAGTTCGCAAGCTTTCTGGCCGGCCACAAATTCCCGGCGCCGGAACTGCTGGCGCCGATCTCGGTCTATACGCAGCTGGCGGCGGGCGTCGGCCTGATCCTCGGCCTGTTCACCCGCTGGGCCGGCCTGCTGACCGTGCTGAACATGCTCGTGGCGATCGCGATGGTCGACCGCTTCGGCGGCATCCGCGGCATGTGGCCGGCCGGCGCGCTGGTTTTGATCGGTCTCTACTTCGCCACCCACGGGGCGGGCCGGTTCTCGCTCGACGGAGCGATCGAGGGCGCGGCGGCTCCGAAGGGACGCAAGCGGCGCTGAGGCCTCCGGGACGTCGCCCGGCTAAGCCGGCCAAGGCCTTCCGGCCGCCTGTTCAATGACAAGGCGCACTTCAATTCGGTGAAGCCGCTTTAGCCCTTGCCCAACCGTTTGATCGCCGCGCTGAGCTTGCGCTCGCCGTCAGCGTAGTCGGCCCAGGCCGTCATTTTCTCCACGATGCCGGGCGCGGTGCGGATCGTATAGGCCTTCGGGTCGAGGCCCTTGCGAACCTGGGTCCAGTTGATCGGCATCGAGACCGTTGCGCCCGGACGGGCCCTGGGCGACAGCGGCCCGACCGCCGTGCTCAGCCGGTCGTTGCGGAGATAGTCCAGGAATATCCGCCCCTTACGCTTGGCTTTTGCCATGTTGATCACATAGCGTTCCGGACTGTCGGCGGCCATCCGGGCGCATACCTCCCGGGCGAAGGTCTTGGCCATGTCCCAGTCCAGCTTCTCGGGCGCGAGCGGCGTGACCACATGCAGGCCCTTGCCGCCGGTGGTCTTGCAGAATGAGACCAGGCCCAGCTCCTCCAGCCGGTCGCGCACCTCGCGCGCCGCCTCGATCACGTCGTCGAAGGTCAGGCCCTCGTCCGGGTCGAGGTCGAACACCAGCCGTCCCGGAACCTCGGGCTTGCCGGGCCGGCAGTTCGAGGGGTGCAGTTCGGTCGTCGAGGTCTGGGCCAGAGCCGCCAGCGCCTCCTTCCGCCCGATCATCAGGTACGGCGCGTGGTCGCCCTCCATCACCACCTCGCTGAGCAGCGCGGACGCGCCCTTGCCCAGATGTCGCTGGAAGAACGTCTGGCCGGTGATCCCGTCCGGCGTGCGGATCGTGGAGCAGGGGCGGTCGGCGATATGCGGCATCATCCAGTCCGCCACGCTCTCGTAGTATCGGGCCAGCTCCAGCTTGGTGACGGGCGTATCGTCGCCCACGGCATTCGGCCACAAGGCCTTGTCCGGACTGGATAATGTGACCCCCATCACGACGGGGGAGGCGGCCTTGCCGGGCTTCGGCGTGGCCAGTTTCGCCCTGGCGATCGGAGCGGGCGCTTCGGCCTCGACCTCGGCGGCCGGCTTGTCCTCGCGCAGGCCCTTGAAGGCGGCCTGTCGAATAGCGCCATCGCCGGTGAAGCCCGCGTATTCGATCTCGGCCACCAGTCGCGGCTTGACCCAATGGGTGTCGCCACCGCCGCGCGGCAGCCGCTCGGCGAAGGGCGACCTGTCCGTCTCCAGCGCCTTCAGCTTCGGCAGCAGATCCTTCACCTTCGCCGCGCCGAACCCCGTCCCGATCCGGCCGACATGGATCAGCTTGCCGTCGCGCATCACGCCCGCGATCAGCGAACGGAACGCGCCCCCGGTGGTGCTGTAGCCGCCGATGACCACCTCGTGCCCGGCTCGGCACTTGGATTTGGACCAGCTGTCTCCGCGGCCTGATTTGTATTTTGAATCCAGCCGCTTGGAGACGATACCTTCCAGAGACATCCGACAGGCCGAGCTCAGCACCGCGTCGCCGCCGGTAGCGAAGTGCTCGACATAGCGGAGACGCGTGTCGGCGAGGTCGGCCAATAACGGCTCCAGCCGCGCCTTGCGGTCCTTCAGCGGCTTGTCGCGCAGGTCCTCGCCCTCCGCGAACAGCAGGTCGAAGGCGTAGAAGATCAGATCGCCGGTCTTGCCGTCCGACAGCGCCGCCTGAAGCCCCGCGAAGTCCGGCGAGCCGTGGTCGTCCAGAGCGACGATCTCGCCGTCGACGATGGCGTCGGGCAGCGCCCGGCCGGCCGCGGCGATCTCCGGGAACCTGTCGGTCCAGTCCAGGCCCTTGCGGGTGCGGAGCGTCGCCTTGCCGCCCTCGACGCGCAGCTGCATGCGGTAGCCGTCGAACTTGATCTCGTGGGCCCAGCCCGCGCCCTGTGGCGGCCGGTCGAGCAGCTTGGTCAGCTGGGGTTCGACGAAGGGGGGCATCGCAGCGGCCTTCTTCGGTCGCGCCGACTTCGACGCCTTCGGCGCGTCGTGCTTCACGGCCTCCTCCTCGGCGCTGTCCTCCGGCGAGCCCTTGCTGTTCCAGACCGCCTTGGCGCCGCGCTTCACCCTGGTGATGAAGGGCTTCGGCGCCTTGCCCCTTCCGGCCGCGATGTCCTCCATCTTCCGGCCGGAAGCGACGGAGAAGTCGGTGTTCTTGAGGAAGGCGTCATCGTCGCCGTCGACCGCGTATTCGTCGCGGTGCTTGATCAGCAGCCAGTTGCTGCGCTTGCCGCCGTTCCGGTCGTTGCGGATCTTCACCAGCACATAGCCGCCGTTCATCCGCTCGCCGGCGAAGACGAGCTTCAACTCGCCCTTCTTCAGGCCCTTTTCGACATCGAAGCCGGGCTCCGGCGCCCAGTAGCCGCGGTCCCATAGCAGCACCGTGCCGCCGCCGTACTGGCCCTTGGGGATCGTGCCCTCGAAGTCGCCGTAGTCGAGCGGATGCGGCTCCACCTCGACGGCCAGCCGCTTGTCATGCGGATCCAGGGATGGCCCGCGCGTCACGGCCCAGGACAGGAAAACGCCGTCGTGCTCCAGCCGCAGGTCGTAGTGCAGCCGGGTGGCGGCGTGCTTCTGGATCACGAACCGGCGCTTGTCGGAGACCGCGACCGCGACCTCGCCGCTGGGCTCGGCGGTGACCTTGAAGTCCCGCATCGACTGGTACTTCGAGAGCTTTTGCGACGCGGCCATGACCACCTCCACCGAATAGCCGTCTAAGCCCCTGGCAGCGGCGCCGGTTC
>JBIICO010000218.1:0-5770 GCA_044238855.1 Caulobacter sp.
AGGCTTTCGTCACCGCGTCTCGGAAGACCGGCTCGGCCGCCAGCGCGGGCGGAAAGACCGTCTCCAGCGCCAGGAACAGCGGCACGTCGTGCGCCGCGTCGCCGTTGCAGGCCAGGCCCAGCTTCGCCAGCCGCCCGGCCAGGGGATCGGTCAGCACCACCGCTCCGCCGGCCTGCCGCATGACGAACCGCATCCAGGCCGCCACGGGCAGCGCCAGCCGGTCCAGGGGCCGGCCGGCCGCCAGCGCATCGGCGACCGTGGCGAGGATCCGGATCGGCAGCTTCTGCGAACCGTCCCAGGCGATCTGCGACAGGCGGTGCTCGATCGACGGGTTGCGGAACCGCTCAAGAAGCGCCTGGACATACGTCGGCACGCAGAGGCCGGCCGGCGGCCGCACGGTGGGCGCGATGTCCTCGAGCATCATCCGTTCGACGAAGGCAGCCAGCGGTGCGTCGGCCATGGCGTCGCGCACCGACTGCCGGCCGCGCAGGATGCCGGCGTAGGCGAGGGTGGAATGGGCGCCGTTGAGCAGGCGCAGCTTGGCCTTCTCCCAGCCTTCGACGTCGTCGGTCAGGGTGGCCAGCACCGCCAGGGCGTCGTGGGCCGGACCGAGGTCGTCCTCGATCACCCATTGCATGAAATGCTCGCGCTGGATCGGCCAGGCGTCCTCGAGCCCCAGCCCGGCCTCGACGCGAAGCCGCAGGGCATCGTCGGTGGCGGGGGTGATGCTGTCGACCATGGTGCAGGGGAAGCGGGCGTTGGCCTTGATCCAGTCGGCCAGCGCGGGGTCGCGCGCGGCCGCCAGCGCCACCACGGCGGCCTTCAGCTTGCGGCCGTTGGACGGAAGGTTGTCGCAGCTCAGCGTCGTGAAGGCCGCCTGCCCCTCGGCGCGACGCCGCGCCAGGCCGGCGACCAGCCAGCCGATGACGCTGGACGGCCGGTCGGGCGTCGCCACGTCGGCGACGATGTCGGCATGGCCCGTGTCGAGGTCGCCGGCCGGCGTCAGGCAGTAGCCCTTCTCCGTGACGGTCAGGGTGACCAGCCTGACGTCCGGCGAGGCCAACCGGTCCATCACCGCCCGCGGTTCCTCGGCGGCGACCAGCAGCTCCCTGATCGCGCCGATCACCCGCATGCGCGTTTCCACGCCCAGTTCGAGCAGGGTGTACAGGCCGTCCTGCGGCGCCAGCGCGTCGCGGACGCCCGGGCTCTTCAGCGACACCTCGCAGATCGCCCAGCGCGGGTCTGCGGCGAGCAGGCGATCGAAGTAGGCGGCCTGGTGCGCGCGATGGAAGGCGCCCGGCCCGAAATGGACCACGCCGATCGTCGTCAGGGCGCGCTTGTAGCTCGGCCGTCGAATTTGCAGCGTCGCCTGCGTCAGCGTCGCGTTGCTCAAGCGCGTCAGAGGGTTACGCCTCGTTTCCACAACGCGATTCCCCGCTCGCCATTGTGCTCGGAGCGAGTCCTCTGGCCTGATGCGGTCGCGAGCACAAGGGCCATCAGACGCCCGGCGGCGGCGTCCAGGTTCCCTTCGGTCAGGGCGAGCCCGGCGTCGAAGTCGATCCAGCGCGGTTTGCGCTCGGCCAGGCCGGTGTTCGAGGCGATTTTAAGGGTCGGCGCGGGGAAGCCCAGCGGCGTGCCGCGACCGGTGGTGAACAGGATCACGGTCGCCCCGGCGGCGGTCAGCGCGGTCGAGGAGACGGCGTCATTGCCGGGCGCCTCGAGCAGGGTCAGACCGCGGGGACCGACGGTCTCGCCGTAGGACAGCGCCTGGACCAGCGGCGCGTGCCCGGCCTTCTGCACCGCGCCGAGGGACTTCTCTTCCAGGGTGGTGATGCCTCCGGCGATGTTGCCGGGCGAGGGGTTCTCGTGGACCGGCTGGCCATGGCCCAGGAAGTGGCGCTTGAACCCGTTGATCAGGCCGGCCGCGGCCTCGAACGTCGCCTCGTCGGCGGCCCGCTCCAGCAGCAGATGCTCGGCGCCGAAGATTTCCGGGATCTCGGTCAGCACCGGCGTGCCGCCGGCGCCGGCCACGACATCCGCGATGCGGCCGACCAGCGGGTTGGCGGTCAGGCCCGAGAAGGCGTCCGACCCGCCGCACTTGAGGCCGATGACCAGGTCGGACAGCGGACAGGGCTCGCGCACGTCGTGCTCAGCCAGCGCCACCAGCGCCTCGATGGCGTTCAGCCCCGCCTCGTGCTCGTCGGTCTCGCCCTGGGCGGCGAAGGCCAAGACGCGGTCGCTCTGGCCGATCTCCGGCAGCAGCTTCGCGAGCTGGTTGGACTCGCAGCCAAGGCCCAGCACCAGCACCCCGCCGGCGTTCGGGTGCTTCGCCAGCGCCGCCAGCATCGAGCGGGTCGCCGCCAGGTCGTCGCCCAGCTGGGAGCAGCCGAACGGATGGGTGAAGGCGTGGACCCCGTCGACCCGACCGGCGAAGCGCTCGTTCGCCTCGGCCGCGATCCGGCGCGCCGTCTCGGCGACGCAGCCGACGGTGACCAGGATCCAGATCTCGTTGCGCGTGCCCACGCGGCCGTCTGCGCGGCGATAGCCCATGAACCGCCGCCCGTCGTCGACAGGGGCGGGCGGCGCGACCGGCGCGCCGAAGCGGTAGTTCTCCTCGCCTTTCAGCGCGGTCTCGAGGTTGTGGCTGTGGACGTGGTCGCCGGGCGCGATGGCGGCCGAGGCGAGGCCGATCGGGAAGCCGTACTTGCGCACCGGATCTCCCGCCGCGACGGCGCGCAGGGCGATCTTGTGGCCCTTGGGGATGTCGACGGCGACCGTCAGCGCCTCTATCCGCTCGCCGGCGATCAGGTCGCGCAGGGCCACGGCGACGTCATCGCGCGGGTCGACGCGGAGGATGGGGGAGGCGGTGGCGGCCATGGCCGAGGCATGATCCGCTCCGACACCGGTGTCAACGCTCGGGCGCCCTGCGGCTGGCGCGGGACCCCGCCGCGCGTTATCAGGGGGCAGAGACAAAGAACGCCGGAGTCGCCGTGAGTTCGAGGCCGCCGAGACAATCCGACGACGAGGCTCTTCAGAGCGGCCGGCGTCGGGCCACCATCAACGACGTCGCCCGTCTGGCCGGCGTCTCCAAGAAGACGGTGTCCCGCGTCATCAACCGTTCGCCGTCGGTCCGGCCCGAGACGCGGGAGAAGATCGAGGCGGTCATCGCCCAGTACGGCTACGCGCCCGATCCGCAGGCGCGCGGGCTGGCGTTCCGGCGCTCGTTCCTGATCGGCCTGATCTACGACAACCCCAACCCGCAGTACGTCGTGAACATGCAGAACGGCCTGCTGGACGGAATGCGCGGGTCGGGCTTCGAGCTGGTCGTCCACCCCTGCGACCGTGGCAGCACCACCCTGGTCCCCGACATCCGCGCCTTCATCGAGCGCCAGAAGCTGTTCGGCGTCGTCCTGACTCCCTCGGTCTCGGAAGACGAGGCGGTGGCGGAGATGCTGCGGGAGATCGGCTGCGAATACGTGCGCGTCGCCTCCGTCGCCGTCGACGAGGTCGAGCACAGCATCGTCACCAAGGATCGTCACGGCGGCCTGCTCGCCGCCCGCCACCTGGCCGCGCTCGGCCACCGGCGACTGGGGTTCATCTCCGGCCCGCCTCGCTTCCGGTCGTCGCACGAGCGGCGGGGCGGCTTCGAGGACGGCCTGGCCGAGCATGGGCTGACCCTGGCCGACGAATGCGTCGCCGAGGGCGCCTACACCTTCGAGTCCGGTCTGGAGGGGGCGACGAAACTGCTGGCGCTGAAGGATCGTCCGACCGCGATCTTCGCCGGCAACGACGAGATGGCCGCCGGCGTCCTGCACGCCGCCCGCCAGGCCGGGCTGTCGGCGCCCGAGGACCTCTCGGTGGTCGGATTCGACGATTTCCAGATCGCCTCCCGCGTCTGGCCGCCGCTGACCACCGTCCGCGCGCCGACCCGCGAGGTCGGCCGCTGGGCGGCGGAGAAGCTCATGGGCCTCGACGAGGACGACAAGCGCGACCCCGAGTGGCGCCTGCCGTCTCTGGTCGAGCGTGAGTCGACGGCGCCGCCCAAGGCGTAGGGGCTCGCCTCTACTTCTTCACCGCCTTGACCACCGCCGCCACGATCGCGGCGTTGTATCCGCGGTAGGCGTCGCGGACGAGGCCTTCCCAGACGGGCAGGTCGACCACCACCGCATCGCCGCGCGCGCGGGCCACGCTCTGGTAGTTCTCGTCGACCCAGGTGCCCATCGACCGCACCTGGGCGCCGCCTTTTTCGACGGTGGCGAAAGGCGTCTGCGAGACCACGTCCTTGTTCGGGCGAAGGCCGCCGGGATTGGCGGACCGGCCGTTCAGGGTCGGGTTCAGCGTATGGACCGGCGAGTCCATGTCGATCCTGAACTTCACCTGGCCGCTGGAATTGGCGTAGCCGCCGAACATGCCGCCGTTGTCGGCCTGCATCTCGGCGAAATCGAGCGTCAGCGACGGCACGACGATGGTCGCGTCGAGATCCCAGGCCGGCTTGACCATCTTTGCGCCGGCGTTGATCTGGCCGGCGGCGGCGATGGCGCCGAGGCCGGTCTGCGATTCAGGGAGCCGGTAGGCCGTCAAGGCCGGGGCGTCCGTGGCGCCCAGGGTCACGAACCCGCGCCGCACGCTCTTGCCGATGGTGATGCTCTTCCCGCCGCCGACCGTGATCATGTTGCCGGGAAGCCGCTCCATGCCGGCGGTCGCGACCATCGCCTGGGCGTCGGCCTCGGACGCGACCCCGATGCCGGCGGCAACGAACTGCGCCTTCAGATCGGCATAGGCCTCGTCGGTCAGCTTGCGCAGCGTCGGCACGTCGATGCCGGTCAGCAGCAGCACCAGCCGCGATCGCGCGGCGATCGACGCCGCCGCGGTGGCCTGCTGCCAGACGATGAAGTTGATGTGGTAGGCGGGGATGACCACGCGCTGGTGGCCTTTGAACATGCTGTCGAACTGCGTCACCCACTTCACGGCCATCGGCTCGGCCAGCGCAGGGCGCGCGCCCAGCATGACTGCGGCGGCCGCTGCGGCGCCGAGGAACTCACGTCTTTGCATACTCGTCTCCGGAAGCCCTTGCGGGAGCGCCTGCCCCCGCCGTGATCTTCATGGAGGAGGGCGGCGGCCGCCGTCATGCACCGGAAAGGGGGCCGCGTTCAGGCCCGGGCGATGCGGCAGGCGATAGCGCGGCCGGTCAGGGGCTGGAAGACGATCCGGTCGCCGGCGCCGGTCCAGCGCATGAACGGCGTCCAGGCCGCGCCCAGCGCCGGGGCGGGGGAGGCGAGCACCAGCAGCGTCCCGTTCTCGCGCAGCTGCACGACGTGGCCCGCGACGACGGGGCCTAGCGTCAGGCCGCGCTTGCGCCAGACGCCGTCGCAGATCAGCGTCTGGACCGGCGCGGTGTCGCCGAACGCGGCCTCGACCAGAGCCAGTCGCTCCTCGTAGGCGGCGACCAGGCATTCGCGGTGCGTGGCCTGAAAGGCGCAGAGGCGGCTGCGCCTGAACCAGTCCGCGGGGCTCTCGATGAAGGCGGTGACCGGCGGCTGCACCGCGCCCGCCAGCCGCGTATCCAGCGCCTTCAGCGCCTCGTCCCCGCAGACCAACTGGTCGGACGCGTAGGTCGGCAGCTCGCACTCGGCGGTCTCCTGCGCCACCGGCGGCGGAACCGGCGTGGGCTGCGGCTCCTGCGCGAGCAGTGCGAGTGCGGCGAGCCAAGCGACGATCATGACACCTCTTCGTTTCCAGTTCCGGCCGGCGCCGCAGTTGGACATGAATC
>JBIICO010000090.1:0-12117 GCA_044238855.1 Caulobacter sp.
TAGGCGGCGCGCACGAGCCACCCTCCCCGTGGGGAGGGTGGACCGGCGCAGCCGGGACGGGTGGGGCAAGGCGCGCCCGCCCGTCAGCGCCGACCTCTGATCCCCTTTTGCCCCACCCGCCCCCTGTCGGGGGCGCTCTCCCCATGCGGGGAGGGAGGAGTCATGCGATGCCCCCCATCACTCTCGCTGAAGCGAGAGCGTTTCTGCGCGTCACCGACGCGACGGAGGACGCCCTCGTGCAGCTGCTGATCGACGCCGCGACCGAGCGGGTCGAGGTTTCCGTCGGCCTTGTGCTGACCGATCCGACGCCGGCCCCGCTGCGGCTGGCGATCCTGATGCTGGTCGCCCACGGGTTCGAGCACCGCGAGGGCCCGCCGGCCCCGGTGGCGCTGGTCGAGCCCTGGCTGGCCCCGTTCCGGAGCGCCCGGCTGTGAGCATCGCGAGCTTGCGCACCCTGGCGGTGCTGGAGGCCTCCACCGAGGCCGAGACCGTGTTCGGCGGCCGCTCGCGGAGCTGGACCGAGGTGGCGGCCCTGTGGGTCGACCTGCAGCCGGGAGGCCATCGCGAAGCGGCGGCCGGCGGCGGGACGCGGCCGATCCTGGTCGAGACCGCACAGGCCGTGGCCCGCGGCGGCGTCGCCGCGCGCGGCATGCGGTTGAAGGCCGGCGGCGAGCCCTGGCGCGTCGTGGCCGTGACGCCGTCGCGGCCGAAGGCGGGGCGGATGACCCTGAGGCTGGAAAGATCCTGGCCATGAGCCCCGACCTGGCCCTGCACAGGGCGCTGCTGGAGCGGCTGCGGGATGACCCGGGCGTGAGCGCTTTGGTCGAGGGGCGCGTCTGGGACGAGCCACCCGAGGCGCCGCGGACGCCCTATGTCACGCTCGGTCGGGCCGAGACCCGGCCGTGGGGCGGGCTCGACGGCGAGGGGCTGGAGCACGCCCTGACCCTGACCTGCGTGTCGCGGTTCGACGGCGCCGAGGAGGCCAAGGCCGTGGTCGCGGCGATCCGCGCGGCCCTGCACGGCGCGACGCCGAGCCTCGACGGCCACCGGCTGGTGAACCTGCGCGTGACCTACGCCGACGTGTTCCGCGCGCCCCAGTGGCGGCCCGTGATGGGCGTGCTGCGGGTGCGGGCGGTGACCGAGCCCCTCTGAAGACGGAGAACGACATGACCGCTCAACGCGGAAAGGACATCCTGCTCAAGGTCGGCGACGGAGAAGAGCCCGAGGGGTTCGTCAGCGTCGCGGGGCTGAGGGCGCGGACCATCTCGCTGAACGCCCGGACGGTCGACGCGACCGACGGCGACAGCGCGGGGCGGTGGCGGGAGCTGCTGGCCGGGGCGGGCGTGCGGCAGGCGTCGGTGAGCGGGGCGGGCATCTTCCGCGACGCGCCGAGCGACGCCCTGGTGCGCGAGGTCTTCTTCAGCCAGGCTGCGCGCAGCTGGCGGCTGGTGATCCCTGACTTCGGCGTGCTGCAGGGACCGTTCCTGGTCGCGGCCTTGGAGTACGCCGGCGAGCACGAGGGCGAGGCGACCTGGGCCATGACCCTCGCCTCGGCGGGCGAGATCACGTTCGAGGCGATCACGTGAGCCCGGCGGCGAATGGGGCGCGGGGCGAGGTCGTCGCCGTGCTGGCCGGGACGCCGCGCCGCCTGTGCTTGACCCTGGGCGCCATCGCGCAGCTGGAGACCGCCTTCGCCGTCGAGGGCTGGACCGGGCTGGCGGCGCGGCTGGCCTCGCCGTCCGCCAAGGACCTGGCCGTGGTGCTGGAGGCCCTGCTGCACGGCGGCGGGGAGACGGGCGTCGACGTCGAGGCCGCGCCGTTCCGCGAGGCGGCCGAGGCCGTGGCGGCGGCGTTCACCGCGGCGGCGGCGTGAAGACGCCCTGGCCGACGATGCTGCGGCTGGCCGTGCTGCGGTTCGGCATGACCCCCGAGGCGTTCTGGCGGCTGTCGCTGAGCGAATGGCGAGCGCTGGCGGGCGGCGAGGCGGGCGAGACGATGGGCCGGGCGGGACTGGAGGCGCTGATGGGCGCGTATCCGGATGAGGAGGTGAAGCCATGAGCGGTTTCCACGACGACGGCCTGTCCGGCGTACCCGGCGACGCGGCCGAGGCGGCGGCGGCGCTGGAGGCGCTGCGGGAACCGGCGCGGCGGGCGGCGGGTGCGATCGACGACGCCTTCGCCAAGGCCGGCGCGAGCCTGGCGCGGTCGCTGGGGCGGGCGGCGGCCGACGGCAAGGTGTCCATGGCCGAGCTGGCCCAGGCCGTGCTGTCAGCCGTCGAGGCGGCGGCGCGGTCCGGCGCGGGCGGCGGGAGCCTGGCCCAGGCGCTCGGCGCGGCGCTGGGCGGCGGGTTCGGTGGAGCGCGAGCCGATGGCGGCCCGGTGAGCGGCGGCGGGGCCTACCTGGTCGGCGAGCGCGGGCCCGAGGTGTTCCGGCCGGCCGGGGCGGGGTCCGTCGAGCCGCTGGGCAGCGGTGGCGGCGGGACCACCATCAACCTCACCGTCCAGGGCGAACGCGGCGCGGCGATGCTGCACCGCTCCGAAGCGCAGATCGCCCAGGCCCTGGCGCGGGCCGTCAGCCTGGGCGCGCGCCGCCTCTAGCTAGAAGACCGACGTGTCCGGCGCGAGGTCGTACTGGTTGCGGGTCTGCTGCGACGGGATCAGGGCGACGATGAACATGAAGATCGCGCCGACGTAGGGGATCAGCATCAGCAGCGCGAGCCAGCCGCTCATGCCGACGTCGTGCAGCCGGCGGGCCGACACCGCGTAGTGCGGGGCCAGGAACGGCAGGCCGAGGATCCAGCCGCCGAGCACCCACAGGCCCGAGAACGCCGAGCTGGGGTCCGAGGCGTCGCCGCCGTAGTCCTGGGCGTTGGCCGCGCCGAACGCGCCGAGGGCGACGATCGCCGAGATGATCAGGACCATGAACGTGGTCATGAAGATCGCGCGGAACAGGATGAACGACCAGTATTCCTTGCGCGTCGCGCGGCCGCGGCCGTCGAAGTACAGCTTCATGCACTTGGCGAAGTAGCCCCAGAGGCCGAGGTCGCGCTCCACGGGGCGGGGCGCGCCGGCGGCCGAGAGCAGCGGGAAGATGCCCGTGGCGACGTCATCGCGCGGCTCGAAGTCCACCTTGGCGCCGACGCGAAGGCCCGAGGCGCGGCCGATCTGGTCCGGGCCGAACCGGTAGCGGCGACCGTCCTCGCCGCTGATGAGGCCTTCGCCGGTGACGGCTGTGTAGTCGAGGACGTCGCCGCGCATGCGGTCTCCGTGTGGTGCGGGTTGAGAGGTGTCAGAAGGTCGTCGGAGCCGGCGGCGGGCCGTAGCGGTTCTCGTTCGGGTCGCTCTGCGCCACGCCCTGCCAGATCAGGAAGACCAGGCCGACGAGGCCGGCGACGAGGATCAGCAGAAGGGCGCTGCCGAGGCCGCTCATGACGGCGGCGGCCGCCGCCGGGTCGTTGTTCTCGCCGTTGATCGCCGCCAGGACGATGCCGGCGCCGAAGACCATCATCGCGACGATCGGCACCACGAAGCCCGCCGTCACCGGGATGGCGGCCAGCCAGCCGCTCTTGCCCATGTCATGGAAGCGCTTCGCCGAGATGCAGACCCAGCAGTAGATCGCCAGGATCGGCACGATCCCGGTCCAGCCGAGCAGGCTGTTGGCGCCGAACAGCACCAGCCAGCCGATCCAGTAGGCCTGGCGGCCGATGCGGCCGTCCGGCGAGAAGAAGAGTTTCGTCCAGTCCATCGTCAGGTCTCCTGGCGTCGTTCAGACGGCGGTGGCGTCTTCGGCGGGGCCGAAGCGGTTGGATTCGGGGTCGTGGCGGCCCTTGCCCGTCCACAGCAGGAACAGACCGTAGATGAGCCAGCCGGCGGGGATGGTGATCAGGGCGCTGGTCAGCGCGGCGGCGTGGGCCGGCGTGCCGGGGCCATAGGGGTTGAGGGCGGTCGGACCGTGCGTCTCCGCCATCGAGGCCCGCATGGCGTCGGCCATGAACGGGGCCATGATCGTCATGCTGACCGCCGTGCCGACGACAATGACCGCGGCGACCGGCAGCAGCACCAGCGCGGCCGTGCGCCCGGCGTCGTGCAGTCGTTTGGCGCAGACGCAGAGCCACGGATAGACCGTCAACCAGCCGATCAGGCCGGCGAGCAGCTGCACCGGTCCCGGCGACAGCACGCCGGTGGTCGCGGCGATCATGTTGATCGGCGCGAGGATCGCGACGCCCGTCCAGAACGGCCGCGCGGGCATCCGCCCGTTCGGCGACAGGAACAGCCTCACCCAGTTCAAGCAAACACCCCCACTCAGCGGAGCCGAGCTTCGGCGGGACGGGGCGGCGCGTCAACAGACGGGATTTTCCATGTCCTTCCATGAAGTACGGCTGCCCGCGCGGCTGGCGTTCGGGTCCACCGGCGGCGTCGAGCGGCGCACCGAGGTCGTCACCCTGGCCAGCGGGTTCGAGCGGCGGTCCACGCCCTGGGCTCACGGGCGGCGGCGATACCTGATCGGGGCCGGGGTGCGGTCCCTCGACGACGCGGCGGCGCTGGTCGCCTTCTTCGAGGCGCGGCGCGGGCGGCTGTTCGGGTTCCGGTTCCGCGACTTCGCCGACTTCAAGTCCTGCGGGCCGTCCGGGGCGGTGTCGCCGCTGGATCAGGCGCTCGGCGAGGGCGATGGAGCGCGGACCAGGTTCGCGCTGCGCAAGCTGTACGGCGACCTGTGGCGGCCGGTGTCCAAGCCTGTCGAGGGGAGCGTGCGGGTGGCCGTCGACGGGGTCGAAACCACCGCCTTCACGGTCGATATCGCGACGGGCCTGGTGACGCTTGAAGCGCCGCCGGGCGAGGGGGCGGTGGTGACCGCCGGCTTCGCCTTCGACACGCCCGTGCGGTTCGACGCCGACCGGATCGACGTGACGCTCGAAGGCTTCGATGCCGGGCGGATCGTGGCCGCCCCGCTGGTCGAGGTGAGGATCTAGATATGCGTGAGATTCCGGACGAACTGGCGGCCCGTATCGAGTCCGGCGCCGCGACGCTGTGCCATGTCTGGCTGCTGACGCGGGCCGACGGCGTGCGCGCCGGCTTCACCGATCACGACCGCGACCTGACGCACGACGGCGTCGTCTGCCGCGCGGCCCGTGGCTGGACGCCCGGCGCCATGGACGGCGGGCTTGGCGCCGAGGCGGCGGGGGCGGCGGCCGTGGCCGGGGTGCTCGACAGCGAGGCGCTCGATCCGGCCGAGCTGTCGCAGGGGCTGTATGACGGCGCGGCCGTCGTATGCCGGCGGGTCGACTGGACCGCGCCCGGGCTGTTCGTCGAGATCTGGAGCGGGCGGATCGCGCGGGTGCGGACCCAGGGCGAGGCCTTCTCCGCCGAGATCGAGGGGCCGCTGGCCCAGCTGGAGCGGGTGGCGGGACGCAGCTTCGGCCGGCTCTGCGACGCCGACCTGGGCGACGGGCGCTGTGGCGTGCCGGGATCGCACCCGGAGTTCGGCGAGGGGTGCGACAAGCGGTTCGCGACCTGTGGCGCGCGGTTCGGCAACGCGATCAACTTTCGGGGCTTCCCGACCGTGCCGGGCGGCGACTTCCTGACGCTATGGCCCGGCAAGGGCGAGCGACACGACGGGCGCAGCCGTCGTGGATAGGGCGCGGATCGTCGAGACGGCGCGCGGCTGGATCGGCACGCCCTATCGCCATCAGGCCTCGCTCAAGGGTGTCGGCGGCGACTGCCTGGGCCTGGTGCGCGGGGTGTGGCGTGAACTGTACGGACCCGAGCCCGAGGCGCCGCCGCCCTATCGCGCCGACTGGGCCGAGACCGGCGGGCGCGAGACGCTGCTGCTGGCGGCGGGACGGTGGCTGGAGCCCGTGGCGCTCGACGGCTTCGCGCCGGGCGACGTGCTGCTGTTCCGGATGAGCCCGGGCGCCTGCGTCAAGCACTGCGCCATCGTTTCCGCCCGCGCGCCCGGCGACCTCGAGCCGCGCATCGTTCACGCCTACTGGGGCCGCGCCGTCGTCGAGAGCTGGCTGGGGCCGTGGTGGCGCCGAAGGCTGGCGGCGGCGTTCGCGTTTCCGAACGTCGAAAGCTAGCTCGCCAGCGCCCGCGCGACGCCCGGAATCGGAGGCGATCACACGGGTTCCCCGCATCTTCTTCAATGCCCACGATTAACCATAGGTTGCATATCGCGCATGGCCCAGCTCATTCTCACCGGCGCCACGCAGAGCGTGGGCGGTACGTTGCTAAACGCGGCGATGTCGTCGCTGGGGGCGGCGATCGACCGGCGGATGGTGGCGTCGCTGCAGGCGCCGCTGCAGGTCGGGCCCCGGTTGAAGGAGCTGGCGCTGATGTCCTCCACCGAGGGCGCGCCGATGGCGGCCGTGTTCGGGCGGGCGCGGGTGGCCGGGCAGGTGATCTGGGCGGCGCGGTTCCGTGAGCGGCGGATCGAGCGTCAGGCCGGCGGCGGCAAGGGCGGCCAGCGAACTGTCGAGCACCGCTACAGCCTGTCGTTCGCCGTGGCCCTGGGCGAGGGGCCAATCGACGGCATCGGCCGGGTCTGGGCCGACGGCAAGCCGCTCGACCTGACCGACATCGCCATGCGGCTGTATCGCGGGACCGACGACCAGACGCCCGACCCGCTGATCGAGGCCATCGAGGTCGACGCGCCGGCCTATCGCGGCTGCGCCTACGTCGTGTTCGAGGACCTGGGGCTGGCGGGGTTCGGCAATCGGATGCCGCAGCTGTCGTTCGAGGTGATGCGTCGGCCGGTGGGCGGCGGGCCGGCGCTGGAGGACCGGCTGACCGGGGTGTGCCTGATCCCCGGAGCGGGGGAGTTCGCCCATGCCACCGACATCGTGCGGCGGCGCGAGGGGTTGACCCGGTCGCCGACCGAGAACGTCAACACCGCCGAGGGGCGGGCCGACCTGCTGGTGTCGCTCGACCAGTTGCAGGCGCAGCTGCCGAACCTGGAGAGCGTGACCCTGGTCGTGGCCTGGTTCGGGACCAGCCTCGACGCCGGCGTCTGCGAGATCCGGCCGGGCGTCGAGCAGGTCGGCAAGAGCACCGAGCCGTTCGACTGGCGGGCCGGCGGGGTCGGGCGCGGCGGGGCGCGGCTGGTGAGCCGGATCGACGGGGCGCCGGCCTATGGCGGCACGCCGGCCGACCGGGCCGTGGTCCAGGCCATCGCCGAGCTGAAGGCGCGCGGGCTGAAGGTGACGCTGTGCCCGTTCATCCTGATGGACTGCGAGGGTCTGCCCTGGCGCGGGCGGATCACCGGGGACGCGGGCGACGTGGCGGGGTTCTTCGGCGCGGCCGGGGTCCATGACATCGTCATCGACGGGGCGCGGATCGAGCATCACGGGCTGGACGGCGACTGGGGGCTGCGGCGGATGGTGCTGCACCAGGCGCGGCTGGCGCAGCTGGCCGGCGGGGTCGACGGCTTCCTGATCGGCAGCGAGCTGAGGGGCGTGACCACCATCCGCGACGGGGCCGGGGGCTATCCGGCCGTCGCGGCGCTGAGGTCGCTGGCGGCCGACTGCCGGACGGTGCTGGGGGCCGCGACCGCGATCGGGTACGCGGCCGACTGGAGCGAGTATTTCGGGCATCAGCCGGCCGACGGATCCGGCGACGTGGCGTTCCACCTCGATCCGCTGTGGGCCGACGCGGCCATCGACTTCGTGGGCATCGATTTCTATCCGCCGCTGGCCGACCAGCGGCACGCGGGCGAGGCCGAGATCGCCGTGGCGGGCGGCGAGGGCTTCGACTGGTTCCATGCCTCCGACGCCGACCGCGAGGCGGGCGCGCGCACGCCGATCACCGACGGGGCCTATGGCGAGCCTTGGGTTTTCCGTCCCAAGGACCTGATCGGCTGGTGGTCCAATGCCCACCACGACCGGCCGGGCGGCGTGCGGGCGGAGGCTCCGACCGCCTGGGTTCCCTGTTCCAAGCCGATCCGGCTGGTCGAGTTCGGCTGCGCGGCCGTCGACAAGGGCGCCAACGCGCCGAACCTCTTCGTCGATGCGCGGAGCAGCGAGAGCGCCCTGCCGCCGTTCTCCACCGGCGAGCGCGATGACCACGGACAGCGGCGGACGCTGGAGGCCGTGCTCGAACATTTCGCCAATCCGGCGGCCAACCCGGTGTCCGACGTGTATGGCGGGCCGATGGTCGAGGCGATGAGCGCCTGGTGCTGGGACGCGCGCCCGTTCCCCGACTTTCCGGGCCGAACCGAGGTCTGGGCCGACGGGCCCAACTGGGCTCGGGGGCACTGGCTGAACGGGCGGCTGGGATCGGCGCCGGTCGCGAGCCTGGCCGCCGAGCTGGGCGCGCGGGCCGGGGTCGAGATCGACGCCGGCGACGCGGGCGGGATGGTCGCGGGCTATGTCGTCGACCAGCCGATGCGGCTGCGCGACGCGCTGGAGCCGCTGGCGGGCGCGTTCGGCTTCGACCTGGCCGAGCGGGCCGGAAAGGTGCGGCTGGTCGCGCGGGACGGCGGTGTGAGCGTGGCGTTGACCGACGAAGACCTGGCGCTGGCCGACGAGGGCGTGGCGGTCGAGGGCTCGCGGGCGCTGGAGGCGCCAGCCGACGCCGTGCGGGTGCGGTTCATGGACCAGGCCGCCGACTATCAGACCGGCGGCCTGACCGTGCGGCGCGATCCGGCCGGGCAGGGCGACACCACGGCGGCCGACCTGCCGATGGCGATGACCGCGCCCGAGGCCGAGCGGATCGGCCGGCGACTGCTGGCCCGGGCCGTGGCGACGCGAGAGACCGCGACGATCCAGCTGTCGCCGCTGATGGCGCTGCGGCTCGAGCCGGGGGACCGGGTGCGGCTGCCGGACGACGACCGCGTCTGGCGGGTCGAGCACATCGACCTGGACGAGCGGCCGAGGGCGCGGCTGTCCGTCGTCGAGACGGCGCCGGCCGGGAGCGGGGCGGTGATCGACTGGACGCCCCCGGCGCCGTTCGACCCGCCAGCGCGGCCGGTGCTGCATCTGCTCGACCTGCCGCCGCTGCCCGGGAGCGAGGTCGACGCGCGGCCGCTGGTCGCGGCGGCCGGAGAGCCGTGGCGCGGGCTGGACGTGCATGCGGGGGCATCGGCCGAGGCCCTGACCTTGCGGGCCGGTGTCGAGCAGCCGGCGATGGTGGGCGAGACGCTGACCGACCTGGCGGCCGGGCCGCTGCATCGGCTGGACCGCGCGGCGCGGCTGATCGTGCGGATCGAGGGCGGGGTGCTGGAGAGCCGGCCGCTCCCCGCCGTGCTGGCCGGGGCCAACGCGCTGGCAGTGCGGGGCGTGGGCGGCGAGTGGGAGATCGTGCAGTTCGTCGAGGCTCAGGCCGTCGGGGCGGAGACCTGGGAACTGTCCGGCCTGCTGCGCGGGCAGGGCGGCAGCGACGGCGCGATGGCCCCGCTGCTGCCGGCCGGGGCGGCCGTGGTCGTGCTGGGCGAGGGGCTGGTCCGGGCCGAGGCGGCGCTGTCCGAGCGCGGGCTGCCGCTGGTCTGGCGCGCGGCGCCGGCCGGCGGTCCCGCGGGCGGCGAGGCGATGGCGGAGGTCGAGGCGGTCTGGCGCGGCCTGGCCGAGCGGCCGTGGAGTCCGTGCCACCTCCGGCGGTCGGGCGGCGAGGGCGGCGATGTGCTGTTCCGCTGGACCCGCCGGGCGCGGCTGGCGGGCGACGGGCTCGACGGCGAGCCGCCGCTGTCCGAGGAGGCCGAGCGCTATCTGGTCGAGCTGATCGACGGCGAGACGTTGGTGCGGACCGCCGAAACCGGCGAGCCGCGCTTCGTCTGGACGGCGGCGATGCAGGCGGTCGACGGGGCGGCGACTCCGGCCCTGAGGGTGCGTCAGGTCTCCGCGACTTTCGGTCCCGGGTCGCCCGCCGTGCGCAACCAGTGGCCTTAGCCGCGCGTAGGCTCTATCTGATGCGTCGAGATTCCGCTGAGAGGGGCCTTTGGCGAACGATCCGTACCGAGAACTGGGCGTGGCCCGCGGGGCCAGCGCGGACGAAATCCGCAAGGCGTTCCGCAAGCTCGCCAAGCAGTATCACCCGGATACGAACCCTGGCGACACGAGCGCCGAGGAGCGGTTCAAACGTGTCTCCGGCGCCTTCGACATCATCGGCGACGAGGAGAAGCGGAAGAAGTTCGACCGCGGCGAGATCGACGCCGACGGTCGCGAACAGCATCCCGGCTTCGGCGGCGGCAGCCCGTTCGGGCCCGGCGGCGCGTCCGGCGGCCGCTATCGGCCGGGCCCCGGCAGCCCGGGCTTCGAAGGCATCGACATCAACGACCTGTTCGGCGAAGCCTTCGGGCGCGGCGGCGGCGGCCGGGGCGGCGGCTTTGGCGGCTTCGGCGGGCCGAGCAAGGGCCAGGACCTGCGCGCCCACCTCGATATCGATCTGGAAGAGGCGATCCGCGGCGGCAAGAAGCGCATCGCCTTCTCCGACGGCCGCACGCTGGAAGTGAACATCCCCAAGGGCGCCCAGGAGGGCCAGACCCTGCGCCTGAAGGGCCAGGGCGCGCCCGGCCGCGGCGGGGCCGGCGACGCCCTGATCGAGATCGGCTTCAAACCGCACCCGATCTATCGCCGCGAGGGCGACGCCCTGCACATGGACCTGCCCGTGTCGGTGCCCGACGCGGTGCTGGGCGGCAAGGTCGAGGCCCCGACCCCCGACGGGAACGTCAACGTCACCATCCCCAAGGGCTCCAACACCGGCGCCCAGCTGCGCCTCAAGGGCCGGGGCTTCGTCAACGCCAAGGGCCAGCGCGGCGACCTGGTGGCGCGGATCGTGGTGACCCTGCCCGACGTGATCGACCCGGCCCTGGAGAAGTTCGCCGAGCAGTGGCGGAAAGAACGGCCGTATTCACCGAAGCGGCGGTAGGGCCGGGCGGAACGAAATATAGACCCGGATCGTGTGGGACGGAACGCCGACCTCGACCGTGCAGAAGATGGCGTCTTCCGAACAGATGCTCCGCTCACGCGTGACTTCCCGGCGCACGGCCTGCATAACCGCCTCATTCAGCCGTCATTCAGCGTCGGGGCCCTAGAACCGCTGGCATGAAGCGTATCGCCATCCTTCTCGCCGCAGCCGTGATCGGCGCGACCGCCGTTCCGGCGGCCGCCGAGGCGCAGGGGCGTGGGCGGCCGGGCATGGAGTGTCCCCAGGGGCCGGCCGGCAAGGCCTGTCGCCAGGCGCAGTCCGACCGCGGCGGTCGCGACGACGACCGGGGCAGCCAGCGCAGCCGGCCCCCGCGCGGCGGCGACGACTACGAGACCCAACGCACCCGCCCGCCGGGCCGTGGCGGCAACTCGCTCGGCGACAGCTGGAGCCCGCGCGCCGGCGAGGCCCGCGAGGGCGTTCGCGACGGCCGGCTGGTGCCGCTGGAGCAGGTGATCCGCAACATCGCCCGCTCCACCCCGGGCCAGCTGCTCGACGCGGGCCTGGAGAATCGCGGCGACCGGCCGATCTACCGTGTGCGCTGGCAGACCAACGACGGCCGCCGCGTCGACTACATCGTCGACGCCAGGACCGGCCAGATCATCGGAAGGAACTAGCCCCGCATGCGCATCCTGCTGGTCGAGGACGATCCGGACCTGTCGCGTCAGCTGAAGCTCGCGCTCGGCGACGCCGGCTACGCCGTGGACCACGCCGCCGACGGCGAGGAGGCCCATTACCTGGGCGAGGCCGAGCCGTACGACGCCGTGATCCTCGACCTGGGACTGCCCAAGATCGACGGCGTGTCCGTGCTGGAGCGCTGGCGCCGGGAGAGCATCACCACCCCCGTGCTGATCCTGACCGCGCGCGACAACTGGAGCCAGAAGGTGGCCGGGTTCGACGCCGGGGCCGACGACTACCTGACCAAGCCGTTCCACACCGAGGAATTGCTGGCCCGGCTGCGCGCCCTGCTGCGCCGCTCCGCCGGCCACGCGACCCCCAACCTGTCGTGCGGGGGACTGCGGCTGGATCCGCGCTCGGCCCGCGCCAGCGTCAACGGCGAACCGCTGCGCCTGACCTCGCTCGAGTACCGGCTGCTGCACTACATGATCATGCATCAGGGGCGGGTCATCAGCCGCACCGAGCTGGTCGAGCACCTGTACGACCAGGACTTCGACCGCGACTCCAACACCATCGAGGTGTTTAT
>JBIICO010000152.1:0-8357 GCA_044238855.1 Caulobacter sp.
GCGGTCAACGTCACGACCAAGCGCCCGACGCGGACCTTCTCGGCTGAAGGCGGCGTCGAATATGCGACCTATAACGCGGTGAACGCCAACGCCGCCGTCAGCGGTCCGATCATCGAGGACGTGCTCTCGGTCCGCGCGGCCGCCCAGTACGTCAAGGACGACGGCTACACCTACAACCGCGTCACCGGAAACGACGTCAACGACACCGACTACTGGGCCCTGCGCCTGTCGGCCCTCTACACGCCGACCGAGGACATCGAAGCCCTGTTCCAGGTCAACCGCTTCGTGAACCGCGGCAGCGCCACCCAACCGCAGCACCGCGGGACTATGGCGTTCGATCCGTCGGCGGCCGGCTCCGACGGTCTCTGCGCGCCCGCCTACTACACCAGCGGCCTGTGCGGCGACGCCTTCGGCTACTACGACGCCGACGGCACCGACCGCGCCCTCGACGCCAACCTGGAAGGCCGCGACAAGGTCGACCTGTTCGGCGCCTCGGCGCAGGTCAGCTGGGATCTGGGCAACGTGACCCTGGTCTCCGTCAGCGCCTACAGCTGGGCCCACCGCAACGCCTTCGAGAACACCGACGGCAACCCGTACCAGATGCTCGAGATCAACTACCTCGCGCGTCAGAGCGCCTTCACCCAGGAACTGCGCCTCCAGTCGAACGACGATCCCGACAGCATCGTGAAGTGGGTCGCCGGCGTCTACTACATGGACGAGACCGTGAAGGACGCCTCGACGCAGGACGTGCTGCGCGCCCTGCGTCCGACCCCGGACTTCTTCGACATCGGGGCCTCGATCGCCGCGTTCAGCTACCCCTACACCCAGGACACCAAGAGCTACGCGGTGTTCGGGCAGATGGACATCAACATCACCGACCGCCTGGTCGGTACCTGGGGCCTTCGCTATTCCGAAGACCAGAAGTCGATGGACTACCAGAGCTTCGCCGAAGGCGGCCTCGTGCCGATCCTGACCTACAAGGGCGAAGAGACGTTCAAGGCCTGGTCCGGCCGTCTCGGCCTGCGCTACGAGCTGACCGACGACGTCAACGTCTATGCGACCTACAATCGCGGCTTCAAGAGCGGCGGCTTCTTCGGCGGCATGGCCACCCTGCCGGAGGAAATGGAACCCTACGACAACGAACTGCTCGACGCGTTCGAAATCGGCATCAAGTCGCAGCTGTTCGACCGCCGCCTGCGCCTGAACGCCTCGGCGTTCTACTACGACTACCAGGACCAGCAGGTGTTCGCGCAGACCGTCCGCAACGGCATGACCGTGCTGGTGCTCGACAACGCCGCCAATTCCGAAGTCTACGGCGCCGAGATCGAGGCCACTGCCCGCATCACCCAGAACCTGTCGATCGACGCCGGCCTTTCGCTGCTGCACGCCAAGTACGGCGAGTTCGTCTATGACGACGGCGATCCGCTGACCGTCGACCCCGACTTCAGCGGCTACACCCTGCCGCAGTCGCCGGAAGTGACCTTCAACATCGCCGCTACCTACAGCTACCCGCTGTCGAACGGCTCGGAGCTGAAGGGCACCGTCGACGGCGCCTACTCGTCGAAGATCTACTTCGACAACTCCAACAAGGAGCGTCTGTCGCAGGATGCGGTCTGGGTGTTCGGCGCCCAGGGCAGCTGGTCCTCGCCGGACGGCAAGTACGAAGTCGGCGCCTTCGCCCGGAACGTGTTCGACGAGACCTACTTCGTCTCGATCTCGAACATCGACAGCCTGGGCGTCGATCTGCTGACCCTGAACCGCCCGCGCAGTCTGGGCGTGTTCCTGCGCTACAAGTACTAGACGTTCGAGACGATTATCGCTCGGAGCCGGCCCGGACGTTCGCGTCCGGGCCGGTTGTCGTTCCGGCGCTGAGAACGCTGCGGATCGCGAAGCTCGAGTGAATCCGCGCCACGCCCGGCAACCGCATCAGAATGCCCTTGTGGATCGCCTCGTAGTCGGCCGTGCTGCGGGCAACGACCCGGACGATGTAGTCGGCGTCCCCCGTCATCAGGAAACACTCCACGATCTCGGGATGCTGGCGCACCGCGGTCTCGAACCGGTTGAGCAGCTCTTCCGTCTGCATTTCCAGGGTGATCCGGACGATGGCGACGACGCCGTCCTGCGACGCCCCCTCCGCGACCAGGGCCGTATAGCCTCGGATCACCTTCGCCTCCTCCAGAATCCGCACCCGCCGCAGGCAGGCCGAGGGGGACAGGCCGACCTGTTTGGCCAGAGCGTTGTTGGCCATCCGCCCGTCCCGCCGCAGCGCGCCCAGGATCTTCCGGTCGATAGTGTCGAGTACCGGCATGAACAGCCTTTCGGTTCGAATATTATTCGATCAATAGCGCATTTTCCGCATCTTACGTGACAAACAGAACGCACCTTCGAACACCATGCGGGTAGCGTGAGCGGTAGTTTCCGAAGGGGACCCCGTGGTGTCGCAAGGCTTCTCGACAGGACGTCTGACCGTTGACCTCGGCGCCATCGTCGCCAACTGGCGCACCATCGCGGCGCGGGTCGCTCCCGCCACGACCGGGGCGGTGGTCAAGGCCGACGCCTACGGTCTGGGCGCGGCCAGGGTCGCGCCGGCGCTGGCCCGCGCGGGCTGCCGGGACTTCTTCGTCGCCCATCTGGTCGAGGCGCGCGCGCTGGCGGGCGCCCTGCCCTCAGACACCCGTATCTTCATCCTCAACGGCCTCATCCCCGGCGAAGAGGCCGAGGCGATCGCGCTCGGCGTGATCCCGGTGCTGAACGCGCCGGAGCAGGTGCGCGCCTGGGCTGAAGCCGCCGGCGCGCTCGGCCGCCGGCTGCCTGCCGCGCTGCAGGTCGACAGCGGCATGGCGCGCCTGGGCCTGACGGCCGACGAGGCCGGCGTGTTGGCGGACGACGCGGCGCTGCTCGACCGCATCGACCTGAAGCTGGTGATGAGCCACCTGGCCAGCGCCGACGAGCCGTATGACAGCCTCAACGACGCCCAGTTGGCGCGCTTCCTCGCGCTCTGTGGCCGCCTGCCGCCCGCGCCGCGCTCGCTGGCCAACTCGGGCGGGGCTTTCCTCGACCCGGGGTTTGCCCTCGACCTCGTCCGGCCGGGCGTCTCCCTCTACGGCGGCGCGGCGCACGCGGGCGGTAATGGCATGGCGACAGCGGTGACGCTCGACGCGCCGGTCGTTCAGCTCCGCAACGTCCCCAGCGGCACGGGCATCGGCTACAGCCACCTGCTGAAGAGCGACGCGCCGATGCGGCTGGCGACCGTGGGCCTGGGTTACGCCGATGGCTGGCCGCGCGAACTGACCGGCCGGGGCTCGGCCTGGTTCGGCGGCGTTCGCCTGCCCTTCGCCGGCCGCGTCTCGATGGACAGCATCATCCTCGACATCGGCGCCCTGCCCGTCGGCGCGCTGAAGGTCGGCGACCGGGTCGAATTCCTGGGCTCGAACCGCCCACTCGACGTCGTGGCCGAAGAGGCCCGTTCGATCAGCCACGAAATCCTCGCCCGGCTCGGGCCGCGCCTGACGCGCGTCTACATCGGAGACACCCCATGAAGGTCGCGGTCCTGGGCGGCGGCGTCGTCGGCGTCGCCAGCGCCTACTATCTGGCCAAGGCGGGCCACGAGGTCGTTCTGATCGACCGTCAGGCCGGCCCGGCGATGGAGACCAGCTTCGCCAACGCCGGCGAGGTCTCGCCCGGCTACGCCTCGCCCTGGGCCGCCCCCGGCGTGCCTGGCAAGGCGGTGAAATGGCTGCTGATGCAGCACGCGCCGCTGGTGGTCCGCCCGAAGGCCGATGTCGAGATGTACCGGTTCATGGCGGGCATGCTCCTGAACTGCAACGAGGCGCGCTACGCGGTGAACAAGGAGCGGATGGTCCGCCTGGCCACCTACAGCCGCGCCCGGCTGGAGGCGCTGCGCGACGAGCTGTCTCTCGACTACGACCAGCGCATGCAGGGCACGCTGCAGCTGTTCCGGACCCAGGCGCAGCTGGACGGCATCGGCAAGGATGTCGAGGTCCTCCAGAAGATCGGCGTCGCCTACGAGGTGCTGGACCGCGAGGGCTGCATTCGCGCCGAGCCGGGCCTGGCCCGTTCCGCCGAGCCGTTCGTCGGCGGCCTGCGTCTGCCGGGCGACGAGACCGGCGACTGTTTCAAGTTCACCACCGCCCTGGCCGACCACGCCCGCATGCTGGGCGTCGAGTTCCGCTTCGGCGAAGAGATCGGCGGCATTTCCACCGATGGTCGACAGGTCACCGGCGTTCACACCACCGCCGGCAAGGTCGTCGCCGACGCCTATGTCGTGGCGGCAGGCAGTTGGTCGCCGAAGCTGGTGCGGCGGCTGGGCATCCGCCTGCCGGTCTATCCGGTGAAGGGCTACTCGATCACCCTGCCGATCATCGACGAGGCGCTGGCGCCCGTCTCGACGCTGCTGGACGAGACCTACAAGGTCGCGATCACCCGCCTGGGCGACCGCATCCGCGTCGGCGGACTGGCGGAAGTCGCGGGCTACGGCCTGGAACTGCACCAGAGCCGCAAGAGGACTTTGGAGAAGTCGGTGCTGAGCCTGTTCCCGGAAGCCGGCGACGCGGAGCGGGCGACCTTCTGGACCGGCCTGCGTCCGGCCACGCCCGACGGTACGCCCGCCGTCGGCGCCACGGTCCTGCCGAACCTGTTTCTCAACACCGGCCACGGCACGCTGGGCTGGACGATGGCCTGCGGCTCGGGCCAGCTGATCGCTGACCTGATCAGCGGGCAGACCCCCGCGATCCGCGCCGACGACCTCAACATCAGCCGCTACGCGGCCTAGCCTCCGACAGGAACGCCGACATGACCATCACCCGCATCAACGCCGGTCCGCGCATGAGCGAGATCGTCATCCACAACGACACCATCTACCTGTCCGGCCAGGTGGGCGAGCCGGGCTTCGGCGTCGCCGACCAGACCCGCCAGACCCTGGCCGAGATCGAGGCCCTGCTGGCCCAGGCCGGCAGCAGCAAGAAGTCGATCCTCCAGGCGACCATCTGGCTGGCCGACATGGCCGACTTCGCCGAAATGAATTCGGTCTGGGACGCCTGGGTCGACGGCGCCAACGCCCCCGCCCGCGCCACTGGCGAGGCCAGGCTCGCCGCGCCCGACTACAAGGTCGAGATCATCGTCGTGGCCGCGCGCGAGGCCTAGGTTTTCGGCGCCAAGGCGCTGATGACCCGGCGCCCCTTCTCGTCGAGACGCGTCTCCACCGTCGCGCCCAGCGGCTCGACTTCGGCCATCAGCGCGACGATCGCACCGTCCTCGGCGTCGGTCATGGCCGGGAAGCGGGCGCCGTCGGCGTCGCGGGCCAGGACGATGCCGCGCGGCGCCTTGCCGCCATAGTCGATGGTGTAGCTCTCGACCACGCCGGAGGTGGGGCCGTCGGCCGAACGCGCGGGTGCTGCCCAGCCGTCGATCTCGGCCTGCAGGGCCTTGCTGTCGAAGCCCCTCCAGTCGCTCGGCCTGGTCGAATAGACGCCGGTCGAGTACTTCGACAGGAAGCCGCCGTTCGCCCCGACGAAGCCGACCTTGCCAGGCTCGGCGCGCAGGCGCCGGACCATGCTCGCGATGGCGTGCATGGAGTAGTTGTTTCCGGCGCCGCCGAAGAACGGCAGGCCGCCGGTGACGGTCAGCGGGCGCGGATCGGTCGGCTCGACGCCCAGTTCCTCCAGAACCGAGAAGACGGCGATCGGGAAGCAGCTGTAGATATCGAAGATGTCGATGTCCGCGGCGCTCAGACCCGCGACATCCAGCGCCTTTCGCGACGCCAGGCCCGCGGCCGGATAGCGGGCCAGATCCTGGCGGTCCATCGGCGAGCGCTCCTTTGTGTCGGCGCCGCCGTGCAGGTAGACCCACTTCTCTTCCGGGATGCCCAACGCCCGCGCCTGGCCGACCGAGGTCATCAGTACGGCCGCGCCCTGGTTGGCCTGATCGCGCGCCACCACGCGGCGGGGGAACGGGTCGGTGATCAGGCGGTTGCGGTCGGTCACCGTGGCGATGTCGTCGGGCGACAGCCGCTCCCGCGACATGGCGTGCGGGTTGGTCGCCGCGACCTCCGTGAACGGGGCGAACAGGTCGCCCATCACCTTGCCGTAGGCCGCCCGGTCGAGACCGAGCCGGTCACGGCGGGCGTTCTCGAAGAGCGCATAGAGCTGGATCGGTTGGCGCGCGCCGTGCGAGGCCAGGTCGCCGCTGAGCAGACCTTCCAGACCGTAGCCGCGGTCTTCCAACTCGCCGCCGACTGTCTCGGCCCAGTCGCGGGTTTCGCCCGTCGTCATCAGATGCCTAATTGTCGAAATCGCCTCCGAGCCACAGATCAGCGCCAGGCCCATCTCGCCCTTGCCGATGGCCTGGGCGAACTCGTTGACCAGATGCTGGGGCCCCTGCCCGCCGACGGGCTCCAGAATGGCCCGCTTGGGATCGGCGCCGATCCGTCTGGCCACGGCGCGCGGGAAGTTGTCCGCCTTGCCGAACGGCGCGACCGCGCCGGGACCGGAGACCTCGAACTGGCGGATCGCCGCGATCACCTCGACCGAACCCGCGAGATCGGCCGGCGCGGCCGCGTCATCGAGCGCCGCGCGGCAGGCGGCGGCGGCCAGATCGGCCGGCGAGAGCGCCTTGTAGTCCGCCGCGTCGATGCGCTCGGAGGCTTCGCCGACGCCGACGATGATGGGGGTGCGTTCGTCGATGCTCATAGGTCCCTGGTCCTGCTTCCCTCGGCGTCCGGCTCAGCGGGCCGGTCGGGCGGCGAATCTGGCGCCTTGCCGCAGCGTCCGGCCAGAGGATTTCGCCTTCCCACCGACCTCTGACGCGCCTCCGTACTTCTACTTAAGCGGTCGCCCCGAATTTCGCGGCCTCCCGCGCCCCGCTACGTCTTGGCCATCAACGGAGCCCGTCGATGTCCGCGACCGTCCTCGCCTTCCAGTCCGTCCCCCATGTCAGCGGAGCCGCCGCGCCCCGAAGCGCGTCGATGCCGTTCGCGTCCGGCGGGGAAATCTACGCCCAGGGCGAGGAGACAACCTTCATCTATCAGGTGCTCGAAGGCTCGGTCCGCACGGTGCGGCTCGACGCCGACGGGCGGCGGCAGATCGGCGACTTCTACCACGCCGGCGACTTCTTCGGCCTCGAGTCGGGGGGCGAGCACCGCTTCGCCGCCGAGGCGCTGGGCGACTGCCGCATCGCGCTGATCCGACGCTCGGCCCTGAGCGGCGTCGACGCCGCCGAGATCTGGGAAGCCACCGCCCGCGAGCTTGAGCGCGCCCGCGAGCACCTGATGATGCTGCTGGGCCGCAAGACCGCCCGCGAGAAGGTCGCCGGCTTCCTACTGGAGTTGGCGGAGCGGCAGAGCGGCGCGGTGAAGACCCTGCCGATGGGCCGCCAGGACATCGCCGACTATCTGGGCCTGACCATCGAGACGGTTTCGCGCATGCTGAGCCAGCTGCAGGTCGAGGGCATGATCAAGCTGATCGGCCTGCGCCGCTTCAGCCTGGGCGATCCGCGCGCACTTTCGCGACTGGCGGCGGCCTGAGCGTCTCGCCGCGTCGCGGTGCGTCCTGGCCTGTGCTAGAGCCGGACGACCACAGGCCGCTCGGACGCATGTTTCCTTTTCTCGACAACGCGCCCTGGTTCGCCACCCGTGAACGCAGGGTCCGGTTCGCCTATGTGGCCGCCTTTGTCGCCTCGGCGCTGGCGTTTGTGGCGCAGCTCGTGCTGGGCGTCTGGTTCGAGGGCCGCGCGGCCTTCATCATCTACGTCCCGGCGCTGCTGATCGTCGCCGGCATCGGCGGCGTCGGTCCCACCACCCTGACCACCCTGCTCTGTGTCGCCGGCAACGTGGCCCTGCTGCGCGAGCGAATCCTGGACGCACCCAACCTCATCGAGTCCGCGGCCTTCCTGCTGCTGGGCCCCATCTTCGGCTGGGTGGCCGAACGCCTGCGGCGCGAGAGTCGCGACGCGGCCGCCCGCCAGGCTCACCTGCAGTCGATCCTTGATGCCCTGCCAGACGCCATGGTCGTCATCGACGAGCGCGGGGTCATGCGCTCGTTCAGCGCCGCCGCGGCGCAGCTGTTCGGCTGGACGTCGGAAGAAGCCATCGGCCGTAACGTCAGCATCCTGATGCCGTCACCCGACCGCGACGACCACGACGGCTACATCGCCCGCTACCTGCGCACCGGGGACCGGCGGATCATCGGCCTGGGCCGGGTCGTGGTCGGCCAGCGCAAGGACGGCTCCACCTTCCCGATGGAACTGGCGGTCGGCGAGGCCGCCGCCGGGCGCGAGCGGTTCTTCACCGGCTTCATCCGCGACCTCACCGAACGCCGGGAACAGGAGCGCCGCGTGCACGA
>JBIICO010000293.1:0-3711 GCA_044238855.1 Caulobacter sp.
CCTCGCTGGCTCACGAGATCAACCAGCCGCTCAGCGCCATCGCCAACTACATGAAGGGATCGGCCGCGCTGCTGGAGCAACCCGCCCCCGATCTGAGCCGCCTGCGCACGGCATTGGTCAAGGCCGGAGCACAGGCCGTCCGCGCCGGCGACATCATCAAGCGTCTGCGTGAGTTCGCGGCCAAGGGCGAGACGGATCACGCGCTGGAAGATACCACCCGCCTCATGGAGGAAGCGGCCGCGCTGGCCCTGCTCGGTTCGCAGGAACAGGGTGTGCGGGTCGACCTGCGCTTCGACCAGGATGTCGGGACGGTGATGGTCGACAAGGTGCAGGTTCAGCAGGTGGCCTTGAACCTGATCCGCAACGCCATGGACGCCATGGCCGCCTGCCCTCGCCGCGAACTGGTGGTGTCGGTCACGCGCGACGACGACATGGCGCTGATCAGCATCGCGGACACCGGCCCGGGCATCGATGCCGATACGGCCGAGCGCCTGTTCCAGCCGTTCTTCACCACGAAGGCGGACGGCATGGGCATCGGCCTGTCGATCAGCCGAACCATCATCGAGGCCCATGGGGGCCGCATCTGGAGCGAGCGCAACGCCGAAGGCGGCGCGACCTTCTTCTTCACCCTGCCCCTCGCCGACATGGAGACGACCGTTGAGCGCTGACCGGACCGTGCACGTCATCGACGACGACGAGGCGATGCGGGACTCACTGGCCTTCCTGCTCGATATCCGGGGTTTTGAAACGGCGCTGTACGAATCCGCCGACGCCTTCCTGGCTGCCCTGCCGACCTTGGCGCGCGGCTGCATCCTGACCGACGTGCGGATGCCGGGCCTGAGCGGCCTGGAACTGGTCGGCCAGCTGAAGGAACGCGGCATCGCCCTGCCGGTGATCGTCATGACTGGCCATGGGGACGTGCCGATGGCGGTCGAGGCGATGAAGGCCGGCGTGGTCGATTTCATCGAAAAGCCGTTCGAGGACGACGCCCTGCTCTCGGCCATCGAGCGGGCCCTCGCCAGCGGTCCGGCCGCGGCGGCGCCGTCGGCGCGTCGGGCGGACGCCGAGCACCGTCTGCGAGAACTGTCGCCCCGCGAACGGGATGTGCTGTCCGGCGTGATCGAAGGAAAGTCGAACAAGGTCATCGCCCTGGAGCTATCGATCAGCCCACGGACGGTCGAGATCTATCGCGCCAACCTGATGAGCAAGACGGGCGCGCGGAATATGGCGGAGCTGATGCGGATCGCGCTGGCGGCCGGTCTCTAGATCGCGTCGGCGCCCAACCGCTCCAGCCTGCGCAGCCAGCGCGCGCGGCCCGGGGCCGGTCCCTCGACGTTGCCGATGACGGTGCTCCGGACACGGAAGCCCGACAGGCCGAGGATGCCGCGCGTCAGGGCCCGCAGGCCGGCGCTGTCGAACACCAGCCGGAAGAACGGCGTCGGCATGCCCATCGTGACAACGACCCGGGCCGTGCGCCCCTTCAGCAGCCCACGCGGCGGTCCGCCCGGCGCGCTGATCGCGAAGCCGTACCGGAAGACTTGCTCGAAGAAGGCTTTCAGCGCCGCCGGCAGGCCGCCGAGCCACAGCGGGTAGACCACGACCAGGTGATCGGCCCACAATATCGCCTGTTGGACCTCCCACGCCGCCGGTGACGGCTCGCCCACGAAGGCGGCCTGGTTTGTCATGGCCGGAAGGTCCAGCGATCCGATATCGATCCGCCGGATCTGGTGCCCGGCGTCGTTGGCGCCGCGCAGGTAGGCGGCCGAGAGAGCGGCGGCGAAGTGCGCGCTGTCCGGATCGGGATGGCCGTTGATCACCAGCACCTTCCGGACCTCTGTCACAGCGTCCTCGCGTGCCGTCCCGAAGCGGGGTCGAGATGGGCGTCGAAGGCGGCGCAGATGGCGCGGACCAGCGGCCGGCCCGCTTCGGTGACGGTGACACGCCCCCGCCCGACCACCGCCAGTCCGTCGGCGGCGAAGGGCGCCAGGGCGGCCAGCTCGCGGCCGAAAGTCTCGTCGCCGCGGCCGTGGCGCGCCCGGACGGCGTCCAGGTCGACGGTCAGCTCGCACATCAGCCGCTCGATGATCTCGCCGCGGAAACGGTCCTCGGCGGTAAGCTCCAGCCCCCGACCGGCCGGCAGTTTCCCTTCGGCCACGGCGTCGCGCCAGATCAGTTCGCGTGCGTGGTTCTGGACGAAGCCTTGCGGCAACCGGCCGATCGCCGAGGCGCCCATGCCGATCAGGGTCCGGTGACGATCAGTGGTGTAGCCTTGGAAGTTGCGACGCAGCCGCCCTTCCTCCAGCGCCACCGCCATGTCGTCGGTCGGCAGCGCGAAGTGATCCAGGCCGATGCGGACGTAGCCCTCCGACGCCAGCCGCTCAGCCGCCGCCTCGCTCTGGTCGAAGCGTTCGGCGGGACCGGGCAGGTAGCGGTCGTCGATGAGCTGCTGGTTGACCTTCATCCACGGCACGTGAGCGTAGCCGAATAGCGCCAGCCGCTCGGGCTTCAGGCTCAGCACCGCGTCGAGCGTCGACAGCACGTCGGCCGTCGTCTGCCTTGGCAGGCCGTACATCAGGTCCAGGTTGATCGACAGCACGCCGATCTCGCGCAGCCAGCCGACGGCCTGTTGCACGACCTCGAACGGCTCGATGCGGTTCACCGCCTCCTGCACCATCGGCGACAGGTCCTGCACGCCAAGGCTGGCCCGGCTGAGGCCATGATAGCCGGCCGCCCGCACCCATTCCCGCGTCAGCACGGCCGGGTCGAGTTCGGCCGCCACCTCGGCGCCCGGCGAGACCGCGAACACGTGCCGCAGTGCGCCGAACAGGCGACCCAGGTCATCCCGCGACAGCAGGTTCGGCGTACCGCCGCCCAGGTGAACAGCCCGGGCGCGCAGCCTGGCCGGCAGCGCCGCCTCGACCAGGCCGATCTCCTCGATCAGCCGGTCGACGTAGCTGGTCACCGGCTCGCGCCGCTTCACCGCCCGGGTGTTGCAGCCACAGTACCAGCACAGCCGGGCGCAGAGCGGCACGTGGACGTAGAGCGACACGGCCTCGTCGGTCGGCAGCTCGCCCAGCCAGCGGCGATAGGTCTCGCCGTCCACCTCCGGGGTGAACTGCACCGCCGTGGGATAGCTGGTGTAGCGCGGAGCCTGGCCGTCGTAGCGGGCGATCATCTCGTCCCGCCCGATCGGCGCGGGCCCCTGGAGGGGCGCGGCGGCGGTCACGGCTCGGAGCGCCCCTCGTCGCCTTCGTCGAACAGGTGGAACTCGTGCCAGACGCCGTTCAGGACGCCGAAGGCGACAGCCAGGCCGAGGCCGAGGATCCAGGAAAAATACCACATGGTCTTGGTTTCCTTCGGACTAGTAGAGGTCGGGGTTGGTGCGCAGCGCCGCCGTGCTCGTCCGTCCCCAGAGCACGCGGTAGACCCAGGCGGTGTAGAGCAGGATCAGCGGCAGGAAGACGGCCGTCACCAGCAGCATGATGAACAGCGTGGTGTGGCTGGAGGAGGCGTTCCAGACGGTCAGGCTCGAGTTCGGACTGATGGTGCTGGGCAGGATGAAGGGGAACATCGACAGGCCGACCTTCGAGATGATCCCGATTGTCGAGATCGAAGATCCGCCGAAGGCCAGCGCCTCCGACCGGCGCCAGAGGCCGATCAGCGCGACCACGATGCCGAGGAAGCCCAGGACCGGCGCGACGATCATCCACG
>JBIICO010000091.1:0-12008 GCA_044238855.1 Caulobacter sp.
GCGGTGATCGCCGGCCAGGACAAGCCGTTCATCGGCGCGCTGTTCTGGCCCTCGATAGCCGGCATGCAGGCGCTGGCCCAGGACGAAGGCCCGGGCGCGCCGATCGAAAAGCTGACCGCGATCATCAAGGCGAAGCTGGCGGCGTTCAACGCCACGGCCGGCGGCTCGTCGCGCCGCATCGGCCGCTTCGTTGTCATGACCGAACCGCCGTCGATCGACGCGGGCGAGATCACCGACAAGGGCTACGTGAACCAGCGCGCCACGCTGGAGCGCCGCGACGCGCTGGTGAAGGCGATCTACGCGGGCGACACCGCCGCCGGCGTGGTCGAGATCTGAGCGAGGAACGACCATGACCATGCACCCCGGCTTCCGCGCCCTGCTCGACGCCGCCAACGCGGTGGAGATGCCGCCGCTCAATACCCTGCCGCCGATGGTCCTGCGCGAGGGCTATCGCGCCCAGCGTGTGGGCGTCGACGCCGGAGCCCCGACCGACCTCGACGTTCGCGACCTGGAGGTCGGCGGCGGCGCGGGCCCGCTGAAGGCGCGGCTCTACACGCCGAAGGACGCCGGCGCGTCCGGCCCGGGCCTCGTCTACTTCCACGGCGGCGGCTTCGTGATCGGCGACCTGGACACCCATGACGCCTTCCTGCGCCGGCTGGCCGCCGCCTCGGGCGTGCGGGTGCTGTCGGTGGACTATCGCCTGGCGCCCGAGCATCCTTTCCCGGCCCCGCACGACGACGCCCTGGCCTCGCTGCGCTGGGCCTTCGACCATGCGGCGGAGATCGGCTTCGACCCGGCCCGCATCGCGGTCGGCGGCTGCTCGGCGGGCGGCAACCTGTCGGCCAGCGTGGCGCTGGACCTGCGCGACGACCCGGACCGCAAGCTGGCTTTCCAGCTGCTGCTCTACCCGGCCACGGCCATGGCCAACGACACCCAGTCGCGCCGGGACCTTGCCGAGGGGCATCTGCTGACGGCCGAGGTCATGGAGTGGTTCGGCAACCACCTCGCCGCCGCCGGTCACGCCCAGCAGAGCCGCGCCGAGCCGGTGCATGCCGAGCTGAAGGGCGTCGCGCCCGCGCTGGTGGTCACCGCCGGCTTCGACCCGCTGAAGGACGAGGGCAAGGCCTACGCCGCCGCCATCAACGCCGCCGGCGGCAAGGCGGAGCACGTGGAGTACGCGGGCTTCGTCCACGACTTCTACACGCTGTCGCCCTTCTGCCCGGCGGTGCCGGAGGCGATCGAGGAAACGGGCGCGAAGCTGCGGGCCGCGCTGGCCTAGGCGGCGCTTCATCTGGACAAAGAAAAAGGGCCGCCCGGATCTCTCCGGGCGGCCCAATTTGTTACGTGTGGTCTTCTTCTAGAACTTGCCGCGCAGCGTCACGCCCCAGGTGCGCGGAGCGCCCAGGAACGAGTAGTAGGTGCTGACGTTGTTGTCGGCCGTCTCGCTGTACGGGTTGGTCGTGTCGACCTGGAACGGACCGTTGAAGGCGACCTGCAGGTACTCCTCGTCGAGGATGTTGTTGCCCCACAGTTCGACCGTCCAGCGCTCGTCGATCGAGCCGATCGAGACGCGGCCGTTGACCAGCGCGAACGCTTCCTGATCCTTCACCGGGTGCAGGTCCGAGCCCGTGTTGTAGCGCGAGCTGTACTTGGCCGAGATGTTGGCGCGGAAGTTCAGGTTGTCGCCGATGTCACGCTCGTAGGTGCCCGACACCGAACCCGACCAGCGCGGCGCGAAGGCCACCTGGCTGTCCGGCAGGCGGAACACGCCGTTCCAGCGCGACGGATCGCTCAGGTCGTTGGCGTCGAAGTCGCCGAACTGGGTCTCGGCGTAGGTCACGCCGCCCTGCAGGCTGAAGCCGTCCAGCGGGGTGAACCAAACGAAGTCGACGTCCGCGCCCTTGGAGGTCACTTCCGGGATCGACTCGACGATGAAGGCCGTGCCGACGAAGGTGTTCAGCTGGAAGTCGGTGAACTTCTGGTAGAAGATCGTGCCGTTCAGCAGCAGCTTGTTGTTGAACCACTTCGTCTTGATGCCCAGCTCGTAGCTGTCCGCGAACTCCGGCGCGAAGCTGGTGTCCGCGCTGGGGTTCACTTCCAGGCAGCCCGTCGCGACGGCGCAGGCGCCGCCGTACGAAGTCGTGCCGCCGTTCGGGATCAGCACGGTGCGGCTGACGCGGTCCAGGTTGAAGCCGCCACCCTTGTACCCGCGCGCGTAGGACGCGTAGGTCATGATGTCGTCGGTGACGTTCCAGGCCAGCTTCACGGTGCCCGTGACTTCTTCTTCCTTGCTCTTCTGCGTGCCGAGGCCCGCGCCGGCGAGGGCGTCGAAGTCGTTGTTCTGGGCGTTCAGGCAGAGGCCGCCGACGACGCTGCGCGCCGTGGCGACGCCCGCCAGACCGACCAGCGTGGCATAGGCGAGCTCACCCTGGTCGCACGAGGCGCCCGTGGTGGTGTAGCGGGTCTTCAGGCTCTTTTCGCTGCTGGTGTAGCGCAGGCCGACGGTCAGCTTCAGCGTTTCGGTGATGGCCCAGGTGTTGTCCGTGAACAGCGCCAGGGTGGTGTCTTCCTGCTCGTAGCGGTCATCCGAGCCGTTGCCGGCCTGGTGGATGGTGCCCTGCGTCAGACCCAGCAGGGCCGGAACGTTCGAGAGGACGCGCTGGTCGAAGTAGCCGTAGTAGTCCGCGCCGTAGCGGAGGATCGAGCGGGAATCGAGCGTCTCGTTGGCGTAGAACACGCCGGCGAGCCAGTCGACCGGGCCGGCCTGGCCGGCGAAGCGGACTTCCTGCGAGAACTGGCCGAACTTCACGTAGTTGCTGCCGTCGTCCGGGCGATAGACCAGGTCGGCGGCGGTGAAGTCGGAGTCCTGACCGGTCTCGGCTTCCCAGGTGCGGCCCGCCGTGATCGAGGTCATGGTGATGTCGGGCGTGATGTCCCAGTCGACCTGCAGCGAGACGCCGCGGTCCTGGATGCGCTGGGCGGTGCTGCGGTTGGCGTAGGCCTTGCGGCTGAACACGTCTTCTTCGGTCGTGGTCGAGCCCGGGCGGGTGGCGTTGATCAGGTTGGCGCGCGAGTTCGCGGCGTCGCCCGACTGCAGGACGGTGCCCAGGCAGCAGGATTCATCGCGCTTGGTGTAGTCGACGATGAGCTTGGCGGTCAGGTCGTCGGTCGGCGTGGCCAGCAGCTGGCCGCGGGCGGTCCAGAAGTCCTGGGTGACGTCGTCGTTCTGGGTGCGCGGACCGTTGTTGGTCTCGACGTCCAGGAAGCCTTCGCGTTCGCGCTTGGCGAAGAAGATGCGGCCGGCCAGCTTGTCTTCGATCAGGGGGCCGGTGACCGACACCGAACCGCCGACGGCGCCGTAGTTGCCGACGGTCAGTTCGGCTTCACCGCCGAAGTCGAACTCCGGTTCCTTGGAGATGATGTTGATGACGCCGGCCGAGGTGTTCTTGCCGAACAGGGTGCCCTGCGGGCCCTTCAGCACTTCGACGCGCTGGAGCTCGCCCAGGTCGCCGAACGACACACCGTTGCGCGGACGGTAGACGCCGTCGATCACGACGCCGACCGAGCTTTCCAGGCCGGGGTTGTCGCCGACGGTGCCGACGCCGCGGATGCGGGCGGTGGTGACGGTTTCGTTCGAGGTCGAGGTGACCGTCAGGCCGGGCGTCAGGATCGTCAGATCCTTGATGTCCTTCACGCCGGCGTCCTGCATCAGCTGGCCGCTGACGGCGGTCACGACGACCGGAACGTCCTGCAGGCTTTGCTCACGCTTGGTGGCGGTGACGATGATCGCATCGACGGTCGCGGTGTCGTCCTCTTGCGCATAGGCGGTGCCGGCGACGAGCGAGGAGAGCACGACGGCGGACGCCGACATGCGGAGAATGTTTGAGAAACGCATTTCCTGTCCCGTATTGTGCGCCGGTGGGGAGCCCGCGCGGTTTTGTGTCCCTGTCGAGGCTGGTTTTTGGCGCCTCTGACTGGACGAGGTTCACCTACGGTGAGCCTGGCGCCTGCGCAACTGTCAAAGCCTTGCAAAATAACGGAAACGGCGATTTCGTGTCGCCGATGTGACAGCACTGGTGTCAAAAACCGCCGATCACTGACGGTCGTGTCGGTTTCCGGCCAGTCGAAGCGTCAACATTCCGAAAATGACCGACAGAACAGAGCCGCCGATCACGCCGAGCTGCACCTCGGACATCAGGTGGTCCTGTCCATAAAAGGCGAGGCCGCCAATAAACAGGCTCATCGTGAAGCCGACGCCGCAAAGCATGGAGACGCCCAGCAGCTGTAGCCAGGTCGCGCCGCTGGGCCGTTGGCCCAGCTTGAGCGCGGAGGCGAGGACGGCCGCGCCGAACACGCCGATCGGCTTGCCGAGCACCAGGCCGGCCATGATGCCCAGCGGCAGGGGCGCGAGCAGGCCGCCGGCCGGGAAGGCGTCGAATGAGAAGCCCGCCGCGACGAAGGCGAAGAACGGCAGGATGCCGTAGGCCACGTAGGGGTGCAGGCCGTGCATGTAGCGCTTCAGCAGCCCGTCCTCGTCGTTGGAGTCCCCGCGGCTGGCGATCGGCACGGTCAGGGCGGCGGCGACGCCGGCCAGCGAGGTATTCACACCGGACGCCAGCGTGCAGCCCCAGATCAGCAGGAACACGGCCGCGAACAGCAGCGGCGGCGTGGCCTTCCAACGGCCGATCCAGAACAGCGCCGCCAGGCCGGCGAAGGCCGCTCCCAGAGCGGGCAGGTTGATGTCGGCGGTGAACAGGATGGCGATCAGCGCCACGGCCCCGAGGTCGTCGGCGATGGCGAGGGTCAGCAGGAAGACGCGCAGCGAGGCGGGGAGCCTCGGCGCGGCGATGGCCAGGGCGGCCAGCGCGAAGGCGATGTCCGTCGCCGTGGGGATCGGCCAGCCGTTCGGATGCCCGCCTTCGCCGAGGTTGAAGGCCAGGAACATCAGCGCCGGCGCCAGCATGCCGCCGACGGCCGCCAGCACGGGCATGGCCAGCTTGCGCGGGTTGGACAGCTCACCCTTCAGGATCTCGTATTTGATCTCCAGCCCGACCAGGAAGAAGAACACGGCCATCAGGCCGTCCTTGGTCCACTTGAGGACGGACTTGGTCTCTTCGAAGCCGCCGAGCTGCAGCGTGAAGGGGGCCTTCACGAAGCCGAAGTAGGCCTCGCGCAGGGGCGAGTTGGCCATCACAACGGCGACCACCGCGGCGCTGGCCAGGACCAGGCCGGAGGCGGCCTCCGTCTTCAGGAAGTCGAGCGTGAACTTGCGGATCATGGCCCTTGGCTAGCATGCAGGCGCCGGCCGCCCAACCGAAACCGGTTGCCTCCCGTCGCGTCCGAACGTTCATGTGGGGCCATGCCCGTCTCGCCCGCTTACCGCCCCGATCCCCGTTTTATGCAGCTCGGTCCCGAGTTCGCCGATCCCGTCGAACCGGCGGACTTCCCCCAGGCGATCCTGCGCCGCCGCAACGACGGCGCGGCCGCCACCGTGGGCCTCGACAGCCTCACGGGCGAGGAGTGGATCGCCCACTTCGCGCGCTTCGATCCCCTGCCGGACAACCAGCCCGGTCCGCTGGCGATGCGCTATCACGGGCACCAGTTCCGCAACTACAACCCGGACCTCGGCGACGGCCGCGGCTTCCTGTTCGCCCAGTTGCGCGAAGCCGGGACGGAACGTCTGCTCGACCTCGCCACCAAGGGGTCGGGCCAGACGCCCTGGTCCCGGCGCGGCGACGGCCGGCTAACGCTGAAGGGCGGCGTGCGCGAGGTGCTGGCCGCCGGCATGCTGGAGGCCTTGGGCGTTCCGACCAGCCGCGCCTTCTCGCTGATCGAGACGGGCGAGCAGCTGGCGCGGGGTGACGAGCCCAGTCCGACGCGGTCTTCGGTGCTGGTCCGCCTGTCGCACAGCCACATCCGGTTCGGGACCTTCCAGCGGCAGGCCTATTTCGAGCGCGGCGACAACGTTGCCCGTCTCGTCGACCACTGCGTCGATGTCTACTTCCCGGAGCTCGCCCAGGCCGCGGATCGCCCGGTGGCGCTGCTGGAGACCGTGATCGCGCGGACCGCGCGGCTGGCGGCGCGGTGGATGGCGGCCGGTTTCGTCCACGGGGTGCTGAACACCGACAACATGGTCGTGACCGGGGAGAGCTTCGACTACGGCCCCTGGCGGTTCCTCCCGCGCAACGACCCGAACTTCACGGCCGCCTATTTCGACGAGAGCGGCCTCTACAGCTTCGGCCGCCAGCCGGAGGCCGCCTTCTGGAACCTGCAGCAGCTGGCCGGATGCCTGAGCCTCGTCGCCGGGTCGGACGCGCTGGTCGCGGCGCTCAACGGCTTCATCGGCGCCTACCGATCGGAGCTCCGGGCCGCGATGCTGACGCGGCTGGGCCTGAAGCCACGTGACGAGGACGCCGACATCGACCTCGTCAACGCCGCCTTCCGCGCCCTCCAGGCCGGCGGCGACCGGTTGCGCTGGGAGCCGTTCTTCTTCGACTGGTTCTGCGGCGACGAGGGCAGGGCGCTGGCCGGCCCGCGCGGCGATCTCTACGCCGAAGGGGGCTTCGCCGACTTCCGCCGGCTGCTCGCCGGCTTCGAGCCGGAGCGGCCCGAACGCCTGTCGCATCCCCGTTTCGCCGAAACGGAGCCGGAGGAGATGCTGATCGAGGAGGTCGAGGCCATCTGGGCCCCGATCGCCGACCGCGACGACTGGTCGGCCTTCGAGGCCAAGCTCGTCCGGATCGAGGCCGCCCGGCAGGCGTGGGCTTATTTTCGGTAGTGTCGGCTAGCGCCTTGTCGACGCCTGCGCGGGGTGTTAGCGCAGCCTCTGGAAAAACGGCGGTTTTGGGCAGTTCGACGCGTGTGGAGGGCGGCGCCTTTGACTGGGCAGCCGGACAGCAACGCACATCAGGCGGCGATCGACCTTTGTCGGCGGATCGTCGACGGTCAGTTCGTGGCCGGGCAACGCATCACCGAACGTGAAGTCGCCACGCTCTATGGCGTCAGCGCGGCGATGTCGCGCGAGATTTTCCACCTTCTCGAGAAACTCGGCGCGGTCACCCAGTCCGCCCGCCGCGGCGCCCGGATCGTCGACGCCCATCGCGCTCCGCCGGACGAGGTCGAGGCGACCTGGAACCTGCTCGCCGACTTCCTGCTGGCGGAGGTGCGCCGCGTGACCGGCGACGCGCCGCCCATCGGCCGCCGCATGGGTCCCGGCATCCGCCCGACCATGCGCGTCGACGCCATTGAGCGTCGCGTCGAGCGGCTCGCGGAGCTGGCCCGCAACGCGCGGATCGTCGACCTGATGTCGCGCGCGGCCATGCATCTGGCCATCGTGGCGCCGGACCGGCTGCCGGATGCGGAGGGTCGCCTGTGCCCATGACCCGCATCGCGCTGCAGGCGGACGCCCGGGCCTATGTCGCCCGGGCCGAGAGCCTGTCCGGCTGGTCGCCGCCCGCCGCGCCGTCCCTGCCGGCCCACATCGCGGCCTGGATCGCCGACCGCATCCAGTTCGGCGACTTCAAGCCCGGCGAGCCGATCCGCGAGCTGGCGGTGGCGGACCACTTCGACGTCAGCCGCGGGCCGGTGCGCGACGCGCTGCGGCTGCTCGACCGTGACGGCCTGGTCGTGCTCAACGGCCGCAAGGGCGCCCAGGTGCGCGTGCTGACGCCGGAGGCGACGGAGGCCATCTTCCGCCTGCGCGCCGAGATCTTCGCCCGCATGTGCCGCGACGCCACGATCACCGTGGGCACGGGCATTCTGCCGGAAGCGGTCGAGGGCATCCCGGCGGGCAGCGAACTGCTGGTGCGGCTGGCGGACCATCCTGAAGCGCCGATCGGCGACTACATCATCGTCCGGCGCGGCATCTGGCTGCTGCTCTCCCGGCTCAGCGGCAACGACTACCTGGCCCAGGTGTCCAGCGCCCTGGAACGGGAGATCGCCGTCCTCTGGGCCAGCGTGCAGGACCCGGAGCGCCGCCGACGCTCGGCCAAGCTCTGGGTCGCGCTCTGCGACGCGGTCGCCGGCGGCCGGGTCGAGGACGCCGAGCGCCTGGGCCGAGATCTCGTCCTCGCCGGCCTGGCCGCGGTGCAGGGCGCCGGCCGCTAGTCGAGTTTCAGGGCTTCGGCGATCCGGTCCCAGGGGACGATCTTGAAGTTCTGGGTTTCGGGCGGGCTGACGTTGCGGCCGTCCTGTACGACGAGCGCCCCCTGCGGGAAGGTCGGGCCCATCGGGGCGCTGACCACATCGAGGCCGTCGGTCTCGGAGGCTCCGTCGATGCCCCTGGCGCCGTCGGCGATGACCGCGAAGGAGCCGACGTACGCGTTCTTCCCGTCGCGGCGGAACAGGGCGTAGCTGTCGTTGCCCTGGCTGGAGAGGACGATGTAGCCCTTGCCCTTCGGCTGAAGGTAGAGGCTGACGCCTTCGAGATCGTCCTTCAGGGCCGGGTTGGAGGCGACGCTGGTCACCTGGGTTCGCGCCGCGCCGGCTTTCGGCTCGGCGCCCATGCGCCACAGGGCGACGTCTTCCTCGGCCACGTACAGCACGCCGGTTTCGTCGTCGGCGACGCAGCCCTCGGTCTGGCTGTCGAACGCGAACTCGCGCGCCAGCTCGGCCTTCACCTTGCCGCCGGGGGTCTCGACCAGCCGCCACTGGCGCATCTTGCCGTCGGTGTCGTTGATGAAGACGTAGGTCCTGCCGCCCTTGCCGCGATACATGCACAGGCCGTACGGGTCGCCCAGCCCGGTCGGCTGGACGCCGTCGGAGACGTTGGTCAGGGCGCCGGAGGCGTCGAGCGTATAGAGCGCGATGGCGTTGTGGGTGCGGTCGCTGGCGGCGACCAGGGTCACGGCCTTGCCGCCCAGCCTGAAGCTGGCCCGCAGGTCGACGTTGTTCATCTTGCCGTCGGCGGCGAAGAACACCTGCTTGCCCGACAGGTTGTAGACGGCCAGACCCGCCTGCTTGTCGGTGCCGATGATCAGGCTGGCGGCCGGATCGACCGGGTTGACCCAGATGGCGGGATCGTCGGCCGCGTCGCCGCCCTGGCCGACCGGATCGGTTTCGGCCACCGGGCGCACCACCGGCAGGTCGGCGGCCGGCGGCGTGCGCGGATCGACCGGCGCGCCGGCGTTCAGCTTCAGGGTCGAGGCCAGGTCGCCGAAGCGGACCAGCTTGTAGTTGGTCCCGCCCGCGTTCTCGTCGTCCGTGGCCACGAACAGCCCGCCGTCGGCGCTGGTCGCGAACAGGCCGCCGGCCTTCTCCACGCCCGTGACGCCGAAGCTGCCGACGTAGCCGAAATCGGCGTCGCGGTCGTAGACGTGGAAATCGTCGGCCGAGGCGTTGGAGGCGATCAGCCAGCGCGCGCCCTTGCCGCCGTCATAGACGGCCAAGCCGCCCATCTCTTCCTTGATACGGCCGAGTCGCGCCGCGTCGATCAGGGTCGGAACCGTCTCGGCTTCGGGATCGGCGTCGAAGCTCCACAGACCGACCGCCTGCTCGGCGATGAAGAGCTTTCCGCTCGCGTCGTCGACCGTGCAGTAGCTGGCCTCGGAGGCGACGTGCAGGCGGCGCACCAGCCGGCCGTCGATCTTCCCGGCCCCGTTGTCGAACAGCGACCACTGCTCGATCGTACCGTTGCCGCCCAGGGCGAAGGCATAGAGCCCGCCGTCGCGCGGGTTGCGGTACAGGCACAGGCTCTCGGCCGACACGCCGGTGGAAATTGTGCGGGCGGTGACGTCGCTCGCCGCGCCGGTGGCGCCGTCGATCGCGAAGGCGCGAATCTGGTTGCCCTTGCCGTCCATGACCGCCAGCACCGTGGCGGCCTTGCCGCCCAGCTGGATGCCGTAGCGGGCGTCGAGACCGACGGCCTCGCCGGCCGGGAAGGCCGTCGTCCGGGCGCCGTCGCGGCCGTAGACCTCGACCCCGCCCAGCTCGCCGCTGCCGTAGATCCAGCTCTTGCCGGCGTCGCCGAGCACCAGGACCGCCGTGTTCGCGCCCGAGCGGGCGGTCGGCGTGGTCTGGGCGGCGGGCGCGACGGCGGTGGCGGCGGGCGCCGCCTGGGCCAGCACGGCGGCGGGAATCGATACCGACGCCAGCAGCGCCAGAGTGATCGAGCGGAAAGTCTGTACGGAAACGAATCTGGCGGTCATCGGCGGGCCTCCCCTGTCGCGGCTCGCGACCTGCCTGTCGAAGGTCACAGATTGATGACGCTCGCCGGAGAAAACCCGCCGATCACCCACCATTCAGTGTCCGGACCATCGTTTATCGACGATGGACGGTCTTTGTCATAAAACCGTTGCCTGCTCCTCCTAACACGGGCCCCGCGGTCGGGGCGGCCCCCACGGTCGTCAATGACCATTCCCTTATGAGGACGACATGAAGAAGCTGGTTCTCTGTGGCGTAGCCGCGCTGGCGCTGACCGCCTGCAACCAAAACCAGGGCAAAGCCCCCGAGGGCAAGGCCCCCGCCGCCAACGGCGCCGTCATCCTGATCGACGGCTCGAGCACCGTCTATCCGATCTCCGAAGCCCTGGGCGAAGAGTTCCAGAAGGCCAGCGGCACCCGCGTGACCGTCGGCCTGTCGGGCACCGGCGGCGGCTTCAAGAAGTTCTGCCGCGGCGAGACGGACATCTCGGGCGCCTCGCGTCCGATCAAGAAGGAAGAGATCGAATCCTGCGCCGCCGCCGGCGTCGAATTCATCGAACTGCCGGTCGCGCTGGACGCCCTGGCCGTGGTCGTGAACCCGGCCAACACCTTCGCGGACTGCCTCACGGTCGACGAGCTGAAGAAGCTCTGGGAGCCGGGCGCGCAGGGCAAGATCTCGACCTGGAACCAGGTCCGTCCGTCGTTCCCGAACCAGCCGATCCAGCTGTTCGGCGCCGGCACCGACTCGGGCACGTTCGACTACTTCACCAAGGCCATCAACGGTGAGGAAGGCGCCTCGCGCGGCGACTACACCGCCACGGAAGACGACAACGTCACCATCACCGGCGTCGGCGGCGACAACGGCGCGCTCGGCTACCTGGGCCTCGCCTACGTCACCGAGAACGCCGGCAAGGTGAAGGCCGTGCCGATCCGCCAGAAGGACGGCAAGTGCGTCGCCCCGTCGGCGGCCACGGCCCGCGACGCCAGCTACCAGCCGCTGTCGCGTCCGCTGTTCATCTACGTCAACAAGAAGAACGCCGACTCCAAGCCGCACCTGCGCGACTTCATCAAATTCGCCTTTTCGCCCGCGGAAAGCGAAAAGCTGGTCGCCGAAGTCGGCTACGTGCCGCTGCCGGCCGAGGCCTACACCCTGGCCAGCGCGAAGTTCGACGCCCGCACCACGGGCAGCTACTTCGGCGGCGGCTCGAAGGTGGGCGTGACGGTGGCCGAACTGCTGGCCGACGTCGGCGCTCCGGCCAAGAAGTAAGCCTTTACAGAAGCGAGGGGGGAGGCCCCGGCCTCCCCCCGACTTCATAGGGACCGACCGTGACGGCGACGACACCGACAGACGGACCGACGTTCGCATCGCTGCAGAGCAGCGCCTTCCTCAAGCGCGGGCGGCTGCTGGCGCGGGTCATGGGCGTGCTGCTCGGCGCCTGCGCGGCGCTCTCGGTCGGGATCACCATCGCCATCCTGTGGGTGCTGATCTCCGAATCCTCGATCTTCTTCCGCCAGATCCCGCTGCTCAGCTTCCTGACGGACACGCAGTGGACGCCGGCCTTCGTCAATCCGCGCTACGGCATCCTGCCGCTGCTCAGCGCCACGCTCTGGGCGGCCGGTATCGCCATGGCGGTGGCCACGCCTCTGGGCCTGGTGCTTTCCGTCTATCTCAGCGAGTTCGCCAGCCCGAAGGTGCGCGAAGTGCTGAAGCCGATCCTCGAGCTGCTCGCCGCGGTGCCGACGGTCGTGTTCGGCTACTTCGCCCTGACCTTCCTGACGCCGCTGGCCAAGCATTTCATCCCGGGCCTGTCGGGCTTCAACCTGCTGATCCCCGGCTTCGTCATGGGCATCATGATCCTGCCCTACGTG
>JBIICO010000093.1:0-11968 GCA_044238855.1 Caulobacter sp.
CTGGCCCTACAGCTACTTCGGCCAGAACGTCGACGAGCGGATGCAGCCGCAGCGGCCGGATCTGGTGGCCAGGGCGATCGTCCCGGACTACGCGCTGGGCGCCCACACCGCCTCGCTCGGCCTGGCCTTCTGGCCCGCCGACGCCGCCTCGCCCTACGCCGGCGGCGCCTTGGTCGGCCAGCACGGCTCCTGGAACCGCGACCCGGTCAGCGGCTACAAGGTGGTCTTCATCCCCTTCAGCGGCGGCAAGCCGTCGGGCCCGCCCCAGGACTTCCTCGCCGGCTTCCTCGACAAGGACGGCCAGGCCCTCGGCCGCCCCGTCGGCGTCGCCTTCGCCGCGACCGGCGCGGTGCTGGTGGCGGACGACGTGGGCGACATCGTGTGGAGGGTCGCGCCCACCACCCCCTGAGCAAAAAGAAAAGGCCCCTCCCTTGCGGGAGAGGCCTCATACTTCCGGTCGTTGAAGCGACTACAGACGCTCGACGATCGTCACGTTGGCCAGGCCGCCGCCTTCGCACATGGTCTGCAGGCCGTAGCGCTTGTTCTGGTTGCGCAGGGCGTGGATCAGGGTCGCCATCAGCTTGGTGCCCGAACCGCCCAGCGGGTGGCCCAGCGCGATGGCGCCGCCGTTGACGTTCAGCTTGGCCGGATCGGCGTCGTTGCCCTGCAGCCAGGCCAGCGGCACCGGCGCGAAGGCTTCGTTGACCTCGTACAGGTCGATCTCGTTGATCGACATGCCGGCGCGCTTCAGGGCCTTCTGGGTCGCGAAGACCGGCTCTTCCAGCATGACGACCGGGTCGCCGCCGGTGACGGTCATGTGGTGGATGCGGGCCAGCGGCTCGACGCCCAGGGCCTTCAGACCACGCTCGTTGACGACCAGCACGCCCGAGGCGCCGTCGCAGATCTGGCTCGAGGTCGCCGCGGTGACCGCGCCGCCCTCGACCAGCAGCTTCACGCCCTTGATGGCGTCCAGGCTGGCGTCGAAGCGGATGCCTTCGTCCACCGTATGGATTTCCTTGTTACCATCGGCGGTGGTGATCTCGATGCCGACGATCTCGTTGGCGAAGGCGCCGGCCTTGGTCGCGGCGATGGCCTTCTGCTGGCTGGAGAAGCCGAACTCGTCGAGCATGTCCTTGGTGAAGCCGTACTTCTTGGCGATCATCTCGGCGCCGGCGAACTGGCTGAACTGGATGCCGGGGTAACGGGCCTGGATCTCCGGGCTCATGTAGGTGCCGAGGCCCGCCTTGGCGGCCAGGATCGAGGGGGTGCCCATCGGCACGCGGCTCATGCTCTCGACGCCGGCGGCGATGACCACGTCCATCTGGCCGCTCATCACGGTGGCGGCGGCGAAGTGCAGCGCCTGCTGCGACGACCCGCACTGACGGTCGACCGAGGTGGCCGGCACGCTTTCCGGGAAGCCCGAGGCCAGCACGGCGTTGCGGGCGATGTTGACGGCCTGTTCGCCGCCCTGGCCCACGCAGCCCATGATCACGTCCTCGACGAGGGCCGGATCGGCCTTGGTCGAGGCGACCAGCGACTTGAGGACTTCACCGGCCAGATCGGCCGGATGCACGCCACTCAGACGGCCGCCCTTGCGGCCACCGGCGGTCCGAGCCGCCGCAACGATGTAGGCTTCGCCCATGGGTCTGCTCCCTGCGCAGTTTTCGTTTACGTTCGCGGCAATCTAGGCACGCCGCCCGCCCTGTCGAGTCTGACGTCGCGTCAGGTTCGATCACAAAATCAGGCCGCGTCAGAGCGCCCGATTGCCCGCCGAAACATCGTGGCTCGCCACCTCGTCGGACGGCGCGTCGGTGTGGACCCGGCGGTATCCGCCGCGCAGGAACACCAGCGGCTCGTGGTTGGCGTCGTGGCTGACGCGCAGGATCCGGCCGACGAACACCCGGTGATCGCCGGCGTCGAAGCTGTGATGCGTCTCGCACTCGAAGTTGGCCATGCACCCGGCCAGCACCGGCACGCCCGTGCGCCAGGTCTCGGTCTCCAACCCCTCGAAGCGGTCGCCTTCCTTGCGGGTGAACTGCCGCGCGACGGCTTCCTGGTCGACGTGCAGCACGTTGACCACGAACTTTCCGCTGCTCTCCAGCGCCGGCAGGCAGCTGGCGTTGTGGCCGATGGAGATCAGCGCCAGCGGCGGCTCCAGCGAGACGGAGGTGAAGCTGTTGGCGGTGAAGCCGGTGCGCGTCTCGCCCATGAGCGTTGTCACCACGGTCACGCCGGTGGTGAAACAGCCGAAGGCGTCGCGCAGCGCCCGCGCGTCGTCGGCGGGATTGTCGCCCAGGTCGAAGGTGCGGCGCCGCATGTCCATGCAACCTATCTGGCGGCTCGCGGCGCGAGGGGCAAGCCTTCCCCTGCGCGAAGCCTAGGCGGTTCGGCCGTAGAAGTTCAGCCGGAATGGCCCCCACCAGAAGGTCTTGCCCAGGCCCCGCGCCGCCCGGTCCAGCGCCTGGGCGCGGTCCGGTCGTCGCAGCGCCCACTTGACCAGCGCTACGGGGCCGAACAGGGCCGTCTGCGCGAGCCCGACCAGCATCCACTTCACCACGCCGACCATGTCGCGCGGCGTGCTGGACCAGCAGTGCTCTGTCGGTCCCTGCCCGTACCCGAAGGCGCGCGCCAGGGTGTACTTCAGCGTCAGGCGCGATGGGACCGGGTCCTCCCAGACCCAGGCCTTCGGCGCCCAGGCGAACCGCTTTCCGGCCGCCCGCATGTCGCCGAACAGCAGGTCGTCCTCACCGCCGATGGTGTTGCGCTCAACGGAGAACGGCTGCTCGGACGGCAGCGCGCCCCGCCGGATCAGGCTGTTGCCGCAGCCGTGGAAATGCGCGATCGCCCCCTCGGCGCTGTCGTCCAGCCGCGAGAAGAACCGCTCGAAGTAGGCGCGGTGTGTGACGACGCCGTCCGGCGCGCGGGCGTGGACCGGGCCGAACACGACGTCGGCGTCGGCCGCCCGCCGCACGCGCAGCAGATCGGCCAGCCAGCCCTCCGGCGCCTCCTGGTCGTCGTCGAGGAAGGCGACCAACGCGCCCCGCGCCACCGACAGCGCCCGGTTGCGGACGTTCGCGACGCCGGGCGCCGGCTCATGCACGTAGACGACCGGGAGCGGCGCGGCCCGCCCCATCGCCTCGACGGCGGCCTGGGCGGACGGGACCTGGTCGTTGTCGGCGATGACGAGTTCGAGACTCGACGGATCGGCGCCCGCCTGCCGCAGCGCCGAGGCCATCGCCACGGCCAGCCCCTCAGGCCGGCGCTGGGTCGGGATCACGATGGAAACGGCGACGGTCATCGCATGGCACTATGGCGGCCACGCGCGAAAAGCTGGTTAACCGCGCTACGACGCGAAGGTCGCCTTCAGGATCCGCTCCAGCCACTCGACATCCACGCTGTCGAACGCCGCCGGCTGGTCGCTATCGACATCGAACACGGCGATCAGCTTGCCCTGGCCGTCGAACACCGGGACCACGACCTCGCTCTCCGAACGACTGTCGCAGGCGATGTGACCCGGGAAGGCATGCACATCCGGCACGAACTGGGTCTGGCCGGTCTCCGCCGCCGCGCCGCAAACGCCCCGCCCGAAGGCGATGCGCAGACAGCCGAGCGTTCCCTGGTAAGGCCCGACCACCAGCTCGTCGCTCTTGGCGGGATCGACCACATAGAAGCCCGTCCAGAAGTAGTGGTCGAAGCTGTTGGCCAGCATCGAGGCGACCGTCGCCATCCGCGCGGTCACGTTCGGCTCGCCGTCCAGCACGGACGCGATCTCGTCGGCCACCTCGGCGTAGCGGACGGCGCGGTCGGCGGACAGGGTCAGGTCGTTGAAAGCTTCGGCCATAAGTCACGATATAGACGTGGCAAAACGCACAGCCAACGTCGGCCGGCTCCCGTAACAACGGTATCGATCACAACGATCGATTCTGCGGAGGGGAAACCATGGCCGTAAGCGTAGCCAACCTCGACGACGACATTCGCGTCGCCTGCCGGAAATACATCCGGGATGTCCTGAGCAAGGACGCGGTCATGAGCAAGGTGCTCGGCGCCGGCGGATACGAGATGAGCGAGACTGATCTCGGACAGATGGTGGCGTTCGTGCTCAATCGGTTGCGGATTGATCCGGACTATGACGGCCACCATGGCCGGCTCAACGTCACAGGCGGCACGAAGCTGGCCGCGAAGCTCAGCGGAACGGTCAACGCGCTGGCCGACTACATTCTCGCTGAAATCCTGCGCCGCCTGAAGGACGCCGGCGTGGAGATCCTGCCGTGAAGCGCCTTATCTTTGCTGCGGCGGCCACGGTCCTTGTGCCGGCGACCGCCCACGCCGACGTCCGCGCCGCGCTCGAAACCCTCAAGTGCAACCCGCAGGGGCGGATTTCCAACGCCGATTTTCGGGATGCGATCGTCGGCGACAGCGGCGTCCCCCTGAACCAGGACACCGCGCGGGCTCTCGCCTCGGGCACACTGGGCACACTGGCGCTTCGCGCACTCAAGGAGTGTCCGGATGTCGCGTCCTGCAAGGATAAGACGAAGGTGGCTCTGAGCGGCATGTTCAAGGATGTCGGCGACATGTTCGCTACCGACTGGGTCGCGCCCGACGGCTACGACTTCCGGATCAGCGATCAGGCTCCCGCGATCAACGCCACCAATCGGACTCCGGTCATCCGGCGCGAAGCCTTCCTGAACGGCAACTCGGACTGGCTGGAGATACGCTGCAAACCCGAGAAGGTGGCGGCGGATGCCGGCAAGCCGACGCCGGAGCCGCCTGAGCCCGGCCCATTCGACAAGCTGATCATCGGCGCGGCGACCAGCGACCTCTCGGCGAGCTTCGCCAAACGCGGCTTCGCCACGCTCGGCCTGACGAACGACAACGAAGGCGACAGCAAGACCATCACCGCCGACATCCTGCTCGGCTTCGGGGCCTTCCCCATCGCTCGCCGGGAGACGCTCGAACAGGTCGATCTGACGCCCTACATCGAGTACGAGCGCAAGACCAACGACGACCGCACCAAGGAGCTGAACGACCTCACCTTCGGCGCCAGTCTGTTCGCGTTCGAGAAATGGGGCGCCTGGAGTCTGGTGGCGGGCTGGCAGACAGACGACCGCTTCAACGCCTCGATGACCACCGCCCAGTTCTCGGCCGGCTTCCCGTCGTTCTCGTCCTGCGCTCGGGCGTCGAGCGGCAACTTCACCCTGCGGTGCAGCGCTCGCATCGCCGCCGACTATGCCGACGTCGGCGACCCCGGCAACAAGCCGAAGCTCGCCACGCTGGAGCAATACGGCCGTGTCGGCGCCGACCTGGAAGGCCTGGCTGTCTGGGATCTTGAGAAGGCCGGCTCGATCACCTTCCGCGCCCAGTACCAGACGCGGCGGGACTTCACGGAGGGCGACGGCGACGCGGAGCTCTGGACCATCGAGCTCGGCCTCCAACCGTCGAAGGCTTCGCACTTCAACTTCAGCATCGCCTACACCGAGGGCGAGGCCCTGAGCTCCCTGACGCCGACCGACCAACTGCAGCTGAAGATCGGGGTGAGGAAGTAACGCCCGGGCCGCCACAGCACAGCCGTCATGGCGCGGGCGATCCCCTCCCGGATATCCCGCGCCGGCAAGCCTCCAGCCAAGGGCGACGCGCGCCATGGTCAACGACCGCTAACCGTCTCTGTTCGCGCAATCGCAAGGCTCAGGCGGCAGGCTGAGCGAGGGGGATGGAGGTCAGGTCATGGCCGGACGCACCGCTCCCGCGCCCGCCCTCAACCCGTTGATGAAGTCGCGCCGTCGCCGCGTGTCGACGGCGATCATCGCTATCACCGCCCTCACCCTGCTTATCCAGATCGCCGGCTTCGTCTACGGCGCCGGCCAGCAGGCGGCGCTGGCGCGGGTGATCGCGGAACGCGGCGAGCTTCGCGAGGCCCGCATGGCGCTGGTCGATGCGGAGTTGGCGGTCGAAGGCTACGCCCACGCCGGCGACGATCGCAGGCTGCGCGACTACTTCGTGGCACGCGAGGCGATCGACCGGCGGCGGGTTATCCTCGTCGGCATGGACGCCGCCCGCCGCGGCGGCGTCGCCACCCGCATCGACCAGCTCTCCGGCGCCTGGACCGAGGCCGTCGAGACGACCCGGCGCGGCGGTGGCGAGGAGGCGCAGAAGATGCTGGCCGAGGGCCGGACCTGGTCACAGGTCGAGTCCCTGCGCGACGACCTCGACACCGCCATCGAAGCGAAGACGGCCGACGAGACCCGGCACGAGATCCTGCTGCGCAACGGCTACTTCCTGGTGCTGGCGCTGCAGCTGGCCGGCGGGTCGCTTGTGCTGGCCGGGCTGTTCTACGCCTTCCGCGCCTCGGCGGCGGAGGCCCGCGCCCGGCGCGCCGCCACCGATCAGGCCGTCTCCGCCCGGCGTCAGGTCGAGCATCTCTTCGAGATGACCGACATCCTTCAGAGCGCCGGCAGTCTGGCCGACGCCAACGCTGTGCTGCAGGCGACGGCGGAGAAGCTGCTGCCCGGCCTCGACGGCGCTCTCTACGTCTTCAACAATTCCCGTGATCGCCTCGACCTGTCGCTGGCCTGGGGCGACACTCGCGAAGCCGCGCCGGAGTTCATTGCGCCGGCCCAGTGCTGGGCGCTGAAGCGGGGCAAGCCTCACCACAACCTGGCCGGCGGAGCCGGCCTGCGCTGCGAGCACAATCAGGGCTTGGACGAGGTGGTGCTGGAATTGCCGATGATGGCCCGTGGCGAGGTCTACGGCCTGCTGTTGATCCGCACCGACGGCGAAGACGCCCGTGAACGCCTCGACCGCGCCGCGCCGCTGGCCACGGCCCTGGCCGACAGCATGTCGCTGGCGCTGTCGAACCTGGCCCTGCGCGAGAAGCTGCGCAATCAGGCCCTGCGCGACCCGCTGACCGGCCTCTACAACCGCCGCTACATGGAGGACATGCTCGAGCGCTTCACCCTGCTGGCGCAACGGTCAGGCAGCGCCGCGGCGGTGATGATGATCGACCTCGACCATTTCAAGCGCCTGAACGACGAGCACGGCCACGCGATGGGCGACGCCATCCTGCGCGAAACGGCGGGGGTCGTGGCCGGCGGCCTGCGCCAGAGCGACGTCGCGTGCCGCTACGGGGGCGAGGAACTGGTCGTGCTCTTGCCCGACTGCACCCTCGACAGCGCGGTTGCCAAGGCGGAGGTCATTCGGTCGCGGATCGAGGCGCTGTCCGATCTGCACAATGTGCGGGTAACCGCCTCCTTCGGCGTCGCCGCCATGCCTGAAACCAGCGCCCAGGCCGCAGACCTGCTGCCCCTGGCCGACGCGGCCCTCTACCGGGCCAAGCAGAGCGGCCGCAACAAGGTGGTCGCCGCGCCGCGTCGCGAAGGACCGCCCGACGGCGTCCGGCACGCGGCGGAATAGACGCCTCCGCCGGCGCGCCCTAGGCTGCGCTGACCGAACGAGGGGAGCGCCGCCATGGCCTACTGGCTGCTGAAGTCCGAGCCGGACGCCTATTCCTGGGACGACCTGGTCAAGGCGGGCGACAAGGGCGAGCCGTGGACCGGAGTGCGCAACCACACCGCCAAGCTGAACCTGATGGCGATGAAGGTCGGCGACCGGGCCTTCTTCTACCATTCGCAACAGGGCAAGGAGATCGTCGGCGTCGCCGAGGTCATCCGCGAGCACTACATCGACCCCACCGATCCCAAGGGGATCTTCGTATGCGTCGACCTGAAGGCCGTGGCGCCTCTGCCCAGGCCCTTCACCCTTGCGGACGCCAAGGCAGATCCGGCGCTGAAGGACATGTCGCTGGTCACCTCTTTCCGCCTGTCGGTCCAGCCGGTGACCGACGCGGAGTGGGCGCACATCGCCACGAAGAGCGGCCTCTAGACCGTCACCTCGTAGAACAGCGGGTCCTCGCTGATGTGCGGGCCGCTCACGCCGTTCTCGTCGGCGCGAGCCAGGGCTTCGCTCGCCTGCCGGCGCAACGCCTGTTCCAGCGACGGCAGCGGGATGTGGTCCCAGCGCTTCTTGCCGGCCATCACCTCGTCGACCGGGTTCAACGCCACCAGCAGCCGCTCCATCGACTCCAGATATTCCTTGAGCGTGGCGTTGTGGCTGCCGTGGTGACCGACCTTGTAGACCAGAGTCCGCCGGACCAGATCCATGCCCTCGACCGGCGCGTCTCCTGGCTCGGGCGTCTCCCATTTGACGGTCTTCCACGACAACCAGTTGCCGACCTGTGCGTCGGCGGCGAACAGGAGCACGTCACGCCCTGGCTGGCCGGTCGGGCTGTCGCCGTCCAGCTCGATGGCGATGACCAGGCTGGTGTTATTGGTGTCGCTGTCGAGCTTCAGCGCCAGGTCCAGCGCGCTGGAGGCGCCCATGTCGTCTATGCCCCGCCAGCCGTCGGCGTCGTCGGCCGGTCCGGTCCAGTAAGTCGTCTGGAAGAAGGGCATGGTCCGCGCCACGTCGGTGGGGATGGTGAACAGCGAGGAGAACGGCCGCCCCGCCCCCTCGGGTTCGGCCAGCGGACCCAGCTGGTCCATCAGCATGCGCTGACCGGCCGCGTCGTATGTCTCGGGGGCGCTCTTGGTGGGGTCGGACTTTCGGATCAGCTTGGCGTCGCGCGGGGGCCCCAGGACCATGATCCGCGCCTTGGAGCCCTCGGGCCGGAACGGCGGCTGACCCGGTTCGCAGTAGCGGAGCTTGCCCGGCGGCGCGAGTTCGCGAGCCACCTGCACGGCGTCTTCGGTCGTCCGGCCACCGCCGGCCGCGCCGAAGCCGTCGATCGCGAAGCCGGCTTCTCCGTCACCCATGTCGATGCCGAAGAAATCCATCAGCCCGGCGATACGCTGGGAGGTGTCGTCGTTCCCCGCCGCCTGCATCCGGTTGGCCGCCGCGCGCAGGGCGTCGACCGCCTTGTTCCGGTGTTTGGCCGGCAGCAGCGACTGGGCGAACGCATCCTGCGGATTCTCGGTCCAAGCCATCCAGACTTCGCCGACCTTCAGGCTGCGGAACGTCTGCTCGTCCTGAAGGAAGCCGGACACGTGATCGCCATGGGCGTGGGTCAGAACGATCAGGTCGATCTCGCCGTCGGTCTCGGCGACGACGTTGGCCATCACCTTCCTGACCTTGTCGACGGCGCCGGATGTTCCAAGGATGATCCCGCAGTCGATGAGGATGGTGAAATCGCGCATGTCCGGCCGCGCGAGACGGACCAGCAGGCAGTCGCCCAGCCCGTGACGGTACATCCGGATTCTGGCGCGGTGACCGGTCATGCGTCCCTCCCCGCCCTTATTGGCACTTGTGCAGCATGGCGAACGGCTCGCGGTCGTCCCGCGCCGTATCGAAATAGGCGGCGGCCAGGCTGTCGCCGACTGCGGCGGCCGGCTGGCCGATGGCCGCGCCGATGTTGGCCACCCGCTTGCGGATCAGGTAGCGCGCCTCGAAGGTCTCCAGGTCGAACAGCACGGTGCAGCCGCCCCGGCGCTGCATGCCGTCGCCGCCGGTCCAGCGCTGGGTGATCTCCACAACGAGGTCGCTGCGCGTCAGCCCGTCCGGCCCCGCGCGCCGCGCGGGCCGCACCGAATGCACCTCGATCCGGCCGATCGTCACCGTCTCGCTGAAGGTCTCGCCATTCTCGACGTAGTCGACCTCGCGGGGCCCGTCTTCGCGATACAGGCCCAGCGCCTGCAACTCCTGGTCGGTCGCCTTGACCTTGGCCGGCGTCGGCTTTCCGTCCTTCCACGTCTTGCCGGTCAGCCACCCGTGCAGGACCCGCGCGTTCTGGCGGCCGATCTCCCAGGCCTTCTCGCGCTCGCTGCTCCGGTTCCAGCCCAGGTCCATGCTCGGCAGCAACTCCCGCACCGTATGGATCGGGATCGGCGGCGCCTCCCAGACCATGCTGCCGGGTGACAGATGCGGCACGTTCTGCGGGAAGATGCCCCGCTTCGAGAAGCCCGCGATCAGCGCCAGGCGATAGCCGCGCGGATCGTCCGGCACCACGTCGCGGTCGGCGGTGATCATCGCCCGCAAATAGTCGCCGAAGGTGCAGTCGACCGGCGGGCAGTAGTCGAGGGCGCGGATGCAGATCGACATCATCTGCGCCGCAAGCTTCGCCGCCGCCTCGGCCAGGGCCTTGATCAGCGGCTGCGACAGCCGGCCTTGCGGCAGCACGCCCGTGCCGCCGGTGGCCAGCAGCACCAGCTCGTCCTGCCGCGCCTTGTAAAGGGTCAGGAAGGCGTCGAAGACCGCGGCCACCAGCATCGCACCGCGATCGTGGGCTTCGTCGGGCAAGGCCGGCGCCGTGCCCTCGAGATCAGCCAGCGCCTTGTCGGACAGCCCATCGACCGCCTCGCGCAGGGCCCGCTGGAACGCGCCCTCCCGGCTGCTGGCCCGCCCGAACTCGACGGCCAGCTGCAGCAGCGGCGCTCCGGCCGTCAGGTCGCCCCGGCTCTTGGCGATCTGGTGCTCAACGGCGTCGGCCAAGGTGAAGTGCTGGAACAGCGCCACCAGATCGGCGAATGCCTCGTGCAACGCCATGGCGTCGGGATGGGTCGACTCCCGATAGCGCGGATGCAGGCCGTCGAGCAGGGCGTGGGTCGTCTCGTGGGCCACGATGTCGTGCGACAGACAGCTGAACGTCATCTGCCCCTCGGGCGTATCCCGCCAGTCACCGCCCACGGCTGGGAAATAGCCGAACAGCAGCGCCTTCAGGCTGGGGCTGTAATAGGCGTTCGCGCCCCGGAAAGCGTGCGGATAGATGCGCAGCCTGGGCACGAAGGTCTCGTGCTTGCGGTCATCCTGGAGCGGCGACCACATCGCCGTGCGGCCAAGCGCCCGCTCGAAGTGGCCGATGGTCTTCATCGCCACGGCGTAGCTCATCTGCTGGTGGAAGCGCGGATCGGCCGGGGTCGGCGACAGGCCGTCCTGGCTGAGCAAATGCGGGTGGTTCAGGTCGACGGGCGCATAGGCCGCCGCGCTGGCCGGATCGACGTCGATCACCTCCAGGTACTCGCCGATCGGCCCGGGCTTGAGGCCCGCCTCCCACGGCACGTCCAACCGGGCGATGTTGATCGCGGCGGTGTCCTGCGAGGCGCTGAGCGAGGGGTCGAAGGCGTAGACCTTCAGTCGCCGAACGGCCGGCTCGCGCACCGGCGGGTCTATGGCCTGTACAAGGTGGATCGCCGCGGCGTCGCCCGGATCGGGCTGGGCCGTCGTCTCCTCGGCGACGGCCGTCTTCCGCGCCGGACGGGGCGCCGGACCCGCGCCGGCAGCGACGAAGGCCTTCAGCGGCCGCGAAGCCTTCGGATGGTCCGCCAGCGCCTGGAAGATGCGACGCCGCTGGGCGACCGATACGGTCGCGTCAGGATCCTCGATCAGCGGCGCGATCTCCGGCGACTGCGACAGCTGGAGCGCCTCGAGCTCCAGCATCTTCATCCGGGTCGGATCGGGCGCCGCCGCGCCCAGGCCGGTCAGCAGCCGCAGGATCGCGAACTCGGCGCTGGCGGACTGTTCCTGCTTCAGCTGCGCGGCCGCGACCGGCGCCAAGGCCAAGGCCTCGTCGGCCTGCAGCAGCCCACGTCCGAACCGGCTGGCGTTGCCCTGCGTGGCGCTGTCGTACAGCGCCCGGCGCACCGCCTCGACCTTCATCCAGGGCTTGGGATAAGCGTCCAGCGCGGCGCGATTCTTCGCGATCCAGATCGCCGCCGCCGCCGCGATCTGCGGCGTCGCGCAGCTGGTCCCCTGGCCGCTCCAGTTGACCAGCGTCTTTGACCCCCGTACCGCCCACGGCACGTTCGGGGTCGGCGCAGACAGGGCCGACTTCATCTTGCTGTCGGGACCGTAGTTGCCGGCCATCCGGTCGAGGCCGAGATCGGCATAGGGACTGCCGTCGGCCATCACGCCGCAGGCCGCCAGCACCCGCCCGAAGCGGGCCGGGAACACCACGTTGTGGGTCGGCAGGTTGCCGTAGTTGTTG
>JBIICO010000298.1:0-3433 GCA_044238855.1 Caulobacter sp.
CGCCCTTCTTCTCGAAGATGCGCAGCGAACGCTCGTAGGCCTTCAGCGCCACGTGGCGGGGCGGGAACATCAGCAACAGCGGCGCCGCCTTGGGATGGCGCAGGATCGAGCGCCGGGCGGAGATCGCCAGGGTGATCAGCGCCTCGCGCCAGTCGTCGGCGGGCAGTCGCGCCGGTTCCTCGGCCTCCGCCAGGATCAGGCGGGCGACCCCGGTCAGGATCTCGTTCTTGTCGCGGAAGTGGTGGTAGAGCGACGGCGCGGCCACGCCCAGCCGCTTGGCGACGCGGCCGAGGTTGAAGGCGTCCAGACCGTCGGCGTCGATCTCCTCCAGGGCGGCGCGGACGGCGCCGTCTCGCGAAATCAGCGGATTCTTGGGACGGGCCATGGGTTCTCGTAGCGGCGAGGCGGGACGGCGGTCCGGGGACCGTCGAGGGCGTATCGGGGCGAGACCCCGAGTCTCGACGACTCTACCGTACAAAGCTTCGCCCCCTTCGTTCAAATGGCGGCTTCGGTGGTGAAGATCGCGGAGCTCACCGTCGGCGCCCCGGGGCCGCCCGCGAGCAGGCAGGTACGCGCCCCGGGCACGGGGTTGGTCGACTCCCCGCGCAGCTGACGGACGCTCTCGATGGCCATGCCGATGCCGTGGATGAAACCCTGGGCCAGGTTGCCGCCGGCGGTATTGACCGGCAGCTTGCCGGACGGCGCGATCAGGTTCTCGAACCGCACGAACTCGGCGACGTCCTCGTAGCCGCAGAAGCCGTGGTCGATCAGCGAGGCCACGCCCTGGGCGCTGAAGTTCTCGTACAGCTGGGCGACGTCGATGTCGGCGGGGGTCAGGCCGCTCTGCTCCCACAGGCGGCGAGCCACGGCGCGGAAGCCGGCGGTGGCGTACTGGTCGTCGTCGTCGTTCTCCAGCAGGTCGCCCCAGCCCTTGCCGGTGCCCTGGGCCACGGCCTGGAGGTAGACCGGCTTCTTCTTCAGGTCCTTCGCCCGCTCGGCCGAGACCATCAGCAGGGCGCCGGCGCCGTCGTTCTCGCGCGAGCAGTCGAACAGCCGGAACGGCTCGCTGATCCAGCGGCCGTGGCGATAGGCTTCGAGGTCCAGTTCCTTGCCGTAGGCGACGGCGTCGGGATTGCGCGCGCCGTGGAAATAGGAGGCGCGGACCAACTCCTCGCAGACCGACTTCGGCACGCCATGGTGCTCGAACATCCGCTGGGCGCGGATGGCGCAGGCCTGGGCGGGCGAGACGACGCCGGCGGCGGCCATGTGCGGGTTCAGGTGGTGGGCCATCACGGCGGCGGACAGGCGTCCGCTGCTGCCCTCGACCAGGGCGCGGAACACCACGACGGCGCTGGCTTGGCCGGTCAGGATGGCCGCCGCCGCCTGGCCGAAGGCGCCGGCGATGCCGCCGCCCCCGCCGCCCCAGACCTGGCTCGACCAGGTCAGGTCCCTGATGCCGAGATCGGGCGCGAGGCGGACCGGCTCATTCCTGTCGTCGCCGTAGGAGGCGAAGCCGTCGATGTCGGCCGGGTCGAAGCCGGCGTCCTCGCAGGCGTCGACGATGGCGCGCACCAGCACGCCGCGTTCGGGCAGGGGCGCGGCGCCGCGCTTGTACTGGCGCACGCCTATGCCGGCGACAGCGGTCCGGCCGGCGATCAGACGGTTCACGCCGCTCATCGCCCGGCCTCCTTCAGCCGCCAGCGAATGGTCGGGATGGCCATGCCGTCGAACAGGGTCTCACGCACGGCGCCGGCCACGGCCGCGCCGATGGCCACCATCGCGGTGTCGCCCTCCAGTACGCCGGTCAGGCGGATGCCGCCCGCGCCGGGCAGCTCGACGACCACAGTGACGAACGGAACGCCGATGCCTTCGGTCCCGCCGAAGGGGTGGTGGGTGCGGGTCCAGCTATAGATGCGCCCGATCATCTCGACCTCGGTCCAGGTCTGCTCCCACGCGCCGCATTCGCCGCAGCGCCAGACGGCGGGCCAGTGCCAGCGGCCGCACGAGGCGCAGCGCGGCAGTTCCAGTCCGCCGCCTTCCAGCGCCCGCCAGTACGGGCCGTCCGCGCCTTCCGTAAGCCACCCAGCGTTGACCAAGGTCGTCCTCATACGGTTGTTCGATTCAGTTATCTACGTCTATTAGGTTTATGGGCGTGGGTCCAGCGCGGCCGGCGTTGGCGGCGTCGACGAGGCGCCTACGCGGGCTGGGCGGCCGGCCGCTTGCGCAGCACGACGGTCTGGGCGTTGGTGTACTCAAGCAGGCCGGCGTCGCCGTTCTCCAGCCCGAGGCCCGACTGCTTGTGTCCGGCGATCGGCGTGGCGGGCAGGGAGTCCTGGATGCAGTTGATCCACACCGTCCCGCACTGCAGCCGCGCGGCGATGGCGCGCGCCTGGTCGAGATCTCCCGACCAGACAGAGCCGGCCAGGCCGTAGGGCGTGTCGTTGGCCCGGGCCACGACCTCGTCGATGTCGGAGAACCGCAGCAGCGGCAGCACCGGCCCGAAGGCTTCCTCGACCACCACGCGGGCGGTGTCCGGCGGATTGTCGACGATGGTTATCGGTACGAAGAAACCGTCTCCGGGCGGGATATCGCCGATGGAGTGGATCCGGTGGCGATTGGCGCGGCTGTCGGCGATCAGGCCGGTGACGCGCTCGTACTGCAGGCGGTTCTGCACGGGGCCCAGCAAGGTTCCCTGGTCGGCGCCGTCGCCGATCTTCACGCCGCCGGCCACCCGGATCAGGGCTTCCAGGAAGGCGTCGTAGATCGCGTCGTGGACATACACGCGCTTGGCGGCGACGCAGATCTGGCCGCTGTTGCCGAACGCGCCCCAGAAAAGCGCCTGGGCCGTGGCGGCCACGTCCACATCGGGCAGGACGATGGCGGCGTCGTTGCCGCCCAGCTCCAGCGTCAGGCGCTTCATGGTGTCGGCGGCGGAGCGCATGATCGCCTTGCCGGTCTGGGTCGAGCCAGTGAAGCCGATCTTGTCGATACCCCGGTGGCCGGTCATCCAGCGACCAAGGTCGTCGCCGCCGCTGACGACGTTCAGCACGCCCGGCGGCAGCGCCGCGGCCAGCAGCTGGCCCGCGCGCAGGGTCGTCAGCGGCGTGAACGGAGAAGGCTTTGCGACGATGGTGTTGCCGGCCAGCAGCGCCGGGATGACCTTGAAGGCGAAGACCAGCAGCGGGAAGTTCCACGGCAGGATGCCGCCGACCACGCCCAGCGGCACGCGGATGGTCTCGGTCCGGCGCTCGTCGGTGTCCTCCAGCACGTCCACGGGCAGGGACAGGCCGGCCGCCGACATGAACCAGTAGGCGGCGCCCATGATCTCGCCGGCCGCCGCCTCGTGCGGTTTGCCCTGCTCGGCGGTCAGGAGCCGCTTCAGCTCTTCGAGGTTCTCGTTCAGCACCCCGGCCAGAGCGGCGACGCGGGCGCT
>JBIICO010000299.1:0-3431 GCA_044238855.1 Caulobacter sp.
GGACCTGGCTCCGAAGATCCTGCCCTACGCCCAGCCGGCCTGGCGTCTGCTCGATGAGGCGTACAAGGCCGGTCGCCGGATCCTGTTCGAGGGCGCGCAGGGCGCGCTGCTCGACGTCGACCACGGCACCTATCCGTTCGTGACCTCGTCCAACACGGTCGCCGGTCAGGCCGCCGCCGGCTCCGGCATGGGCCCGCGCGGTCCGGGCTACGTGCTGGGCATCGTCAAGGCCTACACCACCCGCGTCGGCGAGGGGCCCTTCGCCGCCGAGCTGGACGACGAGGTCGGCGTCCACCTGTCGACCGTCGGCCGCGAGGTCGGGGTCAACACCGGCCGTCCGCGCCGCTGCGGCTGGTTCGACGCGGTGCTGGTGCGCCAGTCCGTGGCCATCAACGGCATCGCCGGCATCGCCCTGACCAAGCTGGACGTGCTGGACGGGCTGAAGACGCTGAAGATCTGCGTCGGCTACGACATCAACGGCAAGACCTATGACTACCTGCCGGCCGGGATGCGCGACCAGGCGGCGGCCAGGCCGATCTACGAGGAGATGGAGGGCTGGAGCGAAAGCACCGCCGGCGCCCGTTCGTTCAAGGATCTAAACGCCAACGCCATCAAGTACGTCCGCCGGGTCGAGGAACTGATCGGCGCGCCGGTCGCCCTGCTGTCGACCAGCCCCGAGCGCGACGACACCATCCTGATGCGCGACCCGTTCCAGGGTTGACCGTCTTTGGGTAACGACGTCCAACGTAGTTAGCGTTTGTTTATCCCCCATCCCCTAAACCCTTGTGGGTTCAAGGGTTGGGGGAGAACAGGCGTGCGGCAGCCGAGGCAGAGGGCAGCGACGAACTTCGTCGATCGCACGGCCCGTAGCCTGCGCGCGCTCGAACGCACCGCCTCGACCAGCCGGGTCCTGAATCTGCTGGCCATCGCCGAGAAGAACGTCGACCGGCCGGACTGGGCCGAGGAGCCGCTGTTCCAGAACCGCGTGCTCAACGCCTCGATGATCCTCAAGCACCGGCTGCGGCTCGACGAGACCTACCTGTTCGACGACTACCGGACGGTCGCCACCAAGGTGATCATTCCGTTCGAGCGCAGCGACCTGGGCCTGGGCGGCCAGTCCTTCTTCATCGGCCAGCGCGGCTGGATGGACATGATGCGCGACGCCTGCTCCAGCGGCTCGCGCGCGCTGGATCGCGACGTCCGTGTTCTGAAGCTGATGGACGACCTGCCCTCGCTGGACCCGTTCCTGCTGCGCGAGCACCTGCGCCGGCACGATTTCCACGCGGCGGCCTGCTACTTCGCCATCTCGCCGGCCGATCTCGAAGCCATGCAGGGCTACGTCGCCATGCAGATCGAGGAGCTGATCCGCCTGGCCTATTCCAATTCGGCGAAGGGGTCGGCCACCTACACCGCGCGCCTGGTCGAGGCGCTGCTGTCGACCGAGGTCGACGAACGGCTGGAGCCGCTGCGCAATACGCTGATGCTGGAAGGCGACGACTTCCGCGAGGGCGTCTTCAGCTGGAAGGGCTTCCTCTACTACAAATGGATGCTGACCACCCTGCAGCCGCAACTGCACGCGGTGACCCAGGAGATCGGGAGCCTGACCGTATCGGGCCCACGCGACCAGGAGACGTCGGCCTATCTCGACAACGCGCGCAAGCGCCTGCGGGCGGCCATCACGGCCCAACGTCAGCAGGTCGACCGCTCGCTGGCCGTCTACGACGCCGCCTTCGCCAGCCTGACCCGGGACGGCGAGCCGCGCGCCTTCCGCGGCTTCCTGCTGGACGCGCCGCGGATGTTCCTGTCGCTGGGCGAGAAGGTCGGCGCGGTGTCCCACATCGCCAGCTTCTGGCGCTATCGCTTCCCGCTCGGCCGCCTGCCCGCCGCGCCGGTCGAGGAGGCGGTCGACATCTTCCAGGACTTCGAGGCCAGCCTCGGTGAGCCGCTGCAGGTCTGAGGCGTCATGACGGCACTTCGTAAGCTGTTTTTTACCCGCATCGGGCAGGTTTGAGAGCAACCGAATCCTGAAGGTCCTGGCCTTGTTCGACGACGAGAAACTCTTTCGGAAGCTCGCGCCCACGCTCCAGAAAGTGCTGGTCGTGGACCCGACCCCGGCGGGTGTGAAATTGCTGGCCGAACTGATCCGCACGATCAGCGGCGGCCAGCTGTTCTCGGCCCCGACCGAGGCCAAGGCCATGCAGATGGCCCAGATCGTCGACCCGCAGATCATCTTCGTCGAGCACGGCGGCCCCGGCCTCGACGGCGCCCGCTTCACCAAGGCCCTGCGGCGCAGCGACCTGAACTGCCGGATGGTCCCGGTGATCATGTGCACCAGCGAGGCCACCGCCGCCGCCATCCTCGGCGCGCGCGACGCCGGGGTGCACGAGTTCCTGCGCAAACCCTACACCATGGGCGACCTGCTGAAGCGGCTGGAAGCGGTGATGCTCAAGCCGCGCGACTGGGTCGAGGCGGTGCAGTACGTCGGCCCTGATCGCCGCCGCTTCAACTCGGCGGAGTACAAGGGACCGCGCAAGCGCAAGAGCGACAACCGAGGCGACGCCAACAACGAGCGCATGCTTCAGGCGCTGAAGATTGTCCGCGCCGCGGCCGGGGCGCTGCAGACCGACTGGGCCCAGGCCCGCCGCGCGCTGATGGCGCAGGCCGTCGAGCTGCAGAAGGCCGGCGTGGCCATGAACGACATGAAGCTGATGGAAGCGGCCGTGAACCTCGGCCGCGTCCTGCCCGCCGAGGGCACGCCGGACTGGCGCGCGCTGGAGCAGGCCATCGTTCGCCTGATCGCCTTCCTGCCGAAGGAAGAGGCCCCGCGCGCGGCGTAGGCGCGAAAAAGGGGACAGGCCTTTCGGCATGTCCCCTGATCCGTTCAGGTCTCGAGGGCGAGGTTACGCCTCGACGAGGTTCCGCTCGATGGCGGCGGCCTTCATGCTCTTCTGGAGCTTTTCGAAGGCGCGGACCTCGATCTGACGCACGCGCTCGCGGCTGACGCCGTATTCGGCGGCCAGGTCCTCGAGGGTGGTCGGGCTGTCCTTCAGGCGGCGCTCGGTGAGGATGTGCTTCTCACGGTCGGTGAGTTCCGCCATCGCCTCTTCGAGCAGGCCCATGCGCAGGGACTTCTCTTCTTCCTCGGCGACCACGGTCTCCTGGCTGACGGCGTTGTCGTCGGCCAGCCAGTCCTGCCACTCGCTCTCGCCGTCCGCGCGCATCGGCGCGTTGAGCGAGGCGTCGCCGCCGGAGAGGCGCCGGTTCATCGAGATGACCTCGTCCTCATTCACGCCCAGCTTGGTGGCGATCGTGGTGACGTGCTCGGGCAGAAGGTCGCCTTCCTCGAAGGCCGAGATCGCGCTCTTGGCCTTGCGGAGGTTGAAGAACAGCTTCTTCTGCGCGGCGGTCGTGCCCATCTTCACGAGAGACCA
>JBIICO010000225.1:0-5624 GCA_044238855.1 Caulobacter sp.
GATCTGCGCCAGCGCCGCCGCCAGGGCGCGCGAGCAGTCGTTGTCGGAGATCGGCCGCGCGCCGATGGACACCCGGGCGGAGACGCGGTCGCTGGCCAATTGGCCGGCGGCGGTGGCGATCGTCACGCCCTGAACACTGACGCCGGCGACGGCTTCGGCGCGTTCCACGGCCAGGGCGATGGCCTCGGCGGCCTCGTCCATGCTGGCGATGGTCGCGCCCTTGACGCCACGCGACTGCACATAGCCCACACCGGCGGTGGTCAGGGTGCGGTCGCCCTTGCGGACGCCGTCGGGCTTCATCACGAAACAGGCGACCTTGGACGCGCCCAGATCGACGGCCGCGATCACGGGCTGGCGCGCGAGCGCCTGCTTCAGGCTGTCGCGAGCCTGTTTGCGATCATCACCGCGCGCCATGGTCTTGAGCACCCCGCCCACCAGTCCTTTACGTCAAACGCCTTCCGCAACCGGCTCTGCGGCCGGCAGCGGCGTTTCCCGCGGTCGCACGGCCACCAGGCCGGGTTCGCGCAGGTCGATCCTTCCAAAGCCCAGTTCCAGCACCCGCTGGCGCTGGTCCATCTGATCCAGGCGGATCAGGGCCGATTCCTCTTCCACCGCCGGCAGCTGGATGATGCCGCCGTCCTTCAGGCGCAGGTCCCAGCGACGGCCGTCGACCCGCACCAGCGCCTCCAGACGGTCGCGCAGGCGCGGACGCGACTGCACGGCGGGCAGGATCTGGGCGGCCGTCTCGTTGGCGCCCGCCCCGACGATCAGCGGCAGCTGCGGGAAGCTTCCCGGGTCGGCCTCGGGGATCGGGCGGCCGCCGCCGTCGATCACCACGGTGCGGCCGTTCAGTTGCCAGACGGCGAGCGTCTGGCGCTCCTCGACGGCGATGACGAGGGTGTCGGGCAGCAGGCGCACGACCTGCACGTTCTGTACCCAGCCGACCTTGGCGACAGAAGCGCGCACGGCCTCCAGATCGATGTCGAGGATCGGCTGGCCGAGCGCCAGGCCGGTGGCGTCCAGCACCGACTGCTGCGCCATCGGCGAGGCGCCCTGCACATGGACCTTGTTCAGCTTGAAGCCGACGCCCGCGCTCTGGCCGGCCACGGCGCTGGTCGCGCCCTGGGCCAGTTGCTCGCCGCGATGGCCGGTGGACAGGGTGATGACGAGGCCGACGGCCAGCACCGCGCCCGCGGCGCCCAGCGCCAGCATCGGCGGCAACACGCCCTGCGCGGCGCGCAGTTTCGCCGCGGGCCTGGGACCGGTGGAGGCGGCCCTGCCCTTCGTTCGGCTCGCGGGCGCTTTGGCCCGGGGCTTGGCGCTACTCCGCCCTGCCCCCCGCACTGCCGCGGGCATACGCATCCTCCACAATCCAGAGCACCAGTTGGTCGAACGACGTGCCCAGGTGGGCCGCCTGCTCCGGAACGAGGGAGGTGGGCGTCATGCCGGGCTGCGTGTTGACCTCCAAAAGGACCAGAAGACGCTTAACAGGGTCATAACGGAAGTCGCTCCGGGTCACGCCTCGGCAACCAAGAGCCGCGTGGGCCTGCTCCGCCATGCGAAGCGCCTTCTCGAAATCCTGTGGAGGAATCCGCGCCGGCACGATGTGGACCGACCCGCCCTCGGAATACTTGCCCTCGTAGTCGTAGAAGCCGGTGTTTGATTCGATCTCGGTGACGGTCAGAGCCTTGCCGTCCATCACCGCGACGGTCAGCTCCAGCCCCGCGATGTAGGGCTCGACCATGACCTCCTCGCCATGGGTCCAGCCGGGCGCGGCCAACTCCTGCGGCGGGCGGTTGGCCCCCTCCTGGACCACGAACACCCCGACCGATGAGCCCTCGGCGTTGGGCTTCACCACATAGGGCGGCGGCAGCACGTGATCGGCCGCGACGTCATGGCGGTTGTAGAGTCCCCCGCCGGGCACCAGCACGCCCGCGGCGGCCAGCACGGCCTTGGACTTGGCCTTGTCCATCGCCAGGGCCGACGCCAGCACCCCGCAGTGGGTGTAGGGCAACCCCAGCGTCTCCAGCACGCCCTGGACGCAGCCGTCCTCGCCCCACTCGCCGTGCAGGGCGTTGAACACCACGCCCGGCTTCAGCGCGGTCAGCACCTGGGCCAGGTCGCGGCCGGCGTCGACGCGGCTGACCTTGGCGCCCAGGTTCTCCAGCGCGGTGGCGCAGGCGGCGCCGGACACCAGGCTGACCTCCCGCTCGGCGGACAGCCCGCCCAGCAGGACGGCGACGTGGTGGCCTTGGAGCGGCAGGCTCATTGGGTGTCCTTCAGGGCGCGGAAGTCGATGTCGCTGTCGGCGATCAGGTAGAGGACCGAGACCCAGGCGGCGACGTTCTGGTCGAGTTGCAGCGGATCGACCTTGTCGAGGGTGTCGTCCTCGGAGTGGTGGATGTCGAAGTAGCGGCTGGCGTCCTGGCGCAGGTTGAACACCGGCACGCCGGCGTCCTGCAGGCCCTCGGTGTCGGATCCGCCGAAGGTCGCCGGCTGGTTGGAGACGATGACGTTCAGCGGCGCCAGCACCGTGGACAGCTGGGCGGCGATCGGATGCTTCTGCGCGCCCTTGGGCAGCATCAGGGCGTAGGCGCGGTCGGCGCCCAGGTCGCTCTCGCTGGCCACCACGAAGTTGGCCAGTCCGTCCTTGTGTTCCAGCGCGAAGGCCTCGCTGGAGCCGCCGATCTCTTCGGAGCCCCACATGACGACGCGGATGGTGCGCTTGGGATGGCGCGGCAGGTCGCCGATCAGCTTGCCGGCGGCGGCGGTGATGGCGATGCCCGAGGCGTCGTCGACGGCGCCGGTGCCGACGTCCCAGCTGTCCAGGTGACCGCCGATGACGATGACTTCTTCCGGCTTCTCGCTGCCGACGATGTCGCCGGAGATGTTCCAGGCCACGTTGCCGGGCGTGGTGGTCGAGGCCAGGTTCAGCTTCACCTTCACCGGACCGCGGGCGGCCAGTCGCTCCAGCAGCTCGGCGTCGGGCACGCCCAGGGCGGCGGCGGGGATCTTGGCGACGCCCTCGGCGTAGCGGGTGCCCCCGGTGTGGGCCAGGCGCGAGTCGGAGGTGGAGATCGAGCGGACCAGGTAGGCGATGGCGCCGCGCCTGGCGGCCTCTGACGGGCCGGCGCGGCGGGCGAGGCCGGCGGCGCTGTAGCCCTGGCCGTCCTGGGTGCGGGTCATCGCCTGGGTGACGACGGCGATCTTGCCCTTCAGCGAACCTTCCGGCGCGGCCAGCAGCTCGGCGTAGGACCTGAAGATCACGACCTCGGCCTCGATCCCCTTGGCCGGCGTCGGCACGGTGCCGCCCAGGCCCAGGATCGACAGCTTGAACGGATAGGGCGCGACGACCGAGGCCGACTCCGCGCCGCGCGTCCAGGACGGCTTGGCGAACTCCTCGACCCGGATGTTGGTGAAGCCGAGATCCTTGAGCGTCTGCACGCCCCAGTCCTTGGCCCGGACCATGGCCGGCGAGCCGACCTGGCGCGGACCGATTTCGGTCGTCAGGTCCTCGACGAGGGTCCAGGCCGTCTTGTCGGCCAGCGCCTTGTCGCGCAGCGCGGCGGCGGTATCGACGGGCTCGGCCGCGATCGACGCGGTCGAGAGGGCGAAGGTGGCGGCAAGGCCGAGCAGGAAGGGACGCATGCCAGCCGGATGCGGCGCCCGGCGGGGAAGGTCAAGCGGGGCGCGTTGGGGTTGCGGACAAGATTTGGTGCAGCGGCTCCGAAGGTCGGTCATGTCACGCCGCCTCCCCCGACCTCGTCTTCTGCCTGAAGCCAACCGGCGAAACAGGAGAGAGATCGATGACCCGTTTGAAATGGCAGGAAGTGGCCCCCGACGCCGCCAAGGCCCTCTTCGGCCTGCACCACTACGTCACCCACAAGACGGACCTGCCGGAGGAGCTGATCCACCTCGTGTTCCTCCGGGTGTCACAAATCAACGGCTGCGCCCACTGCATCGACCTGCACGGGCGCGACCTGCGCAAGACCATGTCGGTGGACAAGGTGTCGCTCGTTCCGGTGTGGGACGAATTGCCGGATCATTTCACCGACCAGGAGCGGGCCGCCCTGGCCTGGGCCGAGGAGGTCACCCTGGTCAGCGAAACCCACGCGTCGGACGAAGCCTATGCCGCGGCGGCCGCCGCGTTCGAGCCGAAGGCGCTGGTCGATCTCACCATCGCCATCGCGCTGATGAACGCCCTGAACCGCCTCGGTTCGCCGTTCCGGATGCCGGTGCCTGTCCGCGCCTGACGAGAGTCCGGAGTGGGGCGGGAGGATTAGCCCTTCCGCCCGATCCGCTTGATCTCCCAGTTCAGGTCGATGCCGGTCCTGGCCTTCACGTCGGCTCGGACGGTGTCGCCCAGCCCTTCCAGGTCGGCGGCGGTCGCCTCGCCGGTGTTGATCATGAAGTTGCTGTGCAGCTCGGAGAACTTGGCCCCGCCGAACAGCTTGCCGCGCCAGCCGGCCTCGTCGACCAGCTTCCAGGACGAGTGACCGTCCGGGTTCTTGAAGGTCGAGCCGCCCGTCTTCTCGCGGATCGGCTGGGTGGTCTCGCGGCGGGCGGTGATCTCGTCCATCCGCGCCTGCACGGCGGCCGGATCGTCGGGCGTCCCGCGATAGGTCGCCTCGACCCAGAACATCGAATTGTCCGGCACGACGGTGTGGCGGTAGGTGAAGCCGAAGTCGGCGTTGGTCCACTCGCGGCGTTCGCCGGCCCGGTCATAGCCCCAGGCCGAAACCAGCACGTCCTTGGTCTCGCGGCCGTAGCAGCCCGCGTTCATGGTCAGGGCGCCGCCGACGGTGCCCGGGATGCCGACGTAGAACTCCAGTCCAGCCAGCCCCGCCTTGGCGGCCGCGCGAGCGACCGACGCGTCCAGCGCCGCCGGGCCGGCCGTGATCAGGTCGCCTTCGACCGTCACCTGCCCCCAGGCCTTGCCGGCGCAGCGCACGACCACGCCCTCGACCCCGCCGTCACGGACGATGACGTTGGACCCGACGCCCAGCGCCTGCACCGGCACGTCGGCGGGCAGCGCCTTGAGGAAGTCGCGCAGGTCGTCCGGATCTGCCGGCAGGAACAGCACATCGGCCTTGCCCCCTACCCGGAACCAGGTGAACGGCGCCAGCGGCTCGCCGCGCAGCAGCTTGCCGCGCACGGCGGGCAGATTGTCTTTCCAGCTCATTGGACAGGCCCTGCGTGGGTCGACACGCGCTCCGCGCTGCTCACCATGACCTGGAGGGCAGGCTCTACAAAATCAGTCATCCTGAGCAGGCCCCAAGGGCCATGTCGAAGGACGCACGGCTTCACGTCTCCAGCGCCTCCAGCTGGCCCGGCAGCGCGTAGGCCCAGCTGGTGATGTCGCCGGCGCCGAGCAGGACGACGATGTCGCCCGCCTTGGCCTCTTCCGCCACCACGGCCGCCAGTTGCGCCGGGCCCGCCAGCGGGATCGCCCGGCGGTGGCCGAAGCGGCGCAGGCCCTCGACCAGGGCGTCGCGGTCGACGCCCTCGATCGGCGTCTCGCCGGCCGTGTAGACGTCGGCCACGATCACCGCGTCGGCGTCGTTGAAGCAGGAGCTGAACTCGTCCATCAGGTCGCGCAGGCGGGTGTAGCGGTGCGGCTGGAC
>JBIICO010000203.1:0-6260 GCA_044238855.1 Caulobacter sp.
GCGATGACCTTGCCCTCGGGCGTCACCGCTCGGGCGGCGGACAGCACGCTGGAGATCTCCACCGGGTGGTGGCCGTAGTCGTCGATGATGCGCACGCCGTTCACGACGCCGGTGGTGGTGAAGCGCCGCTTCACGCCGCCGAAGCCGGCCAGGCCCTTGCGGATCGACTCCGGGTCGACGCCCAGCTCGCGGGCCACGGCGATGGCGGCGGTTGCGTTCAGCACGTTGTGCATCCCGGCCATCGGCAGCTTCAGCCCGTCATAGCGGACCGGCTCGCCCTTCAGCGGGGTGACGACGACGTCGAACTGCGCGCCTTCCGGCCCCATCTCGACGTGCTGGACCCGGACCTCGGCCTGCGGGTTGGTCCCGTAGGTCACCAGGCGGCGGTTCTCGATCCGCGCGGTCAGGGCCTGGACCTCGGGATGGTCCACGCAGACGGCGGCGAAGCCGTAGAAGGGGATGTTCTCGATGAAGTCCTTGAAGCCCTTCTTCACCGCGTCGAAGTCGCCCCAGTGGTCCAGGTGCTCGGCGTCGATGTTGGTCACCACCGCGCAGGTGGACTTCAGCTTCAGGAAGGTGCCGTCGCTCTCGTCGGCCTCGACGACGATCCACTCGCCCTCGCCGACCTTGGCGTTGGTGCCGTAGGCGTTGATGATGCCGCCGTTGACCACGGTCGGGTCGATGCCGCCGGCGTCCAGCAGGGCGGCGATCATCGAGGTGGTCGTGGTCTTGCCGTGGGTGCCACCCACCGCAACTGAAAACTGAAGTCGCATCAGCTCGGCCAGCATTTCGGCCCGGCGGACCAGCGGCAGGCGCGCCTCGCGGCCGGCGACCATCTCCGGATTGTCATGCTTCACGGCGGTCGAATAAACGATGGCCGAGGCGCCATCGACGTTCTGGGCCGCCTGGCCGATGAAGATCTTCGCGCCCAGCTTTTCCAGCCGCTCGGTGTTGGCGCTGGCCTTCAGGTCGCTGCCCTGCACCGTGTAGCCGATGCGGATCATGATCTCGGCGATGCCGCTCATGCCGATGCCGCCGATGCCGATGAAGTGCACGGGGCCGAGTTCGAACGGGACGGGGCGGCGGCGCTGGATCATGTCTGAGGCACTAGAGGATTTATGGGGCGCGCGAAATACGTCAGGAAGACCGGAATGACACGCCTTTTCGCCGCCCTCGCCGCCGGAGCCGCCCTGACGGCCGCCGCCACCCCCGCCGGGGCCGTGGATCTGAAGGCGGTGGAGATCGGCCGCTTCGCCTGGTTCCTCGACCGCGACAGCGTCGTGCGAACCGACGACGGGGTCTCGCTCCGCGCCCTGATGGTCACGCCGGAGGACTTCGAGGCCGGCGGCAAGCCGTACTGGGGCGGCTGGTCCCACCTGGACATCGACTGCCGTGCGCGGACGGTCGACGAGACCGGCTTCCAGAGCGTCCAGGTCGGCGGCGCGGAGGGCCCGAAGACGGCCGACAATCGTCCCGGCTGGCCGATCGCCCCGGGCAGCCGCGACGCGGCGCTGGCGGACGCGGCGTGCGACGGACGGTATGCGGTGGACCGGCCCGCGACGGCGGATGTGGCGGAAGCGGTGCGCTGGGGTCGGGCGTGGTTGGCGGAGTAGCCCCAGTCGAGACTCGACCATGACGCTTCTTTTCGACTTTCCTTACATCGCGATCGCTCCAACGGTGAACGCATCCACCACAGGCGAACGTGACGCCCCCCGAGCCGCTGGCCCCCTGCTACGGCGTCGATGTCCGGCTCCAGACCGGGCCTTCGGGGTGATGGTGGAAGACGCCACACCGCGAGTGCGGGCTAAAGGCCACCGCATCATCCATTCCGCGCTTTGCTAGGCCCGCCCTTCAGCACAGGCGGGTACCCCAGCCACCAGCAGCGAGCTTGCTGCGCAGCTCAGTCGCCCCGAAGGAGCTCAACCGCTGAGAGGATCGAAGGAAGAAAACAACCCTTGAAATTGCTTTAACCATAGATACACTTTTAACGAGCAATTCAGCAGGGGGAACCGTAGTGCGAAACCTGATTGTGGGGGGCCTCGCCTCCATCGCCATCGCTCTCTCGGGCACCGCCCCCAATGCGCATGAAAGTTCAAGCGAAAGCCAAGCAGCTCCGCGAATTCTGCCGGCAGCAGCCATGAGCGAGACGCCGGCTCGCTTCCAAACAGCGTCCCTTGAATGCAACGCCGCGATCTTCGGAGGTAACTGCCGAACAAAGCGGAACTGCTATCGCGGCTGCGACGCACTTTACGATGTAGATCCTTCCGTCTGCGCGTTTATGGGGCTTTCAAACGCCCCTCTGTGTATTGCTAGAGCCGGAAGGAACTTTGCCCAATGCAAACGGGATTGCGATGAAGAGTTCCCTTTCTGATCACGGGGGGGCGCCCCATCTGTTTGCGATCGACTTCGTCGCCAGATCGAAAGACGGCAACGAGAAGCTGGCGTGCCGCATAGAGATCGATCATCCGGAACGCATGCCGGCGCCGTTCTCAATCTATCGAGGACACATCTCGCTCAGTGGGCCGGAACCGTTCTCGATGGAGATGAAAGGCGCTCATCCCCTTCAGTTCCTTGAAATGGCGCTGTTCACGATCCGAACGGTTCTCGCATCCGAGGCTCGATATTGGTCCTACGAGGACCTCAGCGGCGAGAAACTGGATTTCTCATATAAAGGCCCGGAGGCTGCCGACGATTGACGGGTCAGAACGCGGTGAGGCCAAGCAAACCGGCCGCCCCCCTCACCCCGCCAGCGCGGTCCGCTCGACCAGGTCCGCAAGCCGCTCGGCCGCGTCGGGCTTGGCCACCGACCGGGCGCCCAGCGCCATGTTGGCCAGCCAGTCGGGGTCCCGCAGCAGGGCCTTGAGGGCTCCCGCCAACGTATCCACCGTCAGTTCCTCTTCCGGGCAGACGGCGGCCGCCTGGGCGTCGGCCAGCAGCTTGGCGTTCAGGGTCTGGTGGTCGTCGGTGGCGATCTTCAGCGGCACCAGCACGGACGGCTTGCCGGCCACGGCCAGCTCGCAGACCGTCGAGGCGCCCGCCCGGCCGATGACCAGGTGCGCGGCCTTCAGCCGGCCGGCCATGTCGCGGAAGAACGGCGCCACCTCGGCCTTGACCATGGCGTTGGCGTAGATGCCGCGCGCCAGGTCCATCGACTCCTTGCGGGTCTGCTGCTGGACCTCCATCCGCAGGCGCAGGTCCTCGGGCAGGCGCAGGATCGCCTCGGGGGTCAGCTCGGAGAGCAGCCGCGCGCCCTGGCTGCCGCCGGTGACCAGCAGGCGGATCGGCCCGTCGGCGGTCGGCGCCTCGTACGGCAGATCGGCCAGCGCTCGGACGTCCGGACGCACCGGGTTGCCGACCACATGGGCGCGGGCCTTCACCGCCGGGCTCGCCTTCTCCAGGGTCGGGAAGGCGCAGGCGACCTCGGTCACGCGGTTGGCCAGGAACCTGTTCACCCGGCCGAACACCGCGTTCTGCTCGTGGATCACGGTCGGACGCTTCTGGCCCAGCGCCGCCAGCAGGGCCGGCAGCGACGGATAACCGCCGAACCCGACCACGACGGCCGGGTCCATGCGCTTGAACACGCCCCGCGCCTGCATCGTGCCTCGGAAGACGGCGATGCCGGCCTTGAGCATGCCGATCGGGTCGTTGCTCTTCGCCGTCGCGGCCGACAGGCTGATGCGGACATCGGCCGGGAACTTGTCGGCGTACATCGCGCCGCGCTCGTCGGTGGCCAGGATGATCCGCCAGCCGCGCGCGGCCAGCGCCTCGGCCAGGGCCTGAGCCGGGAACATATGCCCGCCGGTTCCCCCGGCGGCGATCACTGCGACACGCGATGCCATGCGGGGCTCTTTAGGCGAACGCGCCCGCGCGAGCGAGGCCTTCGTTGGATCCGTAGGCGCCCGGCCGCTTGCGGGTCAGGCCCAGGGCCATCCCCAGGGTCAGCCCCATCGCCAGCATCGAGGAGCCGCCATAGCTGATGAACGGCAGGGTCATGCCCTTGGTCGGGATCATGTTGAGGTTCACGGCCACATTGATCAGCGCCTGCTGGCCGACCAGCACGAAGAGTCCGGCGGCCGCGACCTGTTCGAACGGATCGGAAAGCCGCAGCGACTTGTACAGGCCCCGCACCACCAGGAAGGCGAACAGGCTGATCAGGGCCAGCGAGAAGATCAGGCCGTACTCCTCGGCCAGCACGGAGTAGGCGAAGTCGGTGTGCATGTCGGGCACGCCCCGCTTCATCACGCCCTCGCCCGGTCCGCGCCCGAACAGGCCGCCGGCGAAGATCGCCTCGGAGGCCTGGCTGATCTGGTGCTTGTCGGCCTTGTCGGGGCTGAGGAAGGTATCGACCCGCGCATGCACGTGCGGGATCAGGAAATAGGTGCTGCCCAGGCCTATGACGGCCGTGACGCCAAGCCCCATGATCCAGCTGATCGGCACCCCCGCCATCCAGAAGGCGGCCCCGAAGGCGATGGTGATCAGCACCGTCTGGCCGACGTCCGGCTGGATCAGCAGCAGCGCCACGGCGATGCCGTACAGGCAGAAGGCGATGAACACCCCGGGCACGCCCTCGCCCTTCTGGCCCTCGGCGAACATCCAGGCCACCAGCACGATCAGCGCCGGCTTCATGAACTCGGAGGGTTGCAGCGTGAAGCCGGCGAAGTTGATCCAGCGCGTCGCGCCCTTGGCCTCGTGTCCCAGCAGCGGCAACGCCGCCATGATCACGATCATCACCGCATAGACCACGAAGGCCGTTCGCCGGATGTGCCGGACCGACATCGCCGACACCGCCACCAGCAGCACCAGCGCGCCGACGCCGAACACCGACTGGCGGATCGCGAAGTGGAAGCTGTCGTCGTAGTGCAGGCGCGAAGCGGCCGCCGGGCTGGTGCCGAACGACAGCAGCACGCCCAGCGTGACCAGGATCGTCACCGCGCCCAGCAGCCACTTGTCGGCTTCCCACCACCAGCGGCCGAGCATGGTCTTGTCGCCACGCGCGAAGGGATGGACGCTGCCGGTCATGCGCGCGCCCCCTTCAGGGCCGGCCGGTGAAGGTCCTCGACGGCGGCGCGGAACGCCTCGCCCCGGGCCTCGAAATCCTTGAACTGGTCGAACGAGGCGCAGGCGGGCGACAGCAGGACGATGGCGTCCTCGCCGCTGGCCTCGGCGTCGGCGAAGGCGGCGGCGGTCGCCGCTTCCAGCGTGCCGGCCTTCACATGGTCGGCCTTGCCTTCGAGTTCGGCGGCGAAGCGGTCCTGGGCGTCGCCGATCAGGTAGGCGCGGGCCACGCGCGGGAACAGGTCGGCCAGCGGCGCGATGCCGTCCGACTTCGCCACCCCGCCGGCGATCCAGTAGACGCGCGGATAGCTGCTCAGCGCCTGGCGGGCCGCGTCGGCGTTGGTGGCCTTGGAGTCGTTGACGAAGCGGACGCGGCCGACCGTGGCGACGGTCTCCATCCGGTGCGCCAGGCCCGGGAAGGTCATCAGCCCCTCGGCGGCGGCCTCGGGCGAGATGCCGAGCGCGCGGGCGGCGGCATAGGCGGCGGCCGCGTTCTGCCAGTTGTGGCGGCCGGGCAGCGAGCGGGCCCGCAGCAGGTCGGCCACCTCGATGACCCGGTCGCCGGTGGCGTCGTACAGCACGCCCTGGATGGCGTAGACGCCGCGGCCCATCGAACGGCTGGCGCTGATCGGCCAGATGGTCCGGCGGTTGGCGGCGGTGATCTCGGTACAGATGCGCTGGCACCAGGCGTCGTCGACGCCGATGATGGCGGTGTCGCCCTTGCCCTGGTTCAGCAGCACGCGGCGCTTGGCGGCGACGTAGCCCTCCATGCCGCCGTGGCGATCCAGGTGGTCGGGCGAGATGTTCAGCAGGATGGCCGCGTCGGGCTTGAGGCTGCTGGTCAGGTCGAGCTGGTAGGACGAGGTCTCGAGCACATAGACGGCGCCGCCGTGCATGTCGTCGAGGCCCAGCACGCCGAAGCCGATGTTGCCGCCGATGCGGGTGTCGCGGCCGGCGGTGGCCGACAGGTGGCCCAGCAGCGCGGTGGTCGTCGACTTGCCGTTGGTGCCGGTGATGGCGGCGATCTTCGGACGCTTGTGCGGCGGGGCGGCGTTCACGGTCCGCGCGAACAGCTCGATGTCGCCCAGCACCTCGACGCCGGCCTCACGGGCGCGCTCGACCGACCAGTGCGGCTCGGGATGGGTCAGCGGAATGCCCGGCGACAGCATCAGGGCGGCGAACGACGACCAGTCGGCCTCCTTCAG
>JBIICO010000300.1:0-3422 GCA_044238855.1 Caulobacter sp.
CCCGGATGAGCGCCGAGGGCATCGCCCAGATTGCCTGCGTTATGGGTTCCTGCACCGCCGGCGGCGCCTACGTCCCGGCCATGTCCGACGAGACCGTCATCGTCCGCGGCGCGGGCGAGGAGAGCCAGGGCACCATCTTCCTGGCCGGCCCGCCGCTGGTGAAGGCCGCCACGGGCGAGATCATCTCGGCGACGGACCTCGGCGGCGCCGATGTCCACGGCCGCCGGTCGGGCGTGGTCGACCACGTCGCGGCCAACGACGAGCACGCCCTGGAGATCGTCCGCTCGATCGTCGCCAACCTGAACACGGTCAAGACGCTGGACATCGACGTCCGCGAGCCGGTGGCGCCGAAGTACGCCGCCGAGGAGCTCTACGGCATCGTCCCCGGCGACGTCCGCGCGCCCTACGACGTGCGCGAGGTCATCGCCCGCCTGGTCGACGGCAGCGAGTTCGACGAGTTCAAGCCGCTCTACGGGACCAGTCTGGTCACCGGCTTCGCGCGCATCTGGGGCTATCCGGTCGCCATCCTGGCCAACAACGGCGTGCTGTTCTCCGAAAGCGCGCTGAAGGCCGCCCACTTCATCGAGCTGGCCTGCAAGCGGCGCATCCCGCTGGTCTTCCTGCAGAACATCTCGGGCTTCATGGTCGGCGGAAAGTACGAGGCCGGCGGCATCGCCAAGGACGGGGCCAAGATGGTCACGGCCGTCGCGTCGGCCAACGTGCCCAAGTTCACGGTCCTGATAGGCGGCAGCTTCGGGGCCGGCAACTACGGCATGTGCGGCCGCGCCTATTCCCCGCGCTTCATGTTCAGCTGGCCCAACAGCCGCATCAGCGTCATGGGCGGCGAGCAGGCCGCCAGCGTCCTCGCCACCGTCCACCGCGACGCCGGCAAGTGGACGAAGGACGAGGAAGAGGCCTTCAAGGCCCCGGTCCGCCAGAAGTACGAGGACGAGGGCAATCCCTACTACGCCACCGCCCGGATGTGGGACGACGGCGTCATCGACCCGGCCCAGACCCGGGACGTCTTGGGCCTCGCCATCTCGGCGAGCCTCAACGCCCCGGTGCCGGAGACGACCTTCGGCGTGTTCAGGATGTAGGGGCGGTGATCAGCGGCGCCAGGAAGGCGGACCGGTCCTTCGGCGCGATCGCCAGCAGTTCCTCGCGCAGCTTCTGGCAGAGCCGGTCGAGCCGGACCTCGTCCTGGCCCTCGGGCATGGCGCCGAAGTGGCGGTAGCGCCGGTTCTCGAAGAACAGGATCAGCCACAGCGTCCGGGCGTCGCCGAACCACAGACCCGCCGGCCCGGCGGCCTGACCGGTCCCGTTGGCCAGGTCCTGCAGAGCCTCGAAGCCGCCGGCGATCTGGTAGCCGTCGATCAGATAGGCGAACCGGAACGAATCCCGGAACCGGAAAGGATCGGGAATGGCTTCGAACTCACCCGGCAGGATGAGATCTTCCCAGCCGTTGCTGACCTGATTTTGCATGCCGAACCCGCTAACAATCACGATGTGGGTCGGAGTATAGATACCTCACTCAAGGAGCCCCAGATGACGAACCCGATCGCCGACCCGCTCGTCGAAGTGACCGACACCGAGGCCCTCAGCGACACGGTCGCGCTGGACGCCAGCCCCTCGGGCGTGGCCGTCGTCACCATCAACCGCCCGGCCAAGAAGAACGCCTTCGACGCCGAGGTCATCGCCGCCCTGAGCCAGACCTTCGAGACCCTGCGCGACGCCGACGGCGTGCGCATCGTCTTCCTGCGTGGCGCGGGCGGAGCGTTCAGCGCCGGCGCGGACCTGGAGTGGATGCGCGCCGCCGCCGACTTCAGCGTCTCGGAGAACCGCGAGGACGCCATGGCGCTGGCGGAGATGCTGCTGGCCCTGCGCGAGCTGCCGCAGTTCACGGTCGCCCTGGTCGAGGGCCCGGCCTTCGGCGGCGGCGCCGGCCTGGTCGCCGCCTGCGACTACGCGGTCGCCGCGGCGGACGCGAAGTTCGCCTTCTCGGAAGTGAAGCTGGGCCTGGTCGCCGCGACCATCAGCCCGCACGTCGTGGACGCCATCGGCCCGCGCCGCGCCAAGAGCCTGTTCGCCACCGGCCGGATGTTCGACGCCGCCTTCGCCGAGAAGATCGGCCTGGTGGACGAAGTCGTGGCCGAGGCCGCCGATCTGGACGACGCCATGGAGCGGCTGTCGAACGAGATCATGCTGGCGGCGCCGGGCGCGGTCGCCGCCTCCAAGCAGCTGGTCGAGGACGTCGCCGGCCTGCCGCTCGACGAGGAGCTGCTTGAGCACACCGCCAAGGTGATCGCCGAGGCCCGCGTGGGCGAGGAAGGCCAGGAAGGCGTCCGCGCCTTCATCGAGCGTCGCAAGCCCGGCTGGGCCGAACAGTAACACCTGGCGGGGGGCAGGGCGTGTCCAAGGAACTCGAAGCTTTCACCGGCGGCATGCTGGGCGGGCTGATGTCGCGCTTCCGCGCGGACGGCAAGTCGGCGCACGAGCCGCCGCCGCCGGGCACGAAGTGCCTGAACTGCGAGACGGAGCTGGAGGGCCGCTTCTGCCATGCCTGCGGCCAGGAGCACGCCGACCACCACCGCTCGATCCTGCATCTCGGCTGGGAAACCATCGAGAGCATGTTCCACGTCGACGGCCGCCTCTGGCGGACGATCCCGCAGCTGTTCTTCAAGCCCGGCCAGCTGTCGCGCGAGTATTTCGAGGGCAAGCGTGCGCGGCACGTGCCGCCGTTCCGGACCTTCCTGGTCTCGCTGCTGCTGTTCATCCTCGCGGCGGAGGCCGTGCTCCACAAATGGACGCATGACCTCAAGCACGCCGCCGAGCACCCGCCCGCGGCGGCGGGCGAGGCCGGCCACGGCGCGCCGGCCGCCAAGGGCAAGACCACCTTCAACGTCCGGGTCGATACCCCGCAGGGCCCGAAGATGGGGCGGTTGCAGGACGGCAAGGTGGTCGACGAGCAGGGCAACGTGCTGGCCGACGGCATCCCCACGCCACAGTCGATCCTCGACGATATCCGGCGCGAGGGCGTCACCGGCGAGGACCCGAGCGAGTTCAACCGCAAGCTCGGCTGGTTCGACGGCCAGCTGAAGAAGGTGGTCGAGAACCCGTCCTACTTCATGCTGATCGCGTTCGGCTGGGGCCACCGGCTGGCGGTCCTGCTGCTGCCGATCTTCGCCGCCTTCCTGAGCCTGCTGTACGTCTATCGCCGCAAGTTCTTCGTCTACGACCACCTGATCGTGTCGATGAACTTCCTCAGCTTCACCTTCCTCAGCTACACCCTGGCGCTGATCATGCCGGGGCCGGTGCGCGGCTGGGCGCTGCTGCTGGTGACGCTGTGGTCGCCGATCAACCTGTTCATGACCCTGCGCGGCGCCTACGGTTCGCATCCGATCGGCGCCATCCTCAAGGCGGCG
>JBIICO010000301.1:0-3380 GCA_044238855.1 Caulobacter sp.
ACGCCTTCGAGCGCTGGCTGGCGCTGGAAGAGCCCGACTGGGCGAAGGTCGACTACCCGAAGATCGACTACCAGGACGCCTACTACTACGCCGCTCCGTCGAAGAAGGAGGGCCCGGCCAGCCTGGACGAGGTCGATCCGGACCTGCTGGAAACCTACGCCAAGCTGGGCATCCCCCTGCGCGAGCAGGAAGTGCTGGCGGGTGTGAAGGGCGCGCCGAAGTACGCCGTCGACGCGGTGTTCGACAGCGTCAGCGTCGTGACCACCTTCAAGAAGGAGCTTGCCGCCGTCGGCGTCATCTTCTGCTCGATGAGCGAGGCGATCCGCGAGCACCCGGAGCTGGTCCGCAAGTACCTCGGCTCGGTCGTGCCGGTCAGCGACAACTACTTCGCCTGCCTGAACAGCGCGGTCTTCAGCGACGGCAGCTTCGTCTACATCCCGCCGGGCGTGCGCTGCCCGATGGAGCTCAGCACCTACTTCCGCATCAACGCCGCCGAAAGCGGCCAGTTCGAGCGGACCCTGATCATCGCCGACAAGGGCGCCTACTGCTCCTACCTCGAGGGCTGCACGGCCCCGCAGCGGGACGAGAACCAGCTGCACGCCGCCGTGGTCGAACTGGTCATCCTCGAGGACGCCGAGATCAAGTACTCGACGGTTCAGAACTGGTATCCGGGCGATCCGGTGACCGGGAAGGGCGGCATCTACAACTTCGTCACCAAGCGCGCCGACTGCCGCGAGGACCGCGCCAAGGTCAGCTGGACCCAGGTCGAGACCGGCTCGGCGATCACCTGGAAGTACCCCTCCTGCATCCTGCGCGGCGAGGGCAGTTCGGGCGAATTCTACTCGATCGCCGTCACCAACGGCCATCAGCAGGCCGACACCGGCACCAAGATGATCCACCTGGGCGCCAACACCAAGTCGCGGATCATCTCCAAGGGCATCTCGGCGGGTAAGTCGTCCAACACCTACCGCGGCCTGGTCTCGGCCCACCCCAAGGCCAAGGGCGCGCGCAACTTCACCCAGTGCGACAGCCTGCTGATCGGCAAGGACTGCGCCGCCCACACGGTGCCCTACATCGAGGCCCGCAACGGCCAGAGCGTGTTCGAGCACGAGGCGACGACGACGCGCCTCTCGGAAGACCAGCTGTTCTACTGCCGCCAGCGCGGCCTCGACACCGAGTCCGCCGTCGCCCTGCTGGTCAACGGCTTCGTCCGCGAGGTCCTGCAGGAACTCCCGATGGAGTTCGCGGTGGAAGCCCAGAAGCTGGTGGCGATCTCGCTGGAAGGATCGGTCGGCTAGTGCTGCGCGCCATCGACCACGTCCAGATCGCCATCCCCGTGGGGGGGGAGGAGCGGGCCCGCCCGTTCTATCGCGACCTGCTGGGGCTGACCGAGGTTCCGAAGCCGGCCGAGATGGCCAAGCGCGGCGGGGCCTGGTTCGAGGCTGGGGCGGTCAAGGTCCACCTCGGCGCCGAGCAGGACTTCCGCGCCAACGTGAAGGCCCATGTGGCGTTCGAGGTCGACGACGTCGCCGCCATCGCCGCCCGCGCGGTCGCCGCTGGCTACGAGACCAAAGCCAACGACGAGATCGACGGTGTCGAGCGCGTCTTCATCTACGACCCTTTCGGAAATCGGCTGGAGTTCCTGAAGGCCATCCGATGACCAGCTCCGCTTGCCCCCAATCGTCATCCTCGCGCTCGTCGCGAGGACCCATGAACACCTCCATCCGCCGGTGTGCATGGGTCGTCGGAACAGGTCCGACGATGACGGAAGAGAAGAACGTTCCTGAATGACCATGCTCTCCATCAACAACCTCCACGCCACCGTCGGCGACAAGCCGATCCTCAAGGGGCTGACGCTCGACGTTCCGGCGGGCGAAGTGCACGCGATCATGGGGCCGAACGGCGCGGGCAAGTCGACGCTGAGCTATGTGCTGACCGGCCGCGAGGGTTACGAGGTCACCGACGGCTCGGCGACGCTGGACGGTGTCGATCTGCTGGACCAGGAGCCGGAGGAGCGCGCCGCGCGCGGCCTCTACCTGTCGTTCCAGTATCCGCTGGAGATCCCCGGCGTTCCGGCGCTGACCTTCATCCGCACCGCCGTCAACGCCCAGCGCAAGGCGCGCGGCGAGGCCGAGATCAGCGCGCCGGAGTTCCTGAAGAAGGCCCGCGCCACGGCCGCGTCGCTGAAGATCGACTTCGACATGCTCAAGCGCGCCCTGAACGTCGGCTTCTCGGGCGGCGAGAAGAAGCGCATGGAGATCTTCCAGATGGCCATGCTGGAGCCGCGCTTCCTGATCCTGGACGAGACGGACAGCGGCCTGGACATCGACGCCCTGCGCATCGTGTCCGAGGGCGTCAACGCCATGCGGTCTCCCGACCGGGCGATGCTGGTCATCACCCACTACCAGCGCCTGCTCGACTACATCAAACCCGACCGCGTCCACGTCTTGAGCGCCGGCCGCATCGTCGCCTCGGGCGGTCCGGAACTGGCGCACGAGCTGGAACGCGAAGGCTACGACAAGTACGCGAGGGCGGCAGCGTGAGTCTGGCGAAAGCCATCGAGACCGGCGACCTGACCCAGCTGCCGTCGCGCCGCGACGAGGACTGGCGCTGGACGGACCTGCGCGGTCTGCTGCGGACCCTCCCGCCGGCCTCGCCGGAGGCGCGGGTCGCGCCGGGCGGGCCGTTCGCGGCGCTGGGTGGGGACGAGCTGGCCGTGGTCAACGGCCGCGTCGAGGGCTTCCCGGGGCTGGTCGCGGAAGGCGAGGCCGATCGCCTCGCCCGCCTGCGCTTCGTCTCGACCGTGGCTGGCAGTCATCGCGCCGCCATCGCCGTCGAGGTGAAGGCCGGCGCGAAACTCGTCCTGCTGGAAAGCTACGAAGCCCAGGCGGACGGCGCCGTGGCCAGCGCAGACCTGTCGATCTCCCTCGGCGAGGGGGCGTCGCTGGAGCGCGTCGTCCTCGTCGCCGACGGCGCCGAGAGCGTGACCGTCTCGCGGGCCGAGGTCGGCCTCGCCCCGGGCGCGTCCTACGCCCAGACCATCCTGACCACCGGCGCTCGGCGCCAGCGGATCGAGACCCACATCTCCCACCCGGGGCAGGGCGCTTCCGTCCGTCTCGACGGCGCCTACCTGCTGCGCGACCAGCGCCATGCCGACACGACCTCCGTCGTCACCCACGGCGGCTTCGACGGCGCCACCTCGCAGCTCACCAAGGGCGTGGTCCACGACCAAGCGCGCGGCGTGTTCCAAGGCCGCATCGTGGTTGAGCGCGGCGCCGACCAGACCGACGCCCGCATGGGCCACCACGCCCTGATCCTGTCGGACAGGGCCGAGATCGACGCCAGGCCCGAGCTGCTGATCTTCGCCGACGACGTCCAGT
>JBIICO010000094.1:0-11748 GCA_044238855.1 Caulobacter sp.
TCGTCTCGCCGAACGCCATGGCCGCACCGCCGCCCGCGCCGATCGCCACGCCCAGCGCAAGCCCGAGGGCCAGATTGTCCATCGCCACGCCGAGCGCGACGCCGATGGCCAGACCCAGGCCGATGCCGATCGGAAGGCCCGCACCGTTCTTCATCCGAATCCCTCCAACCCATCGCGCCGAAGCGGAATCATCCCTAAATTAGCGCCCATGTCGACCTCCGCCCCCCGCACCACCCGCTGCCTGATCATCGGTTCCGGCCCCGCCGGCTGGACCGCCGCCATCTATGCCGCCCGCGCGCTGCTCAAGCCCGTGCTGATCCAGGGCATCCAGCCCGGCGGCCAGCTGACCATCACCACCGACGTCGAGAACTATCCCGGCTTCGCGGACGTCATCCAGGGCCCCTGGCTGATGGAACAGATGGAGGCCCAGGCGCGCCACGTCGGCACCGAGGTCGTCAACGACATCGTGCTGGAGGCCGACCTCTCCCAGCGCCCGTTCCGGCTCAAGACCGACAGCGGCCAGGAGTGGCTGGCCGAGACCCTGATCATCGCCACCGGCGCCCAGGCCAAGTGGCTGGGCCTGCCGAGCGAGCAGACGTTCCAGGGCTTCGGCGTCAGCGCCTGCGCCACCTGCGACGGCTTCTTCTACCGCAACAAGGAGGTCATCGTGGTCGGCGGCGGCAACACGGCCGTCGAGGAGGCGCTGTTCCTGACCAGCTTCGCCAGCAAGGTGACGGTCGTCCACCGCAAGGACGAGTTCCGGGCCGAGAAGATTCTGCAGGAGCGGCTGTTCGCCAATCCCAAGATCGAGGTCATCTGGGACCACGCCATCGACGAGATCGTCGGCGAGAAGGATCCCATGGGCGTCACCGGCGCCCGGCTGAAGAACGTCAAGACCGGCGAGACCCGTGACGTGAAGGCCGACGGCGTGTTCATCGCCATCGGCCACGCCCCTTCGTCGGAACTGTTCAGAAACCAGCTGGAGACCCACGCCGGCGGCTATCTGTCGGTGAAGCCGGGCACGGCCTCGACGGCGATCGAGGGGGTCTACGCGGCCGGCGACGTCACCGACGACGTCTACCGCCAGGCGGTCACCGCCGCCGGCATGGGCTGCATGGCCGCGCTGGAGGCCGTGCGTTTCCTGGCCGAGAAGGACCACGAGGCGGAGCATCACCCGATCTCGCACGAGCAAGCCCAGAAGATCGGCGCTTGGTAGTCCGGCCCGCGACCTCCGACGACGCCGCCGCCATCCACACGATCGTGACGGCCGCCTTCGGGCAGCCTGACGAGGCCGATCTGGTCGACGCCCTGCGCGCCGACGGCGACGCCGTGCTGGAGCTGGTGGCGGAGGACGACGGCCGGATCATCGGCCACATCCTGTTCAGCCCGCTGGCGACCGACACAGGCGACAGCTTCGTCGCCCTGGCCCCGTTGTCCGTCACGCCCGGCGAGCAGCGCGGCGGCATCGGGACCTGGCTGATGGAGACCGCCCACGAGTTGCTGCGCGGCCAGGGCATCCAGGCCTCGGTCGTGCTCGGCCACCCCGACTACTACCCGCGCGTCGGCTACTCGGCCGAGGCCGCGAAGAGCGTGACGGCGCCGTTCGAGGGCCCGCACTTCATGGCGCTGGAACTGCAACCCGGCGCGCTCGCGACTCCCGTCAAGGTGACCTACGCGAAGGCATTCGGCATTCCCGAAGCCGCCTGAGGCGCGCACCGCTCGCGGCCGCGGCGAGTTTCCCCTATTATCTCTCCGTGGGGCGGACCGCGCCTCGTCACGTCTCCAGGATAATGATCCTTATCGCTTCCGCCGTGGTGCTGCTTCTCGTGGTGCTGAACGGCCTCTTCGCCATGTCCGAAATGGCGGTCGTCTCCTCCCGCCGCGCCAAGCTGCAGTCCCGCGCCGACAGGGGTGACCGGGGCGCCCAGGCGGCCCTCAAGCTCTCCGAAAACCCGACGCGCTTCCTGTCGGCCGTGCAGGTCGGCATCACCCTGATCGGCATCCTGGCGGGCGCCTACGGCCAGGCGACCATCGCCCACGAGCTGGACATCGCGCTGGAGCGCTTCCCGGCCATCGCCGCCTATTCGGAAGCCATCGCGACCGGCATCGTCGTCGTGGTGCTGACCTATGTCTCGCTGATCGTCGGCGAACTGGTCCCCAAGCGGTTCGCGCTGATCTTTCCGGAGACCATCGCCTCGGCCGTCGCCCGCCCGCTGTCGCTGGTGGCCCTGGTGCTGCACCCGTTCGTGACCCTGCTCACCGTCTCCACCGCCGGCGTGCTGCGCCTGCTGGGCGTGCGGGACGAGAAGGGCGAGCCGATCACCCAGGAGGAGGTCGAGAGCGCCCTGGCCGAAGGCGCCAGCGCCGGCCTGATCGAGCCCGAGGAACAGGTGATCATCGGCGAGGTGATGCGACTGGGCGACCGCCAGGTCCGCGCCGCCATGACTCCGCGCAAGGACCTGCACTGGGTCTCGCTGTCCGATCCGGAGGCGCAGCAGCGCGCCGAAATCCGCGCCAGCCCCTATTCGCGCATCGTCGTGGCCTCGGGCGACAGCGTCGACGAGCCGGTCGGCATCGTCCACAAGAAGGATATCCTCGACGCCCTGCTGGACAACGGGAAGTTCGACCTCGCCGCGATGGTCGAGACGCCGCTCTACATCCCCGAAACGACCAGCGTCCTGAAGGCGCTGGAACTGTTCAAGTCGACCCACCTGCACATGGCGCTGATCGTGGACGAGTTCGGCGCCCTGGAAGGCGTGGTCACGGCCACCGACCTGCTGGAGATGATCGCCGGCGACTTCCCGGAAGGCCACGACGACGACGGCGAGCACATCATTCGCCGCGACGACGGCACCTGGCTGGTCGACGGCCGCTGCGAACTGGACCAGCTGGGACCCGTGCTCGGCGGCGACTTCGGCGAGGCGCAGGGCTATCAGACGGCCGCCGGCCTGGTGCTCAGCCGCCTCGGCCACCTGCCGACCGAAGGGGAGAAGCTGGAAGTCGGCGGCTGGATCATCGAGGTGATCGACATGGACGAGCGGCGCATCGACAAGCTGCTGTTCAGCGCCCCGCGTCGCCCAGGCGACCTGGCCTCGGACCTGTCGGCTTAAAGCGCTAGGGCTGGCGGCGGGCGATCGGCAGGTCGCCCGCGCTGGACTCGGGCACGACCCGCGGCGCGGTGCTCATCGGCGCGTCGGGGTCCTCCTCGATCGCCTTGAGCTTGGCGTTGATGTCGGCGACCTCCTGGGCCGTGGGCGCGCGACGGGCGGGCGTGAGCACGCCGTCGACGCCCGGCGCCTCGTGGGCGCCCGGCGGCAGCGACGAGGTCAGGTCGGTGACGGTGTAGGTCCGCGTCACGCCGTCGACCGCGAGCGTCAGCGTGCGGGTCTGGACGGCGGCGTTGTTGCTGTCGCCGGTGAGCCCGCGCCCCTGGGTGCGGGAGTCGAAGCCCTCCAGCACCGCCAGCGACAGGTTGGCCTCGCCGCCCGCGTAACGCCCGGTGAAGGCCGGCGGCAGGCCCCAGGGGCCGGTCCAGCGATAGAAGATGTGCCGCCCGATCTTGGTGATCTTGTAGAGCGTCGGCGCCCAGTAGGGGGCGACGTAGTCGGCGTGGTAGTGGGTCGCGGTGCCGACGGACTTCAGCACGAAGCCGCCCAGCGCCCGCTGCGCCACGGACCGGGCCCGCTCCCACAGGACCGGGTTGGGCGTCCGGGCCAGCGAGCCGTCGCAGGTGAAGCTGAACTGGCACCCCGTGGTGCGCATCGAGCCCTGGTAGACCACGCCGCACACCGACTTGGGGTAGCCGGGGTGGCGCATCCGGTTCAGCACCGTCTGGGCCACGGCCTGCATGCCCTCCACCGGCTCGGTGGCGGACTCGAAATAGATCGCCTGGGTCAGGCATTCCTCGGCCTTGGCGCGATCCTCGGCCGAGGCCTTGAGAATGAACGGTCGCGCGGACGGCGGCGGCACAAGGCTCACCGGCCGCATGGCGTTGATGTACTGCGCGTCGGCGGCGGTGAAGTTGAAGTCCACCCCCAGTGTCGGCAGCGTGTCGAGGTCGTAGGTGGTCCAGCCGACCACCCGGCCCCAGTAGTCGGTGCGTGGCGCCGGGTCGTGGCGCTGGGCCAGCGCCAGCATCGCCGGATCCATGTCGGCGGTGATCTCGCGCAGCGACCGGTTCGACAGTCCGCGGGCCACGCTGGCCACCCCGACGTCGCGGCCGGAGCCCGCCGCCCTCCTGTAGTCCGTCACGCAGCCGGCCAGCGCGGCCGCCCCGAGGGCGGCGGCGACCAGCGCGGTGACGATGTCGAGAGGGCGGCGACGCAAGCGGCTACTTGCCGCCGAGCGTGGCGCGCAGCATCCAGGCGTGCTTCTCGTGCGCCGCCAGTCGCTGGGTCGCCAGATCGACCGAGGCGTCGTCGCCGGCCTTTTCGCCGGCCTCGAGCACGTCGCGCAGGGTGGCGATGACCGTCTCATGACCCTTGGACAGATCGTCGACCATGGTCTCCCAGTCGTTCTCGGGATCGCCGTCCTTGATCGAGGTCAGGTTTCCGAACGCCGATCCGCTCTGGGGCGCCAGCTCGCCGAGCGCCCGGATGCGCTCGGCGATCTCGTCGAGGGCGTTCCATTGCTCGGTGTACTGGTCCATGAACAGGGCGTGGAGCGAGGAGAAGTTCGGCCCACGGACATTCCAGTGATAGCCGTGCGTCTTCAGATAGAGGGCGTAGGTGTCCGCCAGGGCCTTGGACAGTCCCTGTGCGACCGCGGCGCGGTCCTTGGCGGCGATACCCGTGTCGATCGTGGCGGCCATGCTGATCTCCTTGTTGCGCCGATTACGTAGGCTCGTACATCATTGTGGCAAGACGTCGCGGGGCATCGGGGGCTTACGCGTCGGAGGAGTGGACGTCCATGTCCGACGCGTTGCAAGGACCGCCCGAGGAACGCCCGGAGCCGATTATCTGGCGTTTCATCGCGCTCAGGCCCCCGCCGTTCCTCAATGCCCTGCTCGTCACGCTCTTAGCGTTTTCGATCGCCATCGGGTTGCGCGTGGCCGTCGTCGGCTTCCCGGAAGGCCTCGGCGCGTCCTCGACGTTCTTCCCGGCCTTCATCGTCGTCACGCTGTACGCGGGCGCCCGCTGGGGCTGGAGCGCGCTGGTCCTCACCAGCCTGTTCGCCTGGTTCTCGCCCTGGCAGCCGTCATCGTCGCTGAATCAGCAGGCCATCGTCGGCCTGTTCGCGGTCTCCGGCGTGGTGACGGTCGCCGTCGCGACGGCCCTGCGCGAGGCGTTGGTCCGTCTGCGCCGCGAGGCGGCGGCGCGCGGCGAGGCGGAGGCCATGCTGCGGCTCGCCGAGAAGGCGGGCGGCCTGGGCCTTTGGCACTGGAACCTGGCGAGTGGCGACGCCACCTGGTCCCAGGGCGCCTTCGAGAACCTCGGCATCCCGACCACCGCCCGGGCGGCGCAGGATACGCTGCTGGCCGTCGTTCATCCCGACGACCGTGAAGCGCTGGTCGACACCAATCGCCGCGCCCAGTCGGGCGCGGCGGTGCAGACCGACTTCCGGGTGGTCGATGCCGAGGGACGCGAGCGCTGGATTCACGCCCGGGGGCAGGTCCACGGCGAAGGCGGCGACCGGCGGCTGGTCGGCTACAATCTCGACGTCACCGAGCGCTACCGGGGCGCCGAGAAGCTGCGCGAGAGCGAGGAGCGCTTCCGGTCGCTGGCCGACAGCGCCCCGGCCCTGATGTGGCTGTCCCGCCTGGGCGGGGAGCGCGAGTTCGTCAACGCGGCCTACATCGCCTTCGTGGGCGACGGCGAGACGGACGCCCGCACCCTCGACTGGCGCCAGCGCCTGCATCCCGACGACCTTCCTCGGGTGCTCAGGGAGCAGCTGGCCGGCGAAAGCTCGATGAAGCCCTTCAGCCTCGAAGCGCGCTATCGGCGCGGCGACGGCGAGTGGCGCTGGCTGAAATCGTTCTCACAGCCCCGGCTGGAGCCTTCGGGAGAGTTCTCGGGCTTCGGCGGCATCGCCTTCGACGTGACCGACGCCAAGCAGGTCGAGGCCGACCTGCAGCGCATCAACGACCTGCTGGCCGAGCGGGTCGAGGCGGCGCTCGCCGAGCGGGACGAGGCCCAGGCGGCGCTCAGCCAGTCCCAGAAGCTCGAGGCGCTGGGCCAGCTGACCGGCGGCGTGGCGCACGACTTCAACAATCTGCTGACGGTGATCATCGGCGCCATGGACATGGTGCAGCGCCACCCCGACGACCCCGAACGTGTCACGCGCCTGGGCAAGGCCGCGCTGGACGCCGCCCATCGGGGCGAGCGGCTGACGCGTCAGTTGCTGGCCTTCTCGCGCCGCCAGCCGCTGCGGCCAGAGGCCCTGATCGCCGACGAGCTGATCCTCGAGTCGGAGCCGCTGCTGCGCGGCGCGCTGGGCGAGCGTCATCAGCTGGACCTGCGCCTGGACGCGGCCGACAGCCCTGTGCGGCTCGACCGCGGCCAATTCGACGCGGCGGTGATGAACCTGCTGGCCAACGCGCGCGACGCCATGGCGACCGGGGGCCCGGTGTCGCTGACCACCGCCGTGATCGAGCTGGCCGACGAGGGCGAGGACGCCCTGCCCCCCGGCCGCTACCTGTCGCTGGAGGTTTCCGACACCGGCGAGGGCATGGACGCCGCGACGCTGGCGCGGGTTTTCGAGCCGTTCTTCAGCACCAAGCCGGTCGGCAAGGGCACGGGGCTCGGCCTGTCGCAGGTCTATGGCTTCGTCCGCCAGAGCGGCGGCGCGGTGCGAATCGTCTCCGCCCCCGGCGAGGGCGCGACCATCACCCTGCTGCTGCCGATCGCCGAGCGGCCGGCCGCCGCCGCGCCGGTCGCCGTCGGCGCGCCGCGCTCCGCCGAAGCGCTGACCGTGCTGCTCGTCGAGGACGACCTGCAGGTCGCGGCCCTGGCCGAGGCGATGCTGTTCGAGCTGGGCCACACCGTGGAACTGGCTCGCAACCCGGCCGAGGCGCTGGCGGTGGTGAAGCGCGACCCGCGCATCAACCTCGTCCTCACCGATGTCATCATGCCTGGCCCGATGACCGGCGTGGACCTCGCCTACGCGGCGGTGAAGGCCCGGCCCGGCCTGCCGGTGGTGCTGAGTTCGGGCTACACGGGCGAGGCGCTCGGCGCCGCGGAAGACGCGCCCTGGCCGCTGCTGCGAAAGCCCTACACGCTGGAAGCCCTGACGCGGGCGCTGGACGCGGCGGCCGAGGGGACGGCCTCACAATACGTGAACGGATAGTCCTTGTGCCCGTTCGAACGCGGGTCTATATCTGTCTGGCGGGTTTTGCTCACTTGTAGCATAAGCTCGCGACGCCGGGGTGGACACGGTTCCGCTGCCGGCGTTTTACAGGCCCCTGTAATGCTCAGTTTGAGCATAAGGAGGAACCAGATGGCCGACGGGTTCGCCCCACTCGCCTTCACCCCCGAGGTGGAAGCCGCAACCGCGCCGCTGTGGGAGAAGGTGAAGTCCAGGGTCACGCCTCTGGAGTGGCAGCTGCACGCGCCGCTGATCGCCGAGATCAACCGGCTCAAGCGCGAGAAGAACGCGGTCATCCTGGCTCACAACTACATGAGCCCCGAAATCTTCCACGGCGTCGGCGACTACGTCGGCGACAGCCTGGGCCTGGCCCGCGAGGCCGCACGGTCGGACGCGAAGATCATCGTCCAGGCCGGCGTGCACTTCATGGCCGAGACCAGCAAGGTGCTGTGCCCGGACAAGAAGGTGCTGATCCCGGACCTGAAGGCCGGCTGCAGCCTGGCCAGTTCGATCACCGGCGCCGACGTGCGCCTGATCAAGCAGCGCTACCCGGGCCTGCCGGTCGTCACCTACGTCAACACCACCGCCGACGTGAAGGCCGAGACCGACATTTGCTGCACCAGCGCCAACGCGGTGCAGGTGGTCGAGTGGGCCGCGAAGGAATGGGGCGTCGACAAGGTGATCCTGATCCCCGACGAGTTCCTGGCCCGCAACGTCGCCGCCCAGACGGACGTCAAGATCATCGCCTGGCAGGGCCGCTGCGAGGTGCACGAGCGCTTCAACGCCCAGGACATCGCCGACATGCGGCAGGCCTGGCCCGACGCCCAGATCCTCGCCCACCCGGAATGCCCGGAAGAGGTGCTGAGCGCCGCCGACTTCGCCGGCTCGACCGCCGCCATGAACGACTGGGTCGTCGACCACCAGCCCAGGCAGGTGGTGCTGATCACCGAATGCTCGATGGCCAGCAACATCCAGGCCCAGGCGCCGGACACCCAGTTCATCGGCCCCTGCATGATGTGCCCGCACATGAAGCGGATCACGCTGCAGAACATCCTCGACGCCCTCGTCAACGAGCAGTTCGAGGTGACGGTGGAACCGGAGCTGGCCGAGCGCGCGCGCCTGGCCGTGCAGCGGATGATCGACATGCCGCCGCCGGCCCGGCCGGCCCGCTACGACCTGGTCAAGGCGCGGCATCACGTCGCCGTCGAGCTGATCTGAGGAGGCCCGCGTGATCCGGATCGCCAAGTTCCCGTTCGGCGCCGGCTACATGGTCAAGGCCACGCCGCCGGAAGTCTGGAAGCCCTGGAGCACCCTGCTCCCCCTGAGCCCCGCCAACGTGGTCGAGGAACTGATCCGCCACGGCGCCAGCCTGCGGGAAGCCTTCGACGCCATGGTCCTCGCCGACCCCAGGGTCGCGGCCGGAGAATTGCGCTGATGCATCGTCATCACCACGACGGCGTCCTCATTGTCGGAGCGGGTCTCGCGGGTCTCTCGGCCGCCTTGGCGGTCGCGCCGCACCGCAAGGCTCTGGTGCTGTCGCCCACGCCCCTGAACCAGGGCTGCTCGTCGGCCTGGGCGCAGGGCGGCATGGCCGCGGCGCTGGGCGCCGACGACGCGCCCGAACTGCACGCGCGGGACACCGTCGCCGCCGGCGCCGGCCTGTGCGATCCGGCGATGGTCGGGATCCTGACCCGCGAGGGCCCGGACGCGGTCCGCTGGCTGGCGGAGATGGGCGCGCCGTTCGATCGCGACGAGCAGGGCGGTTTCGCCCAGAGCCTGGAAGCCGCCCACGGCCGCGCCCGCGTGGCCCGGGTGAAGGGCGACCAAGCCGGCCGCGAGATCATGCGCGCCGTCGTCGCCTCGGCCTTCGCCTCGCCGACGGTCGAAAGCCGCGCCGGCGTCCGCGTGCGCAACCTGCTGCAGGACAGCCAGGGGCGGGTGCGCGGCGTGGTCAGCGAGTTCAGGGGCGAGTTCTGGGAAGTCACCGCCGACGCGGTGATTTTGGCCGGCGGCGGACTTGGCGGCCTCTACGCCGTCACCACCACCCCGCCGGAAGTGCGTGGCGAGGCCATGGGCCTGGCCGCCATGGCCGGCGCCCTGATCGCCGATCCCGAGTTCGTGCAGTTCCACCCCACGGCGATCGACATCGGCCGCGACCCCGCGCCGCTGGCCACCGAGGCCCTGCGCGGCGAGGGCGCGATCCTGGTCAACAGCCTGGGCGAGGCCTTCATGGCCGCCTACCACCCGGCCGCCGAACTGGCGCCCCGCGACGTCGTCGCCCGCGCCATCCATGCCGAGATCGAAGCCGGTCGCGGCGCCTTCCTCGACGCGCGGCAGGCGGTGGGTGACGAGTTCCCGCACGCCTTCCCGGCCGTGTTCGGCGCCTGCATGAGCGCCGGCATCGACCCCCGGCACCAGCGCATCCCGGTCGCCCCGGCCTGCCACTACCACATGGGCGGGATCGTCACGGACGCCGACGGCCGCACCAGCCTGGAGGGCCTCTACGCCGCCGGAGAATGCGCCGCGACCGGCGTGCACGGCGCCAACCGCCTGGCCAGCAACTCGCTGCTCGAGGCCGCTGTGTTCGGCCGCCGCGCCGGCGAGGCCGCCCGCCACCAGCCCTCGCCCGTCGGCCGCCACGAAGCCGCCGGCCCGCTGCCGGACCTGAAGGGCGCCGCCCTGCTGACCCTGCGCCGCGAGATGAGCCGCCACGCCGGCGTGGTCCGCGACGCCGAAGGCCTGGGCAAGCTGGTCGACACGGTCGAGGGCCTGAAGGCCGCGCATGGCGAAGGCCCGGTGCTGGTCACGGCCGGCCTGGTCGCCCGCTGCGCCCTGGACCGCCGCGAGAGCCGCGGCGCCCATTTCCGCGCCGACTTCCCGGCGCTGATCGAGCCCGCCGCCCGCACCTTCGTCACCGTGCCCAGCCAGAAGGCGCTGAAGGTCGCCGCCGAATGAGTTCCGTGCCTCCGCTTCCCGACCTGCTGATCGAACCCGTCGTCCGCGCAGCCCTGGCGGAGGACCTCGGCCGCGCCGGCGACCTGACGGCCCTGGCCTGTATCGACGCCGACGCCACGCTGGTCGCCACCTTCGGCGCCCGCAAGGCCGGTGCGATCGCCGGGCTCGACTGCGCGCGCATCGCCGTGCTGGCCATGGATCCGGCGGCGAAGTTCAAGGCCAGGGTCGAGGACGGCGCCCGCGTCGAGGCCGGCGCCGTGCTGGCCAAGGTCACCGCCAACGCCCGCGCCCTGCTGTCGGCCGAACGCACGGCCCTGAACCTGCTCGGCCGCCTGTCGGGCGTCGCCACCCTCACCGCCGCCTACGTCGACGCCGTCGCCGGGACCCGGGCGCGCATCGTCGACACCCGCAAGACCACGCCCGGCCTGCGCGCCCTGGAGAAGTACGCCGTCCGCTGCGGCGGCGGGTTGAACCACCGCTTCGGGCTGGATGACGCCATCCTGATCAAGGACAACCACGTCGCGGCCTGCGGCGGCGTCCGTCAGGCCATCGAGCGCGCCCGCGCCTTCGCCGGCCATCTGGTCAAGGTCGAGTGCGAGGTCGACAGCCTGGACCAGCTGGCCGAGGCGCTCGACGCCGGGCCGGACGTGATCATGCTCGACAACTTCTCGCTCAAGCAGCTCAACACCGCCGTGGGCATGACCGCCGGCCGCGTGGTGCTGGAAGCCTCGGGCGGCGTGACCCTCGACACCGTCCGCGCCATCGCCGAGACGGGCGTCAACGTGATCAGCGTCGGCGCCCTGACCCACTCCGCCCCGGTGCTGGACATCGGGCTGGACGCGGCCTGACGTCGAACGCCGGTCATTAAGTTTGCGCAACGCGCATCCAGACGGCCGCTTCCGAGCCTCTTCTTCCGAAAGCACCGTCGAGAGATTCCATGAACACCCATCGCAGAGGCCTGCTCGCCGGCCTCGGACTGACCGCCTTGGCCGGGGCCACGAGCGCCGTCGCCCAGACGTCCGCGCCGGCCTCGCCGCCGAAGCCTCCCTTCGCCGACCGGTTGGCCGCCCGGGCGGCGGAGCACCGTCTGCCGGTGACCTTCGCGAACGGCAGCGCCTCCGGGCCCGGCGTTGATCGCCTGATCGAGGAAGGTCGCAAGGCGCGGTTCTTCCTGCTGGGCGAGGAGCATGGCCTGCAACAGGTCCCGGCGCTGGTCGGCACGGTGCTGCCGGCCCTGAAGGACGCGGGCTACGCACGGCTCGGGCTTGAGGTCTCGCCGCCGGGCGCCGGGGCGCTGGACACGGCCGCCGCCGGGGGTGTCGACGGCCTGAAGCGCTTCTACGCCGACCATCGCCCCGGGCCTGCCTTTTACACCATGAAGCAGGAGACCCAGATGCTGGCCGCCGTCCGGGGCGCCTTCCCCGGCAAGGCGCCGCTGCTGTTCGGTCTGGACTATGAGGTCACTCAGGACCGGCTGCTGGTGGACCTGCT
>JBIICO010000302.1:0-3341 GCA_044238855.1 Caulobacter sp.
GCGCGGCCTGTTCCTGGTGCTGCTGGAACTGACGGTGGTCGGCTTCGCCTGGTCTTTTTCGCTGACGCCTCAGACCATTTATCTACAGGTGATCTGGGTGATCGGTCTATCGATGATCGCCTTGGCCGGCCTGGTCCATCTGCCGCGTCCGTGGCTGATCGCTGTCGGGCTGATCCTTACGCTCGGCCACAACCTGCTGGATCCCGTCACCATAGCGACAGGCGAGCCGGGGCATGTGATCTGGGCGATCCTGCATGATCGCGGCTACATCGATCTGCCCTGGGGCGGCCAGGCGCGGACCTCCTATCCCCTGCTGCCCTGGATCGGGGTTGCGGCGCTGGGCTACGCCATCGGGTCGTGGTTCGCCGGAGCGGACTCTGCGCGTCGGCGGCGGCTGCTTGTTGCGGGCGCGGTCATGCTCGTGCTGTTCCTGACCCTGCGCGGGATCAACGTCTATGGCGATCCGACGCCATGGAGCGTCATGCCGGATGCCTTGCAGACGGCCATGAGCTTTCTGAACCTGACCAAATATCCGCCGTCGGCCGCCTTTCTGTTGCTGACGCTCGGGATCGGCGCGCTGGCGCTGGCAGGGCTTGAACGAGCGCCCTCACGCGTCGTCGGGCTGCTGGCGGTGTTCGGCGGCGCGCCGATGTTCTTCTACCTGCTTCACCTCTACGTGCTGCACCTCCTCCACGACGGAGCCCTCCTGGCGTTCGGTGCAAATGCGGGCGACGCCTTCGCCTTGCCATCGGTGGCTTGGCTGTGGCTGCTGGCGGCGGCCGTCGCGGTCCCATGCGGCTTCGCCTGCCGCTGGTTCGCGCGCGTCAAGCGAACCAGCCGCCAACCCTGGATGAAGTATCTCTAGGTCAGAGAGGGATCAGCCGCCCGACTGCGGTCCGGAGAAGTCGAACTGCTCGGGCTGGCGGCGCGGACCGGAGCCGAGGGTCCAGGTCAGGCCGACATAGAAGGCGCGCAGGCGGATGTTCTGCTCGGAGCGCTCGCGGAAGAGCGGGGTCTCGAACACCGTGGCGCTGTTGAAGCTGCTCAGGATGTCGCGCCCGGTAAACTGGAACGACAGGCTCTCGCTCAGCTTGCGGCGATAGCCGAGGTTCAGCATGCCGCCGGCCTCGCGTGTGCCTTGCGACAGCAGCTGCTCGCCCTGCCAGAAGCCCGACAGCTGGACGAAATCGTCAGGCGTCGGCTGCCAGTTGAGGCTGAGGCGGCCGGAGGCGAAGGTCCCGTCGCGATCCTCTCCGCCGGGAATGCCGGCGGCGTCGATCTCCTGCTGGAACAGGTTGACGCTGGCGTTGTAGCGCAGGGTTGGATGCAGGCGGCCGTTGGCGGTCACCTCGATCCCTGTGTCGCGGCGCGACCCCAGGTTCTCGGGCCGGGTCAGCAGCACGCCGCCGCCGATGTCGGTCGCCACATCCGTAAAGGCGCCGTCGGTGTCGCGCAGATAGGCGGTCGCCTGATAAAAGGTCTGGCCCTGCCGCAGCTGCCACATGGCCTCAAAGGAATCCGTTTCCTGCGGTTCCAGATCGGGATTGCCGGAGCGCCGGTTCAAGGGGTCCTGGTAGAAGACAAAGGGGTTTAGCTGCTGCGGTTGCGGACGCTGGATACGCCGCGAGTAGCTGGCGCGCAGCGTCTGGGTCTCCGACAGTTGATACTGCAGGTGTGCGGTCGGATAGAGTCGCAGATAGTCCTGGTCTGCCGAGACGCCGTTGGTCAGGTCGTCGATCTCGATTTCGGCCTGCTCCAGCCGCAGGCCGCCCTGCGCCGACAGCTTGGGGCTCAGCGGACGCTCCCAGGTGCCATAAAGGGCGTGAACGGTCTGGCGAGCTTCGAACCGATTGCTGAGCTCCGACACGATGCCCGCGGCGGTCTCTGACGCGCCGCGCCGGAACACGCTGTTCTGCTCGGGCTGCAGGTCGGTCAATTCATAGCCGGCGCGAATGCGCCCGCCGTCCGCCGTCGGTCGGACATAGGCGCTGGTGAAGCCCAAGGTGGTCTGGCGGCCCTCGATCTCGTTGATCTCGAAGAGGTCGGCCGCCTCCGGGATGATGAAGTCCGTCGCGGCCAGCGAGGAGCTTTCGTTGTCGTTCCGGTCGAACCTCAGCTCGTTGGACCATTCGTGCCCAGCGTCGTCGAAGCGATGCACGACACGCGCCGTGGCGCCGACGTTGGAGAAGTTGAAGCTGGAGTCGCCGCTGCGATCATAGGCGCTCACCAGAGCGCCGCCGGCGTCGCGAGTTTCAAACAGCCCGTCCACATAGCCGTCGCCGTCGATCAGGTTGCCCCGCACCTCCGCCGTCAGCTGCGTCTTTTCCGTCAGACGATACTCCGCCGTCACCCGGCCGACGCCGCCGTTCTGATCCTGGTCGATCTGCTGGACCACGTCGGTGCTGCTGATCAGAGCGCCCGTGGCGGGATCCAGCCGCTCTCGCTGACGCAGAAACTCGATGCCGATCGGATCCGCGCGATAGCTGAGGTCGCCGGACAGGGTCAGCGGCCCATCCTGGCGCGACCCGCTGACGCCTACGTTCCAGCGACCGCCGTCGCCGACGTTGGCGCGGACCGAGCCGGTCGAGGTCGACCCCGCCTTGGGCGCCGTGGGCTTGGTGATCAGGTTGATGACGCCGCCCGAGCCTTCCGGGCTGTAGGCCGCCGACGGATTGGTCATGACCTCGATGCGGGCATACTGGTCGGCCGGGATCTGCAGGATGACCTGACCCCGGTTTTCGCCGCTGAACAGGCCGGACGGACGGCCATCCACCAGGATGGTGACGCCCGGATCGCCGCGCAGGCTGACGTTGCCGTCGGGATCGACCTCGACCGAGGGGACATTGCGCAGGGCGTCGGCCAGGGTGCCGGTGGTGGCCTGAAGGTCGTTGGCCAGGCTGTAGCTGGTTGAATCGATGGAGGTGCGGACGTCGTTCGGCCGGGCAGTGACGACGACGTCGGTCAGGGCCGTTTCTTCTTCGTCTTCCTCAGCCGGCGGAGCTGCCTCGGTCGCAGGCGGCGTCTGGGGCACCGGAGCGGGCGCTGGTGTCTGGGTCGCAGTGGCCGGAGCCGTCGCAGCAGGGGCCGTCGTTGCAGGGGTGGGGCGCGGCGTCTGGGTTGCTGGCGGCGTCTGGGCGAGAGCCTGGCCCGACGTGGCAGCAAGCGCGGTGCCGACCAACAGCATGAATTTGAACGACGTCATGAGAACCCCCGATGCACCGGTCACATAACGCGGTGCTGTTTCCGGTGGCGTAAAGCCTCCTTGACCGCGTTGCGAGTTACTTCGGTGTCATGATCAAGGCGAGATAGCGCACGGGCCGAACATTACAGATCGGTCATCT
>JBIICO010000303.1:0-3335 GCA_044238855.1 Caulobacter sp.
CATGATGGTGTCGGGATCGAGCCGCCGCACGCCCGGCGTCTGCCCTGCGTCGTAGATCGCCTGGAGATAGGCTTCCGGATGCACCCGCAACAGGTCGCCGTGCTCGACCAGCGGCGCCTCGCGGGGCTCCAGGTCCAGGCCGATGGCGTCGTTCAGCGCGTCCATCACCGCGCCGAGCCGCTCCGGCCGCTCGACGTGGCTCGCGCCCGGACGGTGGTCGAACATGGCCGCATGGGTGTAGAGGCCGAGGGTCATAGCCACACTGTAACGCTTCAGATCGAATGTCCGAACCCGTCATCCGCCGCGCCACCCCCGCCGATACCGAGGCGCTCGCCCGCGTCGGGGCGGAAACCTTCACCGAGACCTTCGGCCACATGTACCCGCCGGAAGACCTCGCGGCCTTCCTGCCCTACGCCTACGGGATCGAACGGACCCGGGCGGACCTCCAGGATCCGGCCAAGGCGATGTGGGCGGTCGAGGCCGGGGGCGAGATCGTCGGCTATGCCCTGGCCGGACCCTGCGACCTGCCGCACGACGACGTCACCGCCGCCTGCGGGGAACTGAAGCGGCTGTATGTGCTGAAGGCTCACCAGGGCGGCGGCGTCGGGTCGCGGCTGCTGGCGCAAGTGCTGGCCTGGCTGGAGAAGGACGGCCCGCGCCCGCTGTGGATCGGGGTGTGGTCCGAGAACTTCGGCGCCCAGCGGCTCTACGGCCGGATGGGCTTCGAGAAGGTCGGCGAGTATGACTTCCTGGTGGGGGAAACCCGCGACCGCGAGTTCATCCTGCGGCGCGGCTGACGCTGGACAACCCGGCCGATCGCGGCCGATGCTCCTCCCGCATCCAGGGGGAGGATCCATGAAGGTTCGTCTGGTCGTCGCGGCGGCCCTGCTCGTCGCCGCCTTCTCGCCCGGGGCGGCCGCGGCGCTGTCGCCCGTGCCGCCACCGGCCACGCCCGCGCCGCCAGCCCCGCCGAAGCCGCCAGCCGCCACGCCGGAGGAGATCGCGGCCGCGAAGGCCGAGGCCGAGGCCCTGCTCCAGCGCACCGGCCTGGGCGACGTGTTCGAAGCGATCGAGGACGGCAAGGCTCCCGCGGTCCGTCACAAGGGCAGCGGACTGGTCTGCGCGCTAAGCGGCGAAGCCGACGGCGGCCTGCACATCTTTCCCGGCTCCGCGCGCGGCGAGGACATCAGCTGCGGCTCCCGGCTGCTGAACATCGCGATCACGATGTACGCCACCCGCTATCCGCGGCAGCCGACGGCGCAACAGGTCGTGGACAACTCGATCGAGGCGATGAAGCTGCACATCAAGAAGCTGAAGCCCTACACCGGCATGAGCCTGAACGTGTCCGCGGGCGCGGACGTCGGCCTGCCCAAGCCCGTCACCGTCCGGATGCAGGGAAAGATCGACGGTCGCGACGTTTACACCCGGTCCTCGGCCGTGGTGATCGGCGAATGGGTGATCGCCCAGCGCGTCACCTCGCCCCTGGCGGACTCGGTCACCGCCGATCTGATCGCCGAGATCAAGCTGGGCGCGGCCGTGATGCGACTGGCCGGCGAGCCGCCAGTGGACGCTCCGCCGCCCCCGCCCCCGGCGGCCCCGGCGGTTCCCGCCTCGACCACCTGACGGCCCTGCGACGAGGCGCGCACTGGACCGGTCGCCGGTTTGGGCGGAGCCTTCGTGGCGTTGCGTTTCCCGGAGAGCGTCCCATGCGTCCTCGCTCCGCCCTGGCCGGCCTGACCGCCGCCGGCCTCGTCCTGCTTCCGCTCGCCGCCGAGGCGGCGCGGCCCAAGGCCAAGGCCCCGCCGACGGTCGAGCAGATCGCGGCGGCCCGGGCCCGAGGCGACGCCATGATCGCCGCGACCGGCGCGCCGGACCTGTTCCTGAACGTCACCGAGGACGACACGCCGCGCGTGCTGCATCGACCGAGCAGGCTGCTCTGCTACTTCGACCAGGACGCCGCCGGCGACCGCATCGAGATCGGCGCGGGCGAGCATCGCGAGGACACTGTCGCCTGCATCACAGGCGGCGGCGACGTCACCCGGCGACTGAGCGCCTCCCGCGCCGGCGGGACCGGCGCCGCCGAAGACCGGGCCCAGGCGACCGTTGCGGCGCTGCGGTCCGCTCACCCCGGCGCCGGTCCGGTCGGCAAGGCGGGAGCGCCGCTGGTCTGGAAGCTGAAGCTGGCGCTGCCGGCCTACACCTTCCAGGCGACGAACGGCGGCGGGTTCATCACCACCAACGTCAGCGCCATCGACGCCCGTGAATGGGCCGTGACGCACGAGACCACCTCCGTCGGCAAGGACGCCAGGGTCACGGCGCTGGTCGCCCAGACGCTGAACGAGATCTATCTGACCCTGACGCTCTACGAGATGTCCGGGGTCACCCGGAACGGCGATCCGGTTCCGCAAGGGCAGCTGTAGGGGGCCGAACGGCGGGCTGGACAACGGCGGCCCCGGCCCCCATCCTTCGTCAAACGACCGTTCGAAACGCCGACGAGACCGCCCATGTTCATGCGCTTCTTCACAGAGCTCCGCGAGGCGAAGGTGCCCGTGACGCTGAAGGAGTACCTCATGCTCATGGAGGCGCTCGACAAGGACGTCATCGACCGGTCCGTGGAGGACTTCTACTTCCTGTCGCGCTCGGCGCTGGTGAAGGACGAGAAGAACCTCGACAAGTTCGACCGGGTGTTCGGCCATGTCTTCAAGGGCCTGGAGAACCTGGGCGAGGACGTGACCGCCGAAATCCCGGCCGAGTGGCTGAAGCTGCTGACCGAGAAGTTCCTGACCGACGAGGAGAAGGCGGCGATCGAGGCCATGGGCGGCTTCGACGAGCTGATGAAGACGCTCCAGGAGCGTCTCGCCGAGCAGAAGAAGCGCCACGAGGGCGGCAACAAAATGATCGGCACCGGCGGCACCAGCCCGTTCGGCGCCAACGGCTACAATCCAGAAGGCGTGCGCATCGGCCAGGACAAGGGCCGGCACGGCAAGGCCGTCAAGGTCTGGGACAAGCGCGAGTACAAGAACCTCGACGACAGCGTCGAGCTGGGCACCCGCAACATCAAGGTGGCCCTGCGCCGGCTGCGGAAGTTCGCCCGCGAGGGCGCGCCGGACGAGCTGGACCTCGACGGCACGATCAAGAACACCTCGCGGAAGGGCTACCTCGACATCACGATGCGGCCGGAGCGCCGCAACAAGATCAAGGTGCTGATCTTCTTCGACATCGGCGGCTCGATGGACAGCCACATCAAGCTCTGCGAGGAGCTGTTCAGCGCTGCCCGGACCGAGTTCAAGAACCTCGAGTTCTACTACTTCCACAACTGCCTGTACGAGAGCGTG
>JBIICO010000095.1:0-11606 GCA_044238855.1 Caulobacter sp.
GATCGCCATCGCCAGCGACATCAGGGTGACGCCGGGATCGTAGCGGACCGGGACGCCAGGGTCGAAGCCGAGCATGGCCACGAAGTGCATCGACCAGATGCTCAGCCCCATCGCCAGCGCCGCCGCGGCGAGCCAGCCGACCCGCGCCCGCCCGTGGTTGGCGCGCACGCGCCGGAACAGGTCCAGTCCCGTCCACGATCCGCAGGTGGCGACCGCTACCGAGAGAGCCATGAAGGTCGCGCCGTGTTCGTGAGACATGCCGCCTACGCAACTCCGCCCTGAACGACGGGCATGAGACCACCGCCCACGATATCTGGGCAATAATAGACAGCTCAAGGTGGTTCTCGTCGCGCTGCATCGCAGCAAAGGCCTTGGCGGGGTCGCGGACTCTCGTGCTAGAAAGCGCGCCACAAGAAGAGAGACGGCGCGGATCCTCCCCGGAAATCACCGCGCCGACGTCAAGGGCGAGACTTCATGGCGGATATCAAGTCGGTCGGCGTCATCGGCGCCGGTCAGATGGGATCGGGCATCGCGCACGTCTGTGCGCTGGCCGGCTACGACGTCTACCTGCACGACCTCGGCCAGGACCGCATCGACGCGGGCCTCTCGACCATCGAGCACAACCTCGTCCGCCAGGTCGGACGCGGGATCATCGACGACGCCGCGATGAAGGCCGCCCTCGGCCGCATCAAGCCCGCGGCCAACATCTCGCTGATCGGCCAGACAGACCTCGCGATCGAGGCGGCGACCGAGAACGAGGAGATCAAGAAGTCGATCTTCCGCGAACTGCAGCCGCACCTGAAGGCCGAGACGCTGCTGGCGTCGAACACCTCGTCGATCTCGATCACGCGCCTGGCCTCGACCACCGACCGGCCGGAGCGGTTCATCGGCCTGCACTTCATGAACCCCGTCCCGCTGATGAAGCTGGTTGAGGTGATCCGGGGCATCGCCACCGACGCGGCGACCTACGAGCGCGCCGTGACCTTCGCCCGCTCGCTGGGCAAGACCACGACGAACGCCGAGGACTTCCCCGCCTTCATCGTCAACCGCGTGCTGGTGCCGATGATCAACGAGGCGATCTACACCCTGTACGAGGGCGTCGGCACGGTGGAGTCGATCGACACCGCCATGAAGCTGGGCGCCAACCATCCAATGGGGCCGCTCGAGCTGGGCGACTTCATCGGCCTGGACACCGTGCTGAGCATCATGAACGTGCTCTACGAAGGCCTGGCGGACAGCAAGTACCGCCCGTGCCCGCTGCTGGTGAAGTACGTCGAGGCGGGCTGGCTGGGCCGCAAGACCCAGCGCGGCTTCTACGACTATCGTGGCGAGACGCCCGTCCCGACGCGATAGGCGTTCAGCCAAGAACGAGAAAAGGCCGGAGCGGCGGGCAGCCGCTCCGGCCCTTCTTATGTCCGGCCAGCGGGGGCCTTCACCCCCAGCCCAGCGCCACCGCCGTCCGGTAGGTGGCGAACGCGGCCAGGTAGGCCAGCGTGAACATGTAGACGAACATCACGCTCGGCCACAGCCAGCCGTTGGTCTCGCGCTTCACCACGCCCAGGGTCGCCACGCATTGCGGGGCGAAAACGTACCAGGCCAGGAATGCGAGGCCCGAGGCCAGCGACCACTGCGCCGCCAGGATGCCGGAGAGGCCTGCCTCGACGTTTTCGCCTCCCACCGCGTAGACCGTGCCCAGCGCGGCCACGGCGACCTCGCGGGCGGCCATGCCCGGCACCAGGGCGATCGACATCTGCCAGTTGAAGCCGATCGGCGCGAGCAGCGGCTCGATGGCGTGGCCGATCATGCCCGCGAAGCTGTAGTCGATGGCCGGCCCCGTCGCGCCCTCGGGCGGGTAGGGGAAGGTCGACAGCACCCAGACCAGCACCATCAGCGGCAGGATGATCCGGCCCGCCCGGTTCATGAAGATCACCACGCGCTGCCAAAGGTTCAGGAGCACGTTGCGGGCGTCGGGCATCTTGTAGGTCGGCATCTCCATCATGAAAGGCTCCGAAGCGGTCCTCCAGAACAGCTTGCGGATGACGAAGGCGACGACCAGTCCGGAGATCAGGCCCGTGGCGTAGAGGCCGAACATGACCAGCCCCTGCAGGCTGGCGAAGCCCCAGACGGTCTGGTTGGGGATGAGGGCGCCGATGATCAGGGTGTAGACCGGCAGGCGCGCCGAGCAGGTCATCAGCGGCGCGATCAGGATCGTGGTCAGGCGGTCGTGCTTCTGGTCGATCACCCGGGCCGACATGATGCCCGGGATGGCGCAGGCGTGGCTCGACAGCAGCGGGATGAAGGCCCGGCCGTGCAGGCCCGCGACTCCCATCAGCCGGTCCAGCAGGAAGGCCGCGCGGGCCATGTAGCCGCTGTCCTCGAGCAGGAGGATGAAGAAGAACACGACCATGATCTGCGGCAGGAAGACCAGCACGCTGCCGACGCCCGCGATCAGGCCGTCGACGATGAGGCTGTGCAGCAGGCCCTCGCCCAGCACTTGCCCGACGACGCCGCCCAGCCAGACGAAGCCAGCGTCGATCAGGTCCGCCGCCGGCGTCGCCCAGGTGAACACGGCCTGGAAGATCACGAACATGATCGCCGACAGGATCAGCAGGCCGGCGACCGGTTGCAGCAGCACCTTGTCGATCCTGGCGGTCCAGGTGTCCGGCCGCTCGGGCGGACGGACGTAGGCCTTCAGGATGCGCTGGGACTCGGCGTGGGCGGCGCGGATCTCGGCCGCGCTCGGCTCGTGCCAGGTGTTCTCGCTAGCCGGGATGGTCGCGGCGACCTCCTCGGCCTTGGCGATCAGGTCGTCGATGCCGCGCTTGCGGGTGGCCACGGTCGTGACGATCGGCGCGCCGATGGCCTGGGAAAGGCCTTCGAGGTCGATGCGCAGGCCCTGCCGCTGAGCGATGTCGTACATGTTCAGCGCCAGCACGAACGGCCGGCCGACCTGCTTCAGCTCCAGGGCCAGCCGCAGCACGAGCCGCAGGTTGGTGGCGTCGGCCACGCAGATGATGGCGTCGGGCGCTTCCTCGCCGGCCAGCTTGCCGAGCACGGCGTCGCGGGTGACGGCCTCGTCGGGGCTGCGGGCGCGCAAGGAATAGGTGCCGGGCAGGTCGAGGACATGGATGACGCGGCCGGTCGGCGAGGTCAGCACGCCTTCCTTCCGCTCGACGGTGACGCCGGCGTAGTTGGCGACCTTCTGGCGGGCGCCGGTCAGGGCGTTGAACAGCGCGGTCTTGCCGGTGTTGGGGTTGCCGACCAGCGCCATGCGCGCCGGCGTCAGAACGGCGTCGGTCATCGCGCGGCCTCCTCGAACGTCACTTCGATGGCCTGCGCCTCGCGGCGGCGGAGAGCCACTCGCATGTCGTCCAGCTTCACCGCCATCGGATCGCGCCCGATCAGGCCCTGGTGCAGCACCTCGACCGCCGCGCCCTCGACGAAGCCCAGTTCCAGCAGGCGCCGCTCCAACTCCTCGACGGTCAGCGCGCCGCGAGCGTCTTCGTGAGGGTGCACGCGCACGATCACGCCGCGATCGCCCGGCTCGCCTTCGCTGAGGAAGCGTGCGGAGGGGTCTGGATTTGTATGGGTCAACGCTAGGAGTCCGACTGCCCGACTTTGAATTTGCGAGTGACTATCATTCAGATAGGGCGCTGTCGATGATACGGAAGGCGGCGTCGCGGACATGCGGCGTTAAGACAATCGACACCATGATGATCCGCGGCCGATAATCACGGACGATTCGTAGGGCGGGTGCTGATGCGGCGTCTCACTCAAATTCTGATCGGCGCCTCGTTTGTGTGCCTGGCGCTCATGCTCGCCCTCGTCGTCTGGCGGGGCGGCGGCGGCTGGGGTGCGGGTCTCGCCGGCTTCGTGGCGGCCATGGGCCTGCTCGGCGTGACCTACCTGATGGTGGCGCGCGGCCTCGACCTGTCCGCCCTGCGCGGCGAGATGGGCGCCATCCGCGAAGCCAACCTGATCCTCGCCCAGCAGCTGGAGAAGATCGACGCCCGCCTGACCGAGGTGGTCGAGACGGTGACCGACGACGCCCTGCGCCGTTCCGAGGAGCTGTCGAGCGAAGTCCACATGCTAGAGGACGCGGTCCAGCGCATGGCGGAGAAGATGGAGGCGCAGCTGTCCAGCCGCGTCGCCGCCGCCCCCGGCCATGCCTTCGGCCGCTCGCCGCAGGGCGAGGCGCTGCTCGACACCATCAAGGCCGCCCTGGCCGACAACCGCGTCGACCTCTACCTGCAGCCGGTCGTGTCGCTGCCGCAGCGCCGGACGGTCTTCTACGAAAGCTTCTCGCGCCTGCGCGACGACAGCGGCCGGGTGATGATGCCGGCCGAGTACCTGGCGGTGGCCGAGCCCGAGGGGCTGGTCGCGGCGATCGACAACCTGCTGCTGTTCCGCTGCGTGCAGATCGTGCGCCGGCTGGCCAAGCAGGACCGCAAGGTCGGCATCTTCTGCAACATCTCGCTGGCCAGCCTGGCCGACGAGAGCTTCTTCCCGCAGTTCCTCGAATTCCTGTCCGCCAACAAGGACATGGCCGGTTCGCTGATCTTCGAGCTGGGCCAGTCGGCCTTCTCGCGCCGCGGCGCGGTCGAGGCGCGGCACATGGCGCGCCTGGCGGACCTCGGCTTCCGCTTCAGCCTGGACAAGGTCGTGGACCTGGATCTCGACTTCCAGGACCTCAGCCGCGCGGACGTCAAGTTCGTGAAGATCGGCGCCCAGATGTTGCTGGAGCAACTGGAGGACAGCGAGGGTCGCCTGGTCATCCGCTCGCTGCCGGACCTGCACGCCAGCGACTTCGCCCGCCTGACCCGCCGCTACGGCGTCGAGGTGATTGTCGAGAAGGTCGAGAGCGAGCGCCAGATCGTCGACATCCTCGACCTCGACATCGCCTTCGGACAGGGCCACCTGTTCGGCGAGCCCCGCGCGATCCGCGACGCCGTGCTGGCCGAGACCGACCCGCCGGCCGACTTCATGCGCAGCCAGATGCGCCGCGCGGTCGGCTACTAGGCGCCGGCGCCCCCCAGAGCTTCGTCATCTTCGTACGCCAAGCGCGAGGATGACGGAGACAGGTCTGGGGAAGCAGAGGATTGATCGCCGCCGCCCCGCCCCCTAGCGTGCCGCCACATCTGTTCGAGGGGCACCGCTCTCCATGCGCACCATTCTCGCCGCGGGCCTGGCGCTCGCCTGCCTGCTGCCCGTCGCCGTCGAGGCGCGGCCGTTCACCGCCAAGGACCTCGCCACACAGGAGCGGGCCAGCGATCCGCGCGTATCGCCGGACGGCCGCTATGTGGTCTGGAACCTGCGCACCACCGACTGGGACGGCAACAAGGGCATCAACGCGCTCTGGCTGCTCGACCGCAAGACCGCCGGCGCCAAGCCGGTCCTGCTGAGCGCTGACGAGAAGGCCCCGACCGCGCCGCGCTGGTCGGCCGATGGCCGGTGGCTCTACTTCCTGTCCGGCAAGAGCGGCAGCCAGCAGGTCTGGCGCGTCGCGGCCGACAAGACCGGCAAGGCCCAGATCACCGCCCTGCCGCTCGACGTCGGCGCCTACCGCCTGGCCGAGGACGGCCGGTCGCTGGTCGTCGGACTGGACGTCTATCCGGACTGCGCGGACCTGGCCTGCACCAGGGAGCGCACCGACGCCAAGGCCAAGGAAAAGGCCAGCGGCCAGACTTTCGTCGACGGGGCCCTGCCGCGCGCCTTCGACCACTACGAGGACGACCAGTTCGCCGGCCTGTTCACGGTCCGCCTCGACGGTCCCGGCGCCCCGGCCGACGCCCGCGCGCTGATGAAGGGGATCCGGAGCGACGCCGACGGCTTCGCGGTCAGCAGGGACGGCAAGACGGTGTGGTTCAGCGCCCTGCCGTCCGGCGCGTCCGGCGGCGCCGGGCCGATCGCCAGCCTGTACGCCGTGCCGGCCGACGGCTCGGCCGCGCCGACGCGGCTGGCGCCCGACAGCAAGACCTCGGACAGCCGCCCGACCCTGTCACCGGACGGCCGCTTCCTGGCCTGGGTGGCGGAGGGTACGCCGGTGATGATCGCCCAGCGGTCGGCGATCATGGTCCGCGACCTGAAGACCGGCGCCACCCGCGAGGTCGCACCGACGCTCGACGTCTCGGTGCAGGGCCTGGCCTGGTCGTCCGACGGCCGCACCCTCTACCTGACCACGCCGAGCGTCGGCCAGGTCGAGCTGCTGGCGGTCGATGTCGCCACGGGCAAGTCGGTCGACGTCGTTTCCGACGGCGCGGTCGGCGCCTTCGACGTCGCCGGCGACACGACCGTCTACGTCCGCGACAGCCTGACCTCGCCCGGCCAGGTCTATGCCCTCTCCGGCGGCCAGACGCGCCAGCTGACCGAGGTCGCCAAAGCAGCCATGGCCGACACCCCGATGTCGGAGGCCGAGCAGTTCAGCTTCGCCGGCTGGAACGGCGAAAAGGTCTACGGCTACATCGTCAAGCCGACCGGCTGGCAGCCCGGGAAGAAGTACCCCGTGGCCTACCTCATCCACGGCGGCCCGCACGGCAGCTTCGGCAACGCCTGGTCCTACCGCTGGAACCCGCAGGTCTGGGCCGGCATGGGCTATGCGGTGGTGATGGTCGATTTCCACGGTTCACAGGGCTACGGAACGCCCTTCGCACAGTCGATCGTCAAGCACTGGGGCGACCGCCCGCTGGAAGACCTGCAGAAGGGCTGGAGCTACGCGCTCGGCAAGTACGACTGGCTCGACGGCGACCGCGCCTGCGCGCTGGGCGGTTCCTACGGCGGCTACATGGTCGCCTGGATCGCCAGCCAGTGGCAGAGCCCGTGGAAGTGCCTGGTCAACCACGCCGGCCTGTTCGACACCCGCGGTTTCGCCTACGCCAGCGACATCCCCAACTTCGCCGAGGAGCAGTACGGCGTCTCCTGGACCTCGCCGGAGGACGTCGACCGCTTCAACCCGGCCGTCCATGTGAAGGACTGGAAGACCCCGATGCTGGTCATCCACGGCGCCCGCGACTACCGCGTGCCGCTGGACCAGGGCATCGGCGCCTACACCGCCAACCAGCGCATGAACGTCCCGACCCAGTACCTCCATTTCCCGGACGAGAACCACTGGGTGCTCAAGCCCCAGAACTCCGTCCAGTGGTACGCGACGGTCGAGGCGTGGATGGGGAAGTGGACGGCGGCGAAGTAGGGGGGCGAGACGCCGGCCTGAGGGCCGGCTCCTCAAGCGAGCGCCGCGAAGGACGCATCGACCGCAAGCTTCGGAATGCGCCGCGGCTGACCCCGTGCGAGGACGCTCCCATTGCCAAGGGAGCCCTCGCGTGAACCTCGCCGACCTCGACTGGAAGCGTATCGCCGCCGACCTCGACGCCCGGGGCTGGGCCCTGACCGGGCCCGTGCTCGACGACGCCGATTGCGCGGCGCTGGCGAACCTGTACGACCAGGACGTCGGCTTCCGAGGCCGTGTCGTCATGGCCCGTCACGGGTTCGGCCAGGGCGAGTACCGCTACTTCAGCTACCCGCTGCCGGACCCGGTCCAGACCCTGCGCGAGACGCTGTACCCGCCACTGGCCTGGGTGGCGAACCGCTGGATGCAACGGCTGGTCGGCGACCGCCTCTTCCCGGACACGCTGGAGCGGATGATCGCCCGCGGCCATACCGCCGGCCAGCAGCGGCCGACCCCGCTGCTGCTGACGTACGGGCCCGGCGACTACAACTGCCTCCACCAAGACCTCTACGGCGAGCACGTCTTCCCGCTGCAGGCCGCCTTCCTGCTGGACGAGCCCGGCCTCGACTTCGAGGGCGGCGAGTTCGTGCTGGTCGAGCAGCGCCCGCGCCAGCAGTCCGCGCCCCAGGTCGTGCCGCTGACGAAGGGGCAGGGCGTGATCTTCGCGGTTCGGGAGCGACCACATCAGGGCGCGCGCGGCGTCCACCGGCGTATCCTGCGCCACGGCGTGTCCGAGGTGCGCTCGGGCCGACGGCGGGTGTTGGGGGTGATCTTCCACGACGCGAGCTGATGCGTGGTTCGAGATGCGGCCTCGCCGCGCCTCACCATGACGACGTTTGTTGAAGCCAACCCGCCTTCGTCACCCTCAGGAGCGAGCCTCGGGCGAGCGTCTCGAAGGACGCGCCGTTGACGCCCCACGTCCCACCGGTTAGCGCCTCCCCTCATGACCGCGCTTCCTTCCGGCCTCGCCGAGCTCGCCGATGACTACGACGTCCTGTTCAGCGACGTCTGGGGCGTGATCCACAATGGCCGCGAAAGTTTCCCGGAGGCCTGCGCCGCGCTGGCCCGGTTCCGGGCGGAGAAGGGGCCGGTCGTGCTGATCTCCAACTCCCCGCGCCCGGCGCACGACGTGGTAGCCCAACTCGACGCGCTCGGCGTGCCGCGCGACGCCTGGACGGCTTTCATAACCTCCGGAGACGCCACCCGCGCGCTGCTGTCAGAGCGCGCGCCGGGGCCGGTCTGGAAGATCGGGCCTGACCGCGACTGGCCGCTCTACGACGGTCTGGACCTCGCGTTCAGCGATCCGGACAACGCCGCCTTCATCTCGATCACCGGTCCCTACGACGATGAGGTCGAGACCCCGGAGGACTACCGCGAACGCCTGGCCGGTCCGGCGGCGCGCGGCCTGGCCATGATCTGCGCCAACCCCGACCGGGTCGTGCAGCGCGGCGACCGGCTGATCTATTGCGGCGGCGCCGTCGCCGACCTCTACGCCGAGCTCGGCGGCGAGGTGCTGATGGCCGGCAAACCCTACGCCCCGATCTACGATCTCTGCATGGTCGAGGCCGCCAGGCTGCTGGGCCGTGAGGTCGACCGCCGACGGGTGCTGTGCATCGGCGACGGCGTGCACACCGACGTCCAGGGCGCGGAGAACCAGGGCCTGGACTGCCTTTTCGTCGCCAAGGGCATCCACGGCGAGGCGGCGCTGGGCCCGGACGGCAGGCTGTCGGCCGCCGGCGTCGACGCTCTGCTGGCGTCGGAAGGCGTGAAAGCCCGCTACGCCATGGCGGATCTGGTCTGGTAGACAGCAGCCACAACAAGAAGGAGCGCGCGATGTCGGGCCTGTTTTTCGAAGACCTCAGCGTCGGCCAGTCGGCGCAGCTGACCCGCGTCGTCGACGAGGCGGCCATCCAGGGCTTCGCCGACGTCAGCGGCGATCATAACCCGGTCCACCTGGACGAGGCCTTCGCGGCCACGACCCAGTTCAAGACCCGCATCGCCCACGGCATGCTGTCAGCCGCCTACATCTCGGCCCTGATCGCCGGCAAGCTGCCCGGGCCGGGCGCGATCTATCTGGGCCAGTCGCTCAGCTTCAAGCGCCCGGTGAAGATCGGCGACGAGGTGACGGTCACCGCCACCATCACCGCGCTGGACCCGGACAAGGCCCGCGTGACCCTGTCGACCGTTTGCACCGTGAACGGCAAGACCGTTCTCGACGGCGAGGCCCTGATCATGGCGCCGCGCAAGTCGTGAGCCTGCGCATCGTCCACGGCTGGAAGAACCTCCCGGCGGAGGATCGCGGCGCCTCGGTGGCGCTCGGCAACTTCGACGGCGTGCATCTGGGCCATCGTGAGGTGATCGCCGGCGCCGTCGCGGCGGGCCAGCGGCTCGGCGTGCCGGTGGGGGTGATCAGCTTCGACCCGCACCCGCGCCGGCTGTTCCAGCCGGACGAGCCGGCCTTCCGGCTGATGACCACCGACCAGCAGGCCCGCGCGCTGGAGGCGATGGGCGTGGACCGGTTCTACGTCCTGCCGTTCGACTTCGAGATGGCGAACTTCACAGACCGCGATTTCGCCCGCGTCGTGCTGCACGAGGGGCTGGGCGTGCGCCACGTCGCCGTCGGCTTCGACATCTCGTTCGGCAAGGGCCGCACCGGCAGCCCGGACCTGATGCGCGCCTATGGCGAGGCGTTCGGCTTCTCGGTCTCGGTCGCCGAGGCGGTGGGCGAGGGGGCCGAGAAGTACAGCTCCACCGCCGTCCGCGAGGCCCTGCGCGAGGGGCGTCCGCAGGACGCCGCCCACATCCTGGGCCAGCCCTTCGCCATCGAGGGCGTGGTGCGCCGCGGCCAGCAGCTGGGTCGTCAGCTGGGCTTCCCGACCGCCAATGTCTTCATGGCCGACTACGTCGTGCCGCGCCTGGGCGTCTACGCCACCCGCACCCGGCTGCCCGACGGCCGCGTCGTCCCCGGCGTCGCCAACATCGGCAACAACCCGACCACGGGCGAGGTCGAGACCCGGCTGGAAGTCTGGCTGTTCGACTTCGACGAGGACCTCTACGGCCAGGTCATCGAAACGGCCCTGGTCGCCTTCCTGCGCCCGGAGGAGAAGTTCGCCTCCATCGACGAGATGGTCGAACAGATCCGCGAGGACGAGCGGCGGGCGCGGGCGATCGTCGGCTGAGGCGGGTTGCGTCCTTCGAGCCCCGTATCAAGTCCGGGGCCAGTTGAGCTGCAAGAAAGTTCGTCGTGGTGAGGAGCCGGCCCTCCGGCCGGCGTCTCGAACCAAGCAACGACTCTCCTTGTGAGCGACCACCCCTTCCAACCGTCATCGACCCGTGCTCTCGTTAACCATTCGAGGGCGGGGGCCGGGGATGCTCAAGGGGCGCAAGTATCAGCTGTTCGCACAGGCGCGACGCCCGCGCCGCCGCCCGCCCGCGACATTCAACTATCCCGCCGACGCCCTGTTCGTGTTCGATCCAGGCGAGGCGCAGCCCGTTGAGCCCTCGGCCGAGCGGGACCTGCTCGACGCCTACAGCGACGCCGTGGTCCGCGCGGTCGAGGTGGTCGGCCCGGCCGTGGTCCGCGTCATCCCGATGGTCCCGGACGGCTACATCGCGGGCGAGGGCTCGGGCTTCTTCGTCAGCAACGACGGGCTGATCCTGACCAACCGCCACGTGATCGCCGGGGTCAGCCGTTTCTCGATCATCACCGCCGATGGGCGGGGCCTGTCGGCCCGGCCCGTGGGCGAGGATGCCGACACCGACATCGCGGTGCTCAAGCTCGAGCAGGCGATCCGCACGCCGGTGGCCCGGCTGGGCGATTCCAAGCGGCTGCGCCGGGGCCAGCTGGTGATCGCCATCGGGGCGCCGCTGGGCTTCGAGGCGACGGTGACCACCGGCGTGGTCAGCGCCCTGGGCCGGTCGATCCGGGGCGAGCGGGGCCGGCTGATCGAGGACCTGATCCAGACCGACGCCGCGCTGAACCCCGGCAACAGCGGCGGCCCGCTGGTCAACTCGGCGGGCGAGGTGGTCGGCATCGCCACCGCTGTGATCGCCGGCGCCCAGGGCCTCTGCTTCGCGGTCGCCGCCAACACCGCCGCGTTCGTGATGAGCGAGATCCTGCGCCATGGCTTCGTCCAGCGCGGCTCCATCGGCGTGGTCGCCCAGCAGACGCCCGTGCCGCCGACGATCCGCAAGACCGCGGGCCTGACCCAGACCTACGCCGCCTGGGTCGCCACGGTCGACGCCGGCGGGCCGGCGGCGAAGGCCGGCCTGGCCCAGGGCGACCTGATCGTCGGCGCCGACGGCCGCTCGGTCACCGGCCTCGACGACCTGCTCCGCGTGCTCGGCCCCGGCAGCATCGGCAAGAGCATCGCCTTCGACGTCG
>JBIICO010000304.1:0-3329 GCA_044238855.1 Caulobacter sp.
TTCTCGCGCGTTGCGGCGCGGACGTGCGGCTCGCGGTTCATCACCCGGGAGACGGTCTTGATGGAGACCCCGGCCAGGGCGGCGACATCGTCGATGGTGATCGAGGCCAAGTCCGCCCGCCCGCTGCCTGGAGATGCCCGACCGGAGTAAACGCCGGCCGGGCCGTTCGCAACTAGCCCGGGGTCTTGGGCAGGGTCGAGTCGCGGATCTCGCAGGCGTAGTTGGCCCGCTCGTTGGTGCTGGTCGCGCCGGGGATCGGCTTCAGGATGCCGCCGTTGGCGCGGCACTCCTGCGACAGGGTCTCGTATTCGCTGGGGCCGCTGGCGCCCGACGACGCACAGGCGGCCAGGGTGGCCGCGCCGAGCAGGATCAAAGCAAACCGCATTTCGGAATCCTCCGCTGTCGTCCCTCGACGGTTCTCTTGCCGGAACCGGCGGCGATAGTCGAACGGCCAGTGCGGGGCGATGTTCCGCCCGGCCGACGCGGCGGAATTTCGGAAGAGCGAGACGGTTCAAACCCGCCCCACAACAGCCATGTGGAGATTTTTCGAACTTCGGGTTTGTTGCCGTTGCGACAGCGCGATATTCTTCGAAGAAGGGAGAAAACACATGGCTGAGATTCTGAAGGACAAGGTCGCCGTCATCACCGGCGCCGCGTCGGGCATCGGGCGGGCGACGGTCGAGCTGTTCGTGGCCGAGGGCGCCCGGGTTCTGGCCGCCGACATCGACGACGAGGCGGGCCAGGCGCTCGAGGACGCGTATCCCGGTCTGGTCCGCTACCAGCATTGCGACGTCCTTCAGGAGGACGACATCGCCGTGGCCATGGAGATCGCCAGCCAGACCTTCGGCGGCATCGACATCCTGTTCAACAACGCCGGGGCCGGCGGCTCGCGCAACAGCATCGAGACCATGACCGGCGAGGCCTGGGACTTCAGCCAGAACCTGCTGCTGCGGTCGGTGGCGCTGGGGATGCGCTACGCCCTGCCCCACATGAAGGGGCGTGGCGGCGGGGCCATCGTCAACACCGCTTCCGTGGCGGGGCTGCAGGCGGGGGCGGGCGCGCCGGCCTATTCGGCGGCCAAGGCGGGGGTCATCCACCTGAGCAAGTGCGCGGCGGCCGAGTTCGCCAAGTACGACATCCGGGTCAACGCCATCTGCCCGGGCCTGATCGTGACCAACATCTTCTCCAGCGGCGAGCCGATGGCCCCGGCCGGCCGCGAGATGATCCGCCAGGCGATGGGCGCCAACGCCGCCCAGGCCCAGCCGGTGCGCAAGGTCGGGGTCGGCGACGATATCGCCCAGGCCTGCCTGTACCTGGCCAGCCCGATGTCCGCCTTCGTCACCGGCACGCACATCGTCGTCGACGGCGGCCTGACCATCGGCCCGCGCCACAGCTGGGATCCGGAGGAACAGGCCCGCCGGATGAAGGGCATGGAGGCGCTTCGCACGGTCGCGGCCTCCGCGACTTGACCTGACGCCGGGGAGCGCGGCAAACTTTTTGGAACGCGTACAAAAAATACAAGAACGGAAACGCCCATGACCGACACCGCGACCCTCGCGCCGGACGCCGCGATCGACGCACAGGCCCTGCGGGCCCGTTACCGCGCCGAGCGCGACAAGCGGCTGCGCGCCGACGGCAACGAACAGTATGTTGAGGTGAAGGGCGACTTCACCCGCTACCTCGACGATCCGTACGTCGCGCCGGGCTTCACGCGCGAGCCGCTGACCGACGAGGTCGAGGTCGCGGTGATCGGCGGCGGCTTCGGGGGCCTGCTGGCCGGCGCACGCCTGCGCGAGGCCGGCATCGACAGCATCCGCATGATCGAGAAGGGCGGCGACTTCGGCGGCACCTGGTACTGGAACCGCTACCCGGGCGCGGCCTGCGACATCGAGAGCTACGTCTACCTGCCCCTCCTGGAGGAGGTCGGGTACATGCCGGTCGAGAAATACACCCGGGCGCCCGAGATCCTGAAGTACTGCCGGATGATCGGCGAGCACTTCGACCTGTACCGGGACGTCTGCTTCCAGACCGAGGTCACGGCGCTGGACTGGGACGAGGCGGCCGGCCGCTGGATCGTCCGGACCAACCGCGGCGACGCCATGAAGGCGAAGTTCGTGATCATGGCCAACGGCCCCTTGCACCGGCCCAAGCTGCCGGGCATCCCGGGCGTGGACAGCTTCAAGGGCCACACCTTCCACACCAGCCGCTGGGACTACGACTACACCGGCGGCAGCCCGATGGGCGGGCTGACCGGCCTGAAGGACAAGCGGGTCGGCATCATCGGCACCGGCGCGACCGCCGTGCAGTGCGTGCCTCACCTGGGCGAAAGCGCCAAATCGCTGCACGTCTTCCAGCGCACGCCCTCGTCGATCGACGTGCGCAACAACCGGCCGACCGACCCGGACTGGGCGCGGAGCCTGGAGCCCGGCTGGCAGCAGCACCGCATGGACAACTTCAACGTCCTGGTGTCCGGCGGCTGGCAGAAGGAGGATCTGGTCGCCGACGGCTGGACCGACATCATCCGCAACCTGGGCCTGGCCGCCGCGCGCCGCGCCGCCAAGGGCGAGATGGGGCCGGGCGACCCGGCCGAGCTGCTGCAGCTGGCCGACTTCGAGAAGATGAACGCGATCCGCGCCCGCGTGGACCAGGTCGTCGCCGACCGCCAGAAGGCCGAGGCGCTGAAGCCCTGGTACAACCAGTTCTGCAAGCGGCCCTGCTTCCACGACGAGTATCTGCCGACCTTCAACCGGCCCAACGTGCATCTGATCGACACCGACGGCCGGGGCGTCGAACGGATCACCGAGAAGGGCGTGGTCGTCGACGGCGTCGAGTACGAGCTGGACTGCCTGATCTTCGCGACCGGCTTCGAGGTCGGCACCAGCTACACCCGCCGGGCCGGCTACGACGTCACCGGCCGCGACGGCCTGACGCTGAGCGAGAAGTGGAAGGACGGGGTGTCCAGCCTGCACGGCATGCATGTGCGCGGGTTCCCCAACTGCTTCGTGTTCTCCAACACCCAGTCGGGCTTCACCGCCAATTATCCGCACATGCTCAACGAGCAGAGCAAGCACGCCGCCTACATCGTCGAGAAGTGCCGCGGCGAGCAGATCGCGCGGGTCGAGGCCAGCGAGGCGGCGGAAGCGGCCTGGGTGCGGGAGGTGATGGACAGCGCCATACAGCGCCAGAAGTTCGCCGAGGAATGCACCCCCGGCTACTACAACAACGAGGGCAAGCCCTCCCCCCTCGCCGCCCGCAACGGCCCCTACGGCAAGGGCCCGATCGCCTTCATCCAGCTGATCAAGGACTGGCGGGAGGAAGGGTCGATGGCG
>JBIICO010000096.1:0-11535 GCA_044238855.1 Caulobacter sp.
GGGCAAGATCATCCCCTAAACAGACCCCCAAAGGACGCTACAGTCGAACTGTGTCCAGAGGGGAGCTTCATGGCAGTCGTCGCTGTCACCAGGGAACGCCGGGCCGGCGAAACGCGCGTCGCCGCGACACCGGAAACGGTGAAGAAACTCATCGGCCAAGGCTTCACGGTCACCGTGGAAGCGGGCGCGGGAATCACCGCCGCCATTCCGGACGCGGACTATGCCGCCGCCGGGGCCACCATCGCCAAGACCCTCAAGGACGCGCTGGCCAAGGCCGACGTGGTCTTCAAGGTTCGCGCGCCCGAGGCGGACGAGATCGCCGCCCTGAAGCCGGGCGCCTTCGTGCTGGCCACGCTCAATCCCTACAACGAACGCGGCGCCCTCGAAGGGCTGGCCAAGGCCAAGGCCTCGGCGTTCGCCATGGAGTTCGTGCCGCGGATCACCCGCGCGCAGGTCATGGACGTTTTGTCCTCGCAGGCCAACCTGGCCGGCTACCGCGCCGTGATCGAGGCCTCCGAGGCCTACGGCAAGGCGCTGCCGATGATGATGACCGCCGCCGGCACCGTCGCCGCCGCCAAGGTCTTCATCATGGGCGTCGGGGTCGCGGGCCTGCAGGCCATCGCCACCGCCCGCCGCCTGGGCGCGGTCGTGACCGCCACCGACGTGCGACCGGCCACCAAGGAGCAGGTCGAGTCGCTGGGCGCCAAGTTCCTCGCCGTCGAGGACGAGGAGTTCAAGAACGCCCAGACCTCCGGCGGCTACGCCAAGGAGATGTCGGCCGAGTACCAGGCCAAGCAGGCGGAGCTGGTCTCCAGCCACATCGCCAAGCAGGACATCGTCATCACCACCGCCCTGATCCCCGGCCGCCCGGCGCCGAAGCTGGTCAGCGCCGAGCAGGTCGCGTCGATGAAGCCGGGCTCGGTGATCGTCGACCTGGCCGTCGAGCAGGGCGGCAATGTCGTGGGCGCCAAGCTGGGCGAGGTCGCCCTGACCGCCAACGGCGTGAAGATCCTCGGCAAGCCCAATCTGCCCGGTCGCATCGCCACCGACGCCTCGGCCCTGTACGCCCGCAACCTGCTGGCCTTCGCCGGCCTGTTGCTGGACAAGGAAGGCAAGCTGGCCCCGGACCTGGAGGACGAGATCCTCAAGGCCTCGCTGGTCACCCGGGACGGCGCGATCGTCCACGAGCAGCTGAAGACCGCTCCCGCCGCGGCCGCCGCGCCGAAGGCCGCTCCGGCTCCGAAGGCCGTAGCGCCCAAGGCCGCCGCCAAGCCTGCCGCCGCTCCGAAAGCCGCCGCGAAGGCGGCCGCCAAACCGAAAGCCGCCGCCGCCAAGCCGGCCGCCGCGCCGAAGAAGAAGTAGAGGTCACTCGATGGACGCCGTCGATCCCACCGTCTTCCGCCTCGCCATCTTCGTGCTCGCGATCTTCGTGGGCTACTACGTGGTCTGGAGCGTCACGCCCGCCCTGCACACGCCGCTGATGGCCGTCACCAACGCCATCTCTTCGGTCATCATCGTCGGGGCCCTGCTGGCCGCCGCCGCCCATGGCGGCGGCGGCGAACTGGCCGGCGGCGCGGCCACGCCCGTCAACGTCTGGGTGTCGAAGGGGGCCGGCGCGCTCGCCGCCGCCTTCGCCGCCGTGAACATCTTCGGCGGCTTCCTGGTCACCCAGCGCATGCTGGCGATGTACAAGAAAAAAGAGCCCGCTAAGGGCAAGAGCGGCCATTGAGCGCGCGTTCGGGGGAAATGACATCATGAACGCGAACATCGCAGCGCTCGCCTACATCGCTTCCGGCGTGCTCTTCATCCTGGCCCTGCGCGGCCTGTCCAGCCCGACGACCAGCCAGGCGGGCAACCGCTACGGCATGATCGGCATGGCCATCGCCGTGGGCGTGACGCTCGCCACCCTCTGGGGTCAGGGCGTGCTCGACCTGATCACCGTCGGCCTGATCGCCGGCGGCGTCGCCATCGGCGGCATCGTCGGGGCGGTCATCGCCCGCAAGGTCGCCATGACCTCGATGCCGCAGCTGGTCGCCGCCTTCCACAGCCTGGTCGGCATGGCCGCCTGTCTCGTGGCCGTCGCCGCCATCTACACCCCGGCCGCCTACGGCATCGCTGACGAGGCGACCGGCCATATCCACCTGCAGTCGCTGATCGAACTGGCCGTCGGCCTGGCCATCGGCGCCATCACCTTCACCGGCTCGGTGATCGCGTTCGCGAAGCTGAACGGCAACATGAGCGGCGCGCCGATCCTTCTGCCCGCCCGCCACCTGCTGAACCTCGCCATCCTGGCCGGCATCGTCGTGCTGACCGTGATCCTGGTGATGAGCGGCGGCACGGCCATCTGGGCCTTCTGGGCCATCTTCGCGCTGAGCCTGCTGATCGGCATCACCCTGATCATCCCGATCGGCGGCGCCGACATGCCCGTCGTCGTGTCGATGCTGAACAGCTATTCCGGCTGGGCGGCGGCGGCGCTGGGCTTCACGCTCGAGAACGTGACCCTGATCATCACCGGCGCGCTCGTCGGCAGCTCGGGCGCCATCCTCAGCTACATCATGTGCAAGGGGATGAACCGCAGCTTCGTCTCGGTGATCCTGGGCGGCTTCGGCGCCGACGACGCGGCCGCGGCCGGCGGCGGCAAGGTCGAGACCCGCCCCGTGAAACAGGGCAGCGCCGACGACGCGGCCTTCATCATGAAGAACGCCAGCAAGGTGATCATCGTCCCGGGCTACGGCATGGCTGTCAGCCAAGCCCAGCACGCCCTGCGCGAAATGGCCGACAAGCTGAAGGAAGAGGGCGTGGAGGTGAAGTACGCCATCCACCCTGTCGCCGGCCGCATGCCCGGCCACATGAACGTGCTGCTGGCCGAGGCCAACGTGCCCTACGACGAGGTCTTCGAGTTGGAGGACATCAACGCCGAGTTCCCGACCGCCGACGTGGCCTTCGTGATCGGCGCCAACGACGTCACCAACCCGGCCGCCAAGACCGACCCGACCAGCGCCATCTTCGGCATGCCGATCCTGGACGTCGAGAAGGCCCGCACCGTGCTGTTCGTGAAGCGCGGCATGGCCAGCGGCTACGCCGGCGTCGAGAACGAGCTCTTCTTCCGCGACAACACCATGATGCTGTTCGCGGACGCCAAGAAGATGGTCGAGGGGATCGTGAAGGGGCTGTAGCGCTCTCTCCGAAACGACTAGCGTTCGACGGCCGTCATCCCGCAGGATGGCGGCCGTTCTCGTTTATGGATCAACCATGGCATCCGAACCCAAGACCAAGCCCACCGACGCCTCCGTCGACGACTTCCTCGAGGCTGTCGAGCATCCCGGGCGGCGTGAGGACGGCAAGGTGGTGGCCAAGCTGCTGGCCGAGGTCAGCGGCCAGCCGCCGGTGATGTGGGGGCCGAGCATCGTCGGCTACGGCAGCTATCGCAGTCCGACCGGCGACTGGCCGCGCATCGGCTTCTCGCCGCGCAAGGGCAACATGGTGCTGTACGTGCTGACCGGCGTGGCGGAGGAGCAGGATCTGCTCGACCGGCTCGGCGCACACAAGACCGGCAAGGCCTGCCTCTACATCAACCGGCTGAAGGACGTCGACGTGGACGTGCTGCGCCGGCTGGCCCAGCTGTCCATGGACATCATGGACGCCCGGCACCCGGTCAAGTGAGCCGCCGGCGATCCGGCGACGGATCGCCTTCGTCTTCCCGGGACTGGGGGCTGGCGCCTGGTTCGGCCGGGATGGTCACCGACCTGGCCCTGACGCCATTGTTCGTGTTCGACGGCTGGTTCTGCTTCGTGAAACCGGTCTTCAACCAGTTCATCCTAATGGATGCGGCGGCAACCTGGTGATGCTGGTCCTGTGCTGACGGGCCGGCGGCGCGTGGAGTCCTGAGTCTTCGCCGTGTCGCTCCGTTCGCGGAGCAACAAATCCGGAATCTCCTTGAGATGATTCAGGGTTTCTGGGGTTGAATGTTAACACTCGCGGGCGTACATCGCCGCGCTCCTGGACATATTGTCGCCAGGATGAGCCAGCATATCGGGCTCAAGTTCCCTGCTGAGAACGTCGAAGCTGGTGCGTCAGACCTCGTCGCGCCGTGCGTATAGCTCGACAAAACTGACGAGGCCGATCATTGTTCTCCGAGTTGCTTGAGCGTGAAAGTCGCTTTCCCCCGCTTCTGGGCGTGGGTGTCGCCGCCGCCCTGATGGCGTCCGTCGCCGTCGCCAGCGCGCAGGCGAGCCTGCCGGCCCACAAGGAGCGCTCCACCTGGGAGACGGTTCCCGCCGCCGAGGTGACGCACGCCGCCACCGCCGTGGCCGACGCGGCCGCCCAGTTCGCCTTCGCCCAGCCGCTGGCGGGCTTCTCCGTCAATTCGCCGTTCGGCCTGCGCCGCATGCCCTGGGAGGCCGGCGGCCGCCTGCATGAGGGCGTCGATATCGCCGCCCCTGCCGGCACGCCCGTGCGCGCCACCCTGGCCGGCGTCGTGGTGCGCAGCGGCGTCGACGGCGGCTACGGCCGCTTCATCGAGGTCCGCCACGACGGGGGACTGAGCACCCTCTACGCCCACCTCGGCCGCCCCGCCGCGCTGAAGGCCGGCGCGCCCATCGCCGCCGGGACCATCGTCGGCTACGTCGGCAACAGCGGCCGCTCGACCGGCTCGCACCTGCATTTCGAGGTCCGTCATGACGGACGTCCGCTGAACCCGGCCGCCTTCATGGGCCGCAGCTTCGCGACCGCCGATGACCTGCCGCTGAAACTGGCGTCCTACATCCCGAAAAAGGTGCGTGTGGCCCAGGTGTCCGAGTGGCCCGAGAGCCTGCGTCCCCGCAAGAAGGGCGAGACGGCGGTCGACAAGCCGGTGCTGCTGGCCCAGGCGACGGGCAAGGCCGACGGCCGCATTCGCGCGGTGATCGCGCCGGTCGCCGGCGGCCGCACCTCCGTAACCATCCAGCCCTCGGCCGCGGCGGGTACGCCGCTCACCCTGCGTCCGGCCGCGCCGGCGCCGGCCGCTCCCGCCGCGCCTTCGGCCGGCGAGGCCGCCAGCGACGCCTCGAGCCGCGAGGTCGTTTCGACCGCGCCGGGCGCCTAGGTCTTTCTCGCGAACAGGGCGTCGGCCAGCCACATGGCCAGCAGGATGCCCGAAAGGCCGACGACGCCCATCCAGCCGGGATGCGGCAGCATGAACAGGTTGGCGACCGTCGCCAGCAGGATCAGCCCCGACGGGACCAGTCCGGCGATGCGCTTGCGCTCGCCGATGACCAGCCCGACGACCGCCGCGACATAGGCGCCGGCGATCCAGGCGGCGACCACGAAGGTCAGTCCGCCGAACGGCATCGAGGCCATGAACGCTTTCACCGCCTCGCGGTCCCGAAAGTCGACGTTGGTCGCCACCGGATACAGCTGATGTCCGACCGCCTCGATGACGCCGATGGTCAGGAAGCCGGCGATCACGCCGACGACGATTCCCAGGATCATTCTCAGCATTTGGGCCTCCCCGCTCTTTCCGTCCCGCCTTCCTTCACTAGATTGGGGGGATGCTCAAGCTCGCCCGGCGGGGGGCGGCGGGTCTGACCCTCGCGCTCCTGTTCTTCATCGCTCTCGGAGGCCTGATGTCCGCAGCCAGCCAGACGCCCATGCGCGGCCGCATGGTCGACATCGGGGGACGCTCCCTGCACCTGGTCTGCGCCGGTCCGGAGGGCGCCGCCGGGCCGGTGGTGCTGTTCGAGGCCGGGGCTTTCGGGCTGTCGGCCGACTGGGGCGCGGTGCAAGCGAAGCTGGCGGCGCAGGGCGTCCGCTCCTGCGCCTACGATCGCGCGGGGCTCGGCCGTTCCGATCCCGGACCCGCGCCGCGCGACGGTCTGGCCGTGGCCTCCGACTTCGAGACGCTCGTCGCGGCGTCCGGCGAGCCCGGCCCCTACATCTACGTCGGCCACTCGATGGCCGGCCTCTATGCTCGGCTGTTCGCCGGACGCAATCCGGACAAGGTGGCCGGCCTGGTGCTGGTCGACGCGGCGACGCCGGAGACGGCCAAGCTGCCCGAGGCGCAGCGGTTCATCACCGGCTTCGTGGCGGCGTCGCGGGCGGCCGGCTGGGGCGCGTCGGTCGGCCTGTTCAAGCCGGTGGCGCCGTGGCTCGGCGACCGCATCGGCCTGCCCGAGGAAGCCGCGGGCGAGAAGCGTCGGGCCTTCGCCCGCGGCGCCCACAACCGCTGGGCCGCGAACGAGGTCGTCCAGTGGCGCGCGGCGTCCGATCAGGCCGCGGCCCTGCCGCCCTTCGATCCGCGTGTTCCCGTGGCGGTCGTGACGGCCGGTCCCGAGGCGGGCCGCGAAGCCTGGAAGAAGATTCAGACCGGACCGGCGCGGGCGTCACGGCACGGCTACATCCAGCATGTCGACGGCGCCGGGCACGCGACCCTGCTGGGCCTGGGCTACGCGGACGAGATCGTGAAGGCGGTCCTGTTCGTGCGTGACGCCGCGACCGCGCCGGCGGTCAGCGCCGCCGCGAACTGATTTCGCGCCGGCGCTCAGCTTCTCTCAACCTCCGCCCGTCAGGGTCCTGACCAGGAAGCGGAAGAGTTCGATTCGGGGATCGCATGGACGCGGCTTTGCAGCTCGACGGGGTGACCAAGCGCTACGGCGACTTCACCGCCGTGGACGATCTCTCCTTCACCGCCCGCAAGGGCAAGATTCTGGGCTTCCTGGGGCCGAACGGCGCGGGGAAGACCTCGACCATCCGGATGATCCTCGGCCTGGTCGAGCCGACCGCCGGAACGCTGGACGTGCTGGGCGCGTCCGACGGCCGCTCGGTGCGCGAGCGGATCGGCTTCCTGCCCGAGGAGCGTGGCCTGTACCGGCGCATGACGCCGATCGAGGCCATCGCCTTCCTCGGCGGCCTGAAGGGCCTGTCGCGGGCCGAGGGGCGGCGCCGCGCCGCCGTGCTACTGGAGCAGCAGGGCCTCGGCCACGCCGCCAAGCGCCAGATCCGCCATTTGTCCAAGGGTATGGCCCAGAAGGTCCAGCTGATCAGCGCCATCGTCCATGAGCCCGAGCTGGTGATCCTCGACGAGCCGTTCAGCGGCCTCGATCCGGTCAACCAGCAGGCGCTGGAAGCGGTGATCCGCGGCCTGGCCGAGCGCGGCGCGACAGTCGTGTTCTCCACCCATGTGATGCAGCACGCCGAGCGGCTGTGCGACCACGTCGTGCTGCTGACGAGGGGGCGGAAGGTCTTCGACGGGACCGTGGCGCAGGCCCGGGCGCACGCCCCTCGCGCGCTGGTGCTGGAAGGCGCGCTCGACGAGGCCGCCGTGGCGGCCCTGCCGGGCGTCGGGGCCGTGCATGCCGATACGACCGAGGACGGACATCGCCGCTTCACCGCCGCCCTGGCCAAGGGCGTGGCGGGGCAGGACGCGCTGAAGGCGGCCTTTGCGCTGAACCTCGACATCTCCCGGTTCGAGCTGCGGGAGCCGACGCTGCACGATGCCTTCATCACCCTGACCGGCGGAGAGGACGCGCAATGAGCCGCCTGCTCAAGATCGCGGCGCGCGAGTACGTCGCCTATGTCCGCACCTTCGGGTTCTGGCTCTCGATGCTGCTGATGCCGGTGGTCGGCGGGCTGGCGATCAGCGCGCCGGCGCTGCTGGAGAGCAAGTCGCCGGCCTCTCTCGTGGCGGTCGTCGATCGCACGGGCGAGGGCTACGGCCAGGCGGTGATCGCCCGCGTCGTGGGCGAAAAACCGCGCTCGGGGCCCGGCGCCGGCAAACCGCCACGGCTGGTGCTCGCCGACGCGGCGGCCGATGCCGACAAGGCCCGCGCCTGGCTGTCCGGCCAAGCCGCCTTCCCGGGCGGCGAGGCGCCGACGGCGGTCGTCATCCTGCGCGGCTCCGGGTCCAAGGTGAGTTTCGACTACTGGAGCGAGCGGCTGACCGACCTGGGTCCGCGACAGGCGATCCGCGCGGCTCTGGGCGATGAGATGCAGGCCCGCTACCTGGCGGGACGGGGACTGTCGAAGGGCGACCTGGAGACGCTGGCGGCGCTGTCGCCGACGGTCAGGGACTATTCGCCCAAGGCTCAGGCCGGGGGCACGGTTTCCCTCCGCGACCGCCTGCCCAGCATCGTCGGTCTCGGCTCGGCCTTCCTGCTGTGGATGATGATCTTCACCGGCGCCGGCATCCTGCTGAACAGCGTGATCGAGGAGAAGTCGAACCGGGTGCTCGAGGTGTTGCTGGCCTCGGCGTCGGCGGCCGAGATCATGTTCGGCAAGATCCTGGGCGTGGCGGGCGTGACCCTGACCGTGCTGGCCGTCTGGGCCGGTGTGGGCGGGACGCTGCTGGCCAGCTTCCAGCCGACCGTGGCGGCCGATATCGCCGCCGTGCTGCTGGGCAAGGGGCTGATCTTCTACTTCGCCTTCTACCTGATCGGCGGCTACCTGCTGTACGCCTCGATCTTCGTGGCCGTCGGGGCGTTCTGCGAGACCACGCGCGAGGCGCAGACGCTGCTGGGTCCGGTGATGGGGCTGCTGGTGATCCCGATGGTCTTCATGACCCAGGCGATCCGCCGGCCCGACGCGCCGATGCTCGAAGCCATGTCCTGGTTTCCGCCGTTCACGCCCTTCCTGATGACCGCCCGCTCGGCCGCCGAGCCGCCGCTATGGGAAGTGGCCGGCACCGGGCTGCTGATGGCCGCCACCGTCGCCGTGGTGATCTGGATCGCCGGCCGCGCCTTCCGCGCGGGGGCGCTGTCGACGGGCAAGGTGGACCTCAAGGGCCTGATAGCGAAAATCCGCGGGGCGGAGGGATAGGGATCACCCCACCCCCAAAGCAAAAGGGCCGCCCGGTCGCCCGGACGGCCCTTTCGAATTTCGGCTCGGAAGCCTGTCTTAACGCGCGGGCTTCTTCGGCGCGGCGATCAGGCCTTCACGCTGGGCGCGCTTGCGGGCCAGCTTGCGGGCGCGACGGACGGCTTCGGCCTTCTGGCGAGCGCGCTTTTCCGACGGCTTTTCGTAATGCACGTGGCGCTTCATCTCGCGGAACGAGCCTTCGCGCTGCATCTTCTTCTTCAGGGCCTTGAGCGCCTGATCGACGTTGTTGTCGCGGACAAAAATCTGAACCAGGGGACTCTCTCCTTCGTACGGCCCGCCGCTAGCCGTGCGGCGTGGCGGACGAATTCAAAAATGGATTGGCCCCGGGAGACGGGCTCCCGTGGCGAGGCGCGCGAGATAGCAGAGGCGGAAGCCGTTGTCTATGCGCGAGAGTCTATCGGCGCGGGCTCCAACCCCTTGTATAGAATAGCGCCATGACCGCTCCGGACGACTGGGCCATCAAGACTGAACAGCAGGTGCTGGACGAGGCGCTGCGACTCGCGCCGCGACTCGGGTGGGGCCGCGATACCCTTCTGGGGGCGGCCAAGGCGGTGGGGCTGACTCCGCCTGAGGCCGATCTGCTGTTTCCGAACGGCGCCAGGGACCTGGCTGCGCTGCTGTCGCGCCGGCATGACGCCCGGGCGCTGGCGGCCCTGCCCGACCCGAGCTCCCTGAAGATCCGCGAACGCATCCGCACCGCCGTCGTCGCCCGGCTGGACGCCGCCGCGCCGGACCAGGCCGCCCTGCGCCGCTGGATCGGCTTTCTGAGCCTGCCGTTCAACCTGCCGCTGGCCCTGAGGCTGGTGTGGGAGAGCGCCGACCTGCTGTGGCGCTGGGCCGGCGACACGGCGACCGACGAGAACCACTACAGCAAACGGGCCATCCTCTCGGGCATCCTGATCGGCACGCTGGTGCAGGACCTGACGGCGGGCCGCGCCTCGGCGCTCGAGACGCTCGACGCCCGCATCCAGAACGTCATGGACTTCGAGAAGTGGAAGGCGGGCATCAAGCCGTCGGACTTCGCCAAGGACATCGCGGCGTCGCTGGGGAAGATGCGTTTCGGCTAGGCGGTCTTCGTTGAACCCGGGCCCTGACCGCCCGGCGTGACGCCGACGCGGTTCACATGCCCCATCTTGCGGCCCGGGCGCGGGTCGCCCTTGCCGTAGAGGTGCAGGCGCGCGTTCGGCTCGGCGGCGATCGTCAGCCAGTCGTTGGCCTCGTCGCCCAGCAGGTTGGTCATCTCGACCGAGACCTTGGGCGCGGTGTCGCCCAGCGGCCAGCCGGCCACGGCGCGGATGTGCAGCTCGAACTGGTCGACCTCGCAGCCGTCCTGGGTCCAGTGGCCGGTGTTGTGCACCCGGGGGGCGATCTCGTTCACGAGCAGCCTGCCGTCACCGAGGTCGAACAGCTCGATCCCCATCACGCCGACGTAGTCGAGCCGGGTCAGCACCGAGGCCGCGATGGCCTGGGCCTTGGCCGTCACCGCCGGGGTCACGTCGGCGGGCGCCCAGGTGGTGCGCAGGACGCCGCCCTCGTGGTGGTTCTGCGACAGCGGGTATGACGCGATCTCGCCGCTGCGTCCGCGCGCGGCGATGATCGACAGCTCGCGCACGAACGAGGCCCTGGCCTCCAGCACGGCCGGCGAGTTTCCGATGGCGGCGAAGGCGTCGCGGGCCTCCGAAAGGTCGCGGACCCAGCACTGGCCCTTGCCGTCGTAGCCCTCGCGCCGGGTCTTCAGCAGCGCGGGCAGGCCCAGGCGGGGCGCGGCCTGCTCGATGTCGGCGGCGCTGTCGATCCGGGCGAAGGCCACGGTCGGGGCGTCGGCGGCATTGAGGAAGGTCTTCTCGGCGATGCGGTCCTGGGCCGTGCGCAGCGCCTCGGTCCCCGGCGCGCATTGGGCGCCGTAGGAGAGCAGCGTCTCGACCGCCTGGACCGGCACGTTCTCGAACTCGTAGGTCACCACGTGGCTGGCGTCGGCCAGCGCCCGCAGCGCGTCGGGGTCGTCATAGGGCGCGACGATGGTCCGCTTGGAGACCCGGGCGGCCGGCGATCCCTCGTCGGGCGTCAGGATCACCACGTCCAGGCCCAGCCGCGCGGCGGCCAACGACAGCATGCGGCCCAGCTGGCCGCCGCCGAGGATGCCGATGGTCGAGCCGGGCGGCAGGGGGAAGGCGACGCTCATCAGTCCTCGACCGTCTCGGCCACCGACGCCGTCTGCCGCGCGGCGTAGGCGGCGACCCGTTCGGCCAGCGCCTCGTCGCCCAGCGCCAGGATCCGCGCCGCCAGCAGGCCGGCGTTCTTGGCCCCGGCCACGCCCACCGCCAGGGTGCCGACCGGAATGCCGCCGGGCATCTGGACGATCGACAGCAGGGAATCGAGGCCGTTCTGCAGCTTGCTTTCGACCGGCACGCCCAACACCGGCAGGTCGGTCATCGAGGCGGTCATGCCCGGCAGGTGCGCCGCGCCGCCGGCCCCGGCGATGATCACCTTGATACCCGCGGCCTTGGCCCCCTTGGCGAAGGCGACCATGCGATCGGGGGTGCGGTGCGCCGACACGACCTTGGCCTCCCAAGCCACGCCCAGCGTGTCCAGGTAGTCGGCCGCGTGCTTCATCGTCGGCCAGTCGGAGCGGCTGCCCATGATGATGGCGACCGGCGGCTGTGCGCTCATGAGTTAATCATCCCC